>JBDKJS010000081.1:0-22984 GCA_039806065.1 Bacteroidota bacterium | reverse complement strand
TCTATCTTTCATAATATTCATTTACTTTTGATGCATGCTAAAACGGTTGGTGCTTTTTAGTTTAATACTTCAATATGCCTTTGCTAACAATGGATTTGCAATGGTGTATAGTATATGTTCGCACACCGGAATAGTGAACGCAGCATGCTGTGATAAGCCTGATAAATCTGATCAGAACAATAAGTCATGTTGTGATGATGAGCCATTGGCCGAAGAAGAAAATTGCTGCAATGAAGTAATCCAATATAGTAAGCTAAATGCAGCAGCATTAACTGAGGATTTTAATTTCACCATAGCGCCCACGTGCTCAGTAGCTTTAGCTACTATTTATCAATTTTATTTCGGTGAGCAGAAGGCTGGTACAGCTTTTTACAGAATTTCTTTTCAAACTAACACCCTGCCAGGGGTTTATAGCGTACTAAGAATTTAGCATGATTTTCTTTTTAAAGGAGAAAATTCATACTTATAAATTAATTTTTAGTACAAATATTCAATGTGTAGATATTTATATTGTTATATAGTATCGATGTTGCTTTTTAATGCAGCAACACTTCATGCTATAAATATTAAAATAGTGGATGCCCGCACAGGCGACCCATTACCGGGCGTTTTATTGCTGTATACTTTAAGCGGATGGGCTAGCACTACTGATACCGCAGGGATTGTAACAATACCAGATACCCTTATACTGCCATCACCAATCATCATTAGTTTAAGCGGCTATAATACTGATACACTATCATCACAATACATACCACCAATTATTTCCTTAAAAGAAGTAATCAGTTTAAGTGAAGTAAACATTGTTGAGCGAAATGGTACCACTTCCATTAGCACTATTGACCCCATCAACATACTTAAAATTGGAGAAGGAGAATTAAGAAAAGCGGCTTGTTGTAATTTAAGCGAAAGTTTTGAAACAAGTCCTGCAGTAACTGTAGCTTACCGAGATGCGGTTACCGGTGCCAAAGAGATACAACTTTTGGGTTTAAGTGGAGTCTATGTTCAGCAATTACATGAAATGATTCCAGCTTACCGTGGTATTGCGGCAAATTATGGATTGGTCTTTGTTCCTGGGCCTTGGATGGAGGGAATACAAGTAACCAAAGGCAATGGTTCAGTAGTGAACGGCTTTGAAGGAACTGCAGGGGCATTAAACATTGAGTTTAAAAAACCAATAGAAAAAAAGCTACCTGAATTGTTTGTCAATCTATATGCCGAACAAAATAATAGATCAGAGTTTAATGTTATTTATAGAAAAGAATTGAATGATAAATGGTCAACTTCCCTGTTTACTCATGGAAACAGGATGAAGAATCAGATAGACTTCAACAATGATTCGTTTTACGATATGCCACACACAAGACAGATTAACCTTTACAACCGTTGGTCCTATTTTAATGGCAATAATCTAGAAGCACAGTACGGAATAAAGTATGTATACGATATTAAAGAGGCTGGGCAATTAGCCAATGATCCTGATCATAATGGGCACCATGGGCCTAATCATTTATTCACCACGCAGGTCATTAATAATAGGGTAGAGGGCTATGCCAAGGTAGGCATTTTATTTCCGCATCATCCTATTAAAAGTATCGGAAATATTATTTCATTGTCAAATCACGAATTAAAAGCCACCTTCGGATTAAAGTCGTATGATGCCATACAAAAGAATGGCTATTATCAGTTTATTTATCAAGGTATGATAGGTAATACCAATCATACTTTTAAAACTGGATATAATTTACAATATGAAACATTGGAAGGTAAAATTAATGAGATAACGAATGACGAACATACCTGGCTCACCAATGGAGTATTCTATGAGTACACCTATACTTACCTCAGTAAATGGATGCTCATTGCCGGCCTTCGAGCCGATTATCATAATCAATACGGCTTTCTGTATTCCCCAAAAGTTCATTTAAGATATTCAATTACTGATGATGTGTCGCTAAAGTGGAGCGGTGGAATTAGTAATCGATTGCCTTATATGGTTGCCGATAATTTACCTATGTTGGCCACAGGCCGCGTAATAGTGAGAAATGAAATGCCAGCAGAGGAAATAGCCTTCAATACCGGATTGAGTATAACCACTCGATTCAAATGGAATGGAAGAAGCGGATCATTTGTAGCCGATGCATATCATACTAGTTTCATGAATCAATACCTTGCTGATTATTTCTCAAGTCCTACAGAAGTACGGTTTTATAATCTCAATGGTAAATCCTTTGCTAATAGTTTGCAGTTTACGTTTGATTATGAATTATTGGCCAATCTTGATTTTAGATTGGCTTATAAAACCGATGATGTGCGGGCTACATACAATGGAAAAATAATTAGGAAGCCATTTATTGCCAATGAAAAGGCCTTGGTAAATTTGGCTTATGGCATGTTTAACGATCATTTTAAAATTGATTTTACCGTCACCATGGAAGGAAACAAGCGAATGACCAATACTACTATTGATCCTGTATTTGGACAATTGCCGGCCACATCGCCCTATTTTTATTTGGCAAGCACGCAAGTTACACGTGAATTTCGAAAGTTTGATATCTATGCAGGATGTGTAAACATAGGTAACTTAAGGCAGCGAAATGCTGTAATAAGTTATAACAATCCTTTTGGCTCAACTTTTGATGCTATGAATATCTGGGGACCACTTGAAGGGAGGAGATTGTACATAGGAATAAAATATAATATTAAAAAAATATAATAAAAGTTAAATACTCAAACAGATGAATAATTTAAATCACAAAAAAATCAAAGTGGTATTAATGCTACTCTTTATTTTGAGCATACTTTCTATAGCTGCAAGTGCTCAAGACACATTAAAAATTAAGACATCCACCAAGTGCCACGACTGTAAAGACCGAATTGAGGAATACCTTTCTTTTGAAAAAGGGGTAAAGTATAGCAATGTTGATTATGCGGCTCAAACGGTTTATGTAGTTATAGACACTACTAAGACCAATGCTGAAAAAATTCGACAAGCCATAGTTAAAACGGGATATGATGCAGATACACTTTTGGCAGATCAAAAAGCGCATAATAAATTGCCTAAGTGTTGTCAAAAGGATCACGGAACGCATCATGACTAAAAAATGAATCATACTCCAATGCAGCTCCCAGTGATGGAGCATTTTTATACTATACAGGGTGAAGGGTACAATACAGGAAAACCTGCTTATTTTATTAGGCTCGGAGGTTGTGATGTAGGATGCGTGTGGTGTGATGTAAAAGATAGTTGGGATGCTGCCAAGCATCCCACTTTTTCATTAAATGAAATTGTTGATTGGGTAAAAGTTACTCCAGCCCGTAATGTAGTGATTACAGGTGGCGAACCCTGTATGCACAATTTATGTTCACTGACTGAAATTATGCACCTTAACAACTATCATCGTTGGATTGAAACATCTGGTGCGCATCCACTTACTGGTGAATGGGATTGGATATGTGTTTCCCCAAAAAAGTTTATGCCCCCAATAAAGGAAGTATTGCAAAAGGCCGATGAGTTAAAAATAGTTGTGTATAATTCATCAGATTTAGATTGGGCACTTTCACATGCTCCATCAGTGAGGCAAGATTGTAAATTATACTTACAACCTGAATACAGTAAGTTCCAAAAATCCATCCCATTAATTATTGACTTTGTAAAAGATCATCCTAATTGGCAAATTAGTATTCAGACTCACAAAATAATTAATGTCCCTTAATTAAATATATGTATAAATCAATTTTAATAATATTTTTCTTTTTTTGTATAAATTTAACCTATGCTCAACGGTATCAGGAAAAACAATATTCGTCTGCCAACAAGTCAGCTATTAGAGCTCTTGAGGCTGCTGTAGCCTATTATAATTCCAATCAAGATGAAAAGGCTTTAGCAGCAGTTAAGGATGCTTTAAAGGCCGATTCGAAATTTGTGGAGGCTTATTTACTAGAGGCAAATATTTATGCAGATTCTAAATTATATGACAAGGCGGTTGCTAGTTATGAAAGCAGCTTCAAGGCCGATTCTAGTTTTTTTCCGAACGCTTATTTTAGTGCTGCCAAGTATAGTTTTTATTTACAGCGTTATGATGCCACTACTAATTTCATTGATCAATTTCTAAAGTACCCCACTGCCACACCTGAATTATTACCTAAGGCAGCTTTGCTACGTGCATCTTCTTTATTTGCAGCTGAAGCTGTCAAACATCCTAAACCTTTTGCACCAATTAATCTGGGCGATCAAATTAATTCTATTCATGATGAGTATTTTCCAGCTATAACGGCTGATGGATCAACCTTCTTATTCACTAGAAAACTACCGGTTGCAGATGGTAGAAGTGGCATGTCGCAAGAGGATTTTTTTATCTCATCATTGGTAGCCAATACTTGGTCTCTAGCCTTGGCAATGAAAGAAGTAAATACCTTTGGCAATGAAGGGGCTCCATCACTAAGTGCTGATGGTCAATACCTATTTTTTACCGCTTGCAAGGAATTGGATGGTTATCCGGGAGGCAAGAAAGGATATGGCAGCTGCGATGTGTTTATAAGTAAAAAATCAGGATCAGCCTGGGGAGTGGCCCGAAATTTAGAACTTCCTATAAATAGCAGTAGCTGGGAAAGTCAACCATCCTTTAGTAGTGATGGACGGACACTTTACTTTGTGAGAAAGGTTAGTGATAAAAATAAAAATACAAATCTTGATATTTTGATTAGTTCTATTGATGATAGTAGTCGCTGGAGCGAGCCTGTTAGTGTATCGAAGAATATCAATACAGCTGGTAATGAAAGTAGTGTATTCATACATCCTGATAACCAAACGCTCTATTTTGCAAGCGATGGACATCCCGGAATGGGCGGCAATGATTTGTTTTTATCCAGAAAACAGGCCGATGGTAGTTGGTCTATTCCAATAAATTTGGGATATCCAATAAATTCAAGCGATGATGAAAATTCATTACTTGTACATCCTAATGGAAGGTTGGCTTATTTTGCTTCAGCTAAAGCAGGTGGCTTTGGAGGCTTGGATTTATATTCTTTTGAATTGCCACAGGAGGCGAAGCCAATTGCCATTACTTACCTAAAGGGAAAAGTGATGGATGCAAACACCAAGCTACCGCTTGGTGCCAAATTTGAGTTAATAGACATAGCCACTGGTAAGCAGGTAGTGTCGAGTTTCGCTGATGCTAGCACTGGAGCCTATTTGGTTAGTTTGCCCGCAGGTAAGACTTACGCACTCAATGTGAGCCTTGACGGATATCTGTTTCATAGTGAAAGTTTTCTTTTAGATTTAAATGGAACGGAATTAATGCCATTCTATAAAGAGGTAATGCTTCATAAAATAAGTGTTGGTGAAAAAATAGTCCTTAAGAATATATTTTTCGATACTGACAAGTTTGATGTCAAAGGGACTTCTGAAGCCGAGTTAAATAAAGTACTTGTGTTTATGGTAAAAAATAAGAATCTGAAAATCGAATTAAGTGGCCATACTGATAATACTGGCGATAAGAACTACAATCTTTCACTAAGTCAGAAACGTGCAGATGCAGTATTAAAAAAGCTGATTGCAATGGGAGTGGATGGATCAAGAATAGTTGCCAAGGGTTATGGAGATACCAAGCCGGTAGCTGAAAATAAAACTGAAGAGGGTAGAAGTCAAAATAGAAGAACCGAATTGATGATAACGGAGATTTAATGCGTAGAAAATTTTTCTTTTACCAATGATAGCATTTGTGGCGCAATGTGATTATTACTCGCAATTATTTCTTTCCCATAAAGGTAATTGTTGCCACCATTAAAATCGCTTACCATTCCGCCAGCCTCTTGCACCAATAAGATTCCAGCAGCTACATCCCATGGTTGCAAACCATATTCAAAAAAAGATTCAAGTCGTCCGGCAGCCACATAGGCCAAATCTGCTGCTGCAGACCCCAATCTTCTAAGGCCATGCGTATGAAACATACAATGGTTGAACACTTCCATGTAAGGTGCAAGTCTTGAATAATTGCTATAGGGGAATCCTGTTGCGATAAGCGCATCACTTAGCAGTGTGATAGGACTAACAGAAATTTTTTCTCCATTAAGAAAAGCTCCGCCACCGAGAAAAGCAGAAAAGGTTTCATTTAAATTTATCTCATGAATAACACCTACCATTATTTTATTTTTCACTACAAGGGCAATGCTAATACAATAACATGGAAGCCCGTGAATAAAATTAGTTGTCCCATCAAGTGGATCGATGATCCAATAACATTCCGAAGTCTTGCCATTATTGCTACTTTCTTCAGCTAAGAAGGTACTCTCTGGTACAATTTTTTGTAAAGCAGCTATCAATTGTTTTTCAGCATTTTTATCTACATAGCTCACCAAATCATTGTGGCCTTTGCGTTCTATTGCTGAAAGTTTAAAATGCTTCCGCTCATTGGCAATGAATGCTGCAGTTTGGTGTGTAGCTGAAATGGCTTGTTGGGTGATTGCTGCTAGTCTATCTTTTTGCATATGTTTTATTTTTCAGAAACAAATAGCCAACTGCGCCAGCAATTAATAAGACGATTGAAATAAATTGTGCTTGAGTAAAAGAAAGGTCAGCGATATGATATTGTGAATTGGTCCTGATAGGCTCAATTAGAAAACGTTCAAGGCCATTGAAAAATAAGTAGACGCAGAATAGTTTGCCTGGTGTTGCTATTTTTTTTCGGATCATCCACAGTATTCCAAAAATTAATGTACCTGCAGCCGTTTCATAAATTGGTGTAGGAAACACAGGTTGGGCAAGAGCATAGCAGTACTTACCTTCACAGCCTGTTATGGGAAGTCCTTCTCCAAGTACATTGTTAGGGTAGGTAAAGGACCAAGCCCAATCTGGGAAAATAAACCATGATGGTTTTGGAGCCAAATTAACAATGCCCCAGTCACCATCGCCACTCAGTTGGCACCCTATTCTCCCTATCGCATAAGCTAAAATTAAACCTGGAGCAGCAGCATCACATAATACTAATAGTGGAATATTATTTTTTCTTGCATACCAAAATACGGTGGCAGCACCCACAATTAATCCTCCATAAAATGTTAAACCACTTCCGCTTAAAAGCATTCCCATAGGATCTGAGATAAAAGCATCCCAATCTTCTAAGGCATTAAACACCTTTGCACCAATCACTCCACCAATGGCAGCATACAAGGCTATTTCGTAGGTTAAATGATGGGGATAAATGCGTTCTTTTTTTTCTTTGATTGGGTTTCTTTTTAGCTGATAATGTTCATACCATTTGAGCATCAAGGCACCTATTCCTAGCAGCAACCCTCCAGATAGATTACCCTTAATAGAAAGCAATATGGCTGCAGGGTTGGAGAAAAATATATTAGCATTTTGAATAATGTAAAATAATTTAAAACCAAGCAGAAAAGCAAATACAAACGAACTGGCATATTCACTAAATGCAATTTCATTTTTAGCGGCTATGGTAATATCTTGATGAGAAATGATACCGCTGTGATATTTTCTTTTTAACTCCTTCCGTAATGTGATAGCTGCTATTACAAAAGAGATGGCCACCATCATTCCAAAAGTGGGAGGGAAATGTATTTGGCTATTGGTACCAAAAAGGTAGTTGAATATATCAGATACGCCTGGAAACATGGTTATATTTTATTTTCTAATGAGTAATGATAAGAGCCAGCATTTGGTCGATTATCTAAGGTAACAGCTACAAGCTTGCCCACTAGGTTCTGATTAAAATCGGCAGTTACTCTAATGTAGTTTTCTGAATAACCAGCTATAAAACCATTTTTATTTTCAGATTCAAAAAGTACATTCACTTTTGTGCTTCGTTGGCTTTCATAGAAGTAATTTTCCAGTTTAGCAGACAAGGTTCTTAGCGAGGCAGTTCTATTCTTCTTTTCAGCAGCATCAACTTGTTGAGCCATAGTTGCAGCTGGAGTGTTGGACCTACTGCTGTAAGTAAACACATGTAGGTAGGAAACAGGAAGTGATTGAATAAATGCTAAAGTGGTGTTATGGTCTTCCACTGTTTCTCCAGGAAAACCTGTTATCACATCAGCACCAATGCTTGCATGGGGCATAAGTTCCTTTATTAATTTCACTCTATCACGATAAAGAGAAGCTGTATATCGCCTTCGCATTAATTTTAAAATTTTATCACAACCAGATTGAAGTGGTA
This sequence comes from Bacteroidota bacterium, assembly GCA_039806065.1. Taxonomy (GTDB): domain Bacteria; phylum Bacteroidota; class Bacteroidia; order AKYH767-A; family 2013-40CM-41-45; genus JBDKJS01. The sequence continues at coordinate 14,813 of JBDKJS010000081.1, read as the reverse complement.
TATGAAAGTGAGGCACAAATTTTTTCGAATGAGCTATAAAGTAAATCACCTCATCATGGATTAAATTCGGCTCTATACTTGATATTCGAAACCGTTCAATACTTTCAACTTTATCTAATGCTGTAATTAACTCTAAAAAAGTATTTGTTCGTTTTCCGGTTTCTGGATCTATGCCATAGTCTCCAGTGTTGAGCCCGGTAAGTACTATCTCTTTAATTCCTTTCTTAGCAATATCTTTTACTTGATCTAATACCTGTTGAATAGAACCACTCCTACTTTTTCCTCTTGCAAGTGGGATGGTGCAATAGGTGCATGGAAAGTCGCACCCATCCTGAATTTTTAAAAAAGTTCTTGTTCTATCACCTTCAGACCAAGCAGCTGTAAAAGCTTTTGTTTCTTCTATTTCACAACTGTGAATTTTTTCTATTTTCTCTTGTGCTAGTAATTTAGACAGGTACTCATCAATATTAAATTTTTCTTTTGCGCCTAGTACCAAATTTACTCCGTCAATAGCTGCTACTTGTTCAGGCTTAAGTTGGGCATAGCATCCAGTAATAGCCACAAGCGCTTGAGGGTTCAACTTTTTAGCACGCCTTACGATTGATTTCGTTTCCTTATCAGCATTGTCAGTTACAGAGCAGGTATTAATAACATAGATATCTGCCATTTCGCTAAAATCAACCTTTGAAAATCCACTATTTTTTAGTTGGCGGGCAAGGGTACTCGTTTCAGCAAAGTTGAGCTTGCATCCAAGAGTGTGAAAGGCTACCGTCCGATTTTCCAAGCCACAAAAATAGTCTAATCTAATGATTTTTCAAACTGCATTTTCGGTTATTAATTGCTCTAAATACAGCTGGTGATAGTGTGTTTTCAATTCTAGTAATTGGAAGTGGTTTCCTTGTTCTATTATATGTTGCTGATCAAGTACCAGAATCTTATTGGCGTTTCGAAGGCTGCTTATTCGGTGACTAATGGTAATGGTTATTTTATTTTCTTGAAGTGATTTTAAATTGTTAAGTATGCTTTCTTCTGTAGCAGTATCAACAGCACTTAGGCAGTCATCTAATAGCAGCAGATTAGGTTGTTTTATTAAAGCCCTTGCAATACTTACCCTTTGCTTTTGACCTCCAGAGAGGGTAATGCCACGTTCGCCCAGCATGGTGTTGTAGCCATTTTTAAATTGTATAATATTGTTGTGGATTGAAGCATTCATTGCAGCCTGTTGAATACTTTCAGTTGATACCTTATGCAATCCGAAAGAGATATTGTTAGCTATCGTATCGGAAAATAAAAACACATCTTGAGGTACATATCCAAGCAGATTTCTAAAAGAACTTATATTTAAAGATTTTATATTTATATTATTGATTAATATTTCTCCTTCATCAACATCATAAGTTCTGGTGAGCAGTGCTGCAATAGTTGATTTACCAGAGCCTGTTTTGCCGGTTATAGCTATAGATTCACCTTTGTTAATTTCAAACGAAACATTTTTTAAAATCCATACCTCTGAGTTATGATATTTAAAGCTTACATTTTTAAAGCAGATGTGTTCAATGGCGGTGATGCTAATGTTTCCATCCTTAATTTCTGTTTTTTGACTGAGGAATTCATTTAGTCGTTTTTGTGATGCAGCGGCTCTTTGTACTAAACTTGTAACCCACCCAAGTGATGCCACTGGCCATGTAAGCATATTAATGTAAATAATAAAGGTAGCTATGCTTCCATTGGTAAGTTTGCCAGCTATAACTTCGTTACCGCCAATATAGATAGTCAGGATGGTGCTAAGTCCTACTAGTAAAAGCATCATTGGAAAGAACCACGCATTAATGCTAACTAATTTCATTGAAGTAGTTTTGTAATTTTCGCTTTGTTTGGTAAACATGCTACTAACTTTATCTTCTCTAACATAATTTTTTATTACCCTTATTCCGCTAAAGGTTTCTTGTACAAAAGTGCTCAGTGAACTCAACTGCGATTGTACCTGCTCACTTTGCTTATTCATTTTATCGCTTACCAAATAGATTATTACTGAAAGGATGGGCAAAGGGGCAAGAACATAAACAGCTAATGTGCTATTTATCTTTAACATGTTGTAGATAATAAATGCAAACATGATGACCATATTCAAACTATACATGATGGCAGGGCCAAGGTACATGCGCACCCTGCTTACATCCTCACTTATTCTATTGACAAGGTCGCCAGTATTATTTTTTCGATAAAAGTTTGTAGATAGTAATTGGTATTGATGATATATTTCATTTTTTAAATCATATTCAATGTATCTAGAAATTACGATTATAGTTTGCCTCATTAGGAATAAAAAAAATCCTTTTAATAGGTTTAACAGAAGAATGATGCCCAGATAGAAAAGAGCAGTTCTAGCCATTTCTTCTGATTTAGACTCTTGGGCGAGGTTTAGTATTTTATCTATTGCTATTCCTACTTGTTGAGGATAATAAACATTGAAAAAGTTTGTTAGCAATACAAATAGCATCCCTGCGATTAATCGAAGACGGTATTTATAAAAATATTTATTCAGGTAAAGTAACGATCGCATATTATATTAAAGAGTTTTCAAATTGGATGATAGATTCGCACAAATAGTGGACATGTGAAGCCGGGCAAGCGTTGTATATGGATGCCCTAAAGCCTCCACTAAGTCTGTGACCTTTGATGCCTACTATGGCATGATCTTTACACCATTCTAAAAATTTATTTTCTATTTCACTGTTAATAGCATTAAAACAAATATTCATCATAGACCGATCTTCTTTTGCTACTGTTCCTTCAAAAAACTTACTATCATCAATGGTATTGTATAATTGATTCGCTTTTGCTTTATTTATTTCATGAATTTTAGCCACACCTCCTTGTGTGGTGAGCCATTGCAATGTAAGCATGCATACATAAATAGCATATACAGGAGGAGTATTGTACATTGAGCCATTAGCTACATGGATCTTATAATCATGCATGGCATTAGGAGTTCTGCTTTGGGAGTTTAAGAATGAATCTTTTATAATACAGAGTGTGGTTCCAGCAGGGCCCATATTTTTTTGTGCACCTGCATATATCATTGCAAACTTACTTATGTCAATTGGTTTAGAGAAAATATCACTACTCATATCAGCTACAATTGGTACGGTGGTGTTAGGTATAGTCTTTAGTTGTGTGCCATAAATGGTATTATTGGTAGTAATGTGAATATATTTTAAAGATTCTTGTATCAAATAATTTTTAGGGATGTAGGTAAAATTTTTGTCAGCGCTGGATGCCACTATTGAAGTATTGCCTATGCGTTTTGCTTCTTGGAGTGCTTTGCTTGCCCAAACGCCTGTTTCTAAGTAACCTGCTATTTCATTTTCGCCTAGAAAATTTAGCGGAACTAATGCAAAGTGAGCACTGGCACCTCCAGGAATAAAAACAATGTGGTAATCATCAGGGACGTTGAGTAAAGATTTAACGAGTTGAACAGAATTTTGCAACACATTTTCGAATAGAGCCGATCTATGTGAAATTTCTAAAATTGATAAACCACTATTTTCAAAGTTTAGTATTCCTTGAGCGGCTTGTTCTAAAACGGTTGTGGGTAGAATGCCAGGGCCAGATCCAAAATTGTATTGTTGCATAAGTGCTGGTAAATTTAGGTGTAAAAGCAATGTTCAAAAGTACACAATAGGGTTTATAAATTATATCTCTTTCCATCTGACTTTGCCCATTTTATAAAGGGTATAGAATTATATTTGCACCATGTTTTCAATGAGTCCTAGTTTATTGATCATTCTTATTACGGCAGCAATTTCATTGGCTGCATTTAATAATAATAACCTCTTGAATAGCTTTATGTTTACACCTTATGCCATTAATCAACGCAAGGAATGGTATCGCTTTTTTAGTAATGGACTTATTCATGCAGATTTTATTCATTTGGCAGTCAATATGTACGTATTATATTCCTTTGGCTCATTTGTGGAAACAGCTTATGAAATTGTTTGGGGTACATCAGGAAGAGTCTTGTTTTGGGTGTTATATATTACTGCCCTAGGTGCGAGTGTGGTACCCACTTATGCCAAGCAAAAGCATAATGCTCTATATCGGGGCTTGGGAGCAAGTGGTGCTGTGAGCGCCATCACCTTCGCAGCCATTGTTTTTGAGCCAATGAGTAAAATTTATTTGTTTGGGGTAATACCTATTCCTGCTGTCTTGTTCGGTGTTTTATACATTTATTATTGTTTTTACATGAGCAGGCAAGGGCGCGATAATATTAACCATGATGCCCATCTTTGGGGAGGTATTTATGGTTTTGTATTTACCATTATTTTCAAACCATCGCTCTTAGTCATATTCATTCAAAAGTTAATACCATGAAGAAAAAGGCAATTTTTTTGGATCGTGATGGGGTCATCAATTTTGAGCGCGGTGATTATACTTGGCTACTTCATGATTTTGTGATCAATGATGGGCTGGGTAGTGCATTAAAATATTTTAAAAGTTTAGGATATTATTTAATTGTAATAAGTAATCAAGGAGGCATTGCCAAGGGAATTTATACAGCTGATGACTTCCTACTTTTGCACCAAGCCTTGCAATCTTTTTTATCGCATTACGAAGTGCAAATAGATGATTATTATTTTTGCCCTCATTATACTGAGCTGGGGCAGTGCCTTTGCCGAAAGCCCAATTCGCTCATGATAGAAAGAGCATTGGCCCGTTACGATATTGATGCATCTCATTCTTATTTAATAGGAGATAAGGTGACAGATGCTGCTGCGGCATTTGCAGCAGGAGTGAATCCCATTATAATTGAACCTAATACTCCTCTGAGTGAAGTGGTGGATCGTGTTAAATAGTTTGTGAAAAAGGTTTAATCTTTGAGTGTTTCTAGCTAAATGCTCACTTAACTTTGTAGCATGGCAGTTTTTAAATATATCAATAACAATGGATCGGTAGTAGATTCAGACCAACCAATTTTTACTGCTCAGAACAGAGCTTTTAGGTATGGGGATGCACTTTTTGAAACGATCAGATTGATGGATGGAGAAATACTTTATCTCGATAAGCATTTATTAAGATTGAAATCGGGCATGAAGGTTTTAGGAATGAGTTTTCACAGTGATTTTACTTTTAACAACATGCACCTTATGATGCAACACTTAGATCAAGTAAACAGCATGAAAGGGAATGGTAGATTTAGATTGGAAGTTTACAGACAGGATGGAGGTTATTATACACCTTCCAACAATGAAGTGGCTTATGTATTAGAGGCAGAGAGTGTGAATAACAAGCGCTACTTACTAAATGATATAGGATTGAGGATAGAAATTTATATGGAACACCAGAAGCCTACAACCCCACTTAGTAATATCAAATCAAGCAATGCATTGTGTTATGTGTTGGCAGGTATGTTTAGGCGAAACTCAGGATTTGACGATTGCCTTGTACTCAATACCAATAATAATATCTGTGAAGCCATAAGTTCAAATATTTTTCTGGTAAAGGAAAAAGTACTTTTTACACCTGCACTTTCAGAGGGCTGTGTAGCAGGAGTAATGAGACAAGTAGTCATTGATCAGGTAAAATCATCAGGCAAGCAGGTTGAAGAAACCAAAATAACAATAAGCGATTTGCTATCTGCCGATGAAATATTTATTACTGATGTGATCAATGGAATTAGATGGGTAGGAGCGTTTAGAAACAAGCGTTACTTCAATCTTTATTCACGAGACCTATTGAGCAAAATAAATGAAACGCGCATGGTGAAGTAGCTTATGCACTAGCCCAGTACCAAGCTTCATCCAATTTAATACCATTTAAAAAATCTTTTCCGCTCATTTTTGGTTTTCCTGCAGGTTGCAATTCCTTAATTACTAATGGTAGATCATCAAAAATAAGAGCTGGTTGTTTTTCAATAACTGAAAAATTTCGAGTTGGCAATTGTTGTAATGGATCAGCTAGGTAGCTCGCCAAAAGTTTGATAGCAATTGATTTTTGTTGAGCATCATTTTTTAAAATTATACTCACTCCCGGCTGAGGAAATAGTCCTCTTATTAAATTGTGATGATGCAAGGCATCTTTCTCCCAATTAACGATTCCTAAATCTTTAAATATTTTAGGGGCATGCTTTAACGGCACATTACCACTTATTGCTAGTGGCTGAGGAGTGGCATTTACTTGATTGTTTTTAATCAGTTCACAAGTGGCCACTGCAAGTTCAGCTCCTTCTTTCATAAGTTTTTGGTAAAGCGATGAAAAGTTATCTTCAGGTAAAATATTCACAGCCTTTTGGGCAATAATATTCCCTGTGTCTATTTCATGCTTTAAAAAGAATGTGGTTACCCCTGTTTCGTTTTCGCCATTGATCAAAGCCCAATTAATTGGTGCGGCTCCTCTGTACTGTGGAAGTAATGATGCGTGAACATTGAAGGTGCCGTTTTTAGGCATTTGCCAAATCATTTCTGGTAACATTCTAAAAGCTACTACAATAAATAAGTCTGCTTGGTATGAGGTAAGCGTATGAATAAAATCTTGATTTTTTAGCTTTTCAGGTTGTAGGATGGGCAAATTGTTCTCAAGTGCAAATTTTTTCACAGCACTTGGTTGCATGTTTTGCCCTCTTCCTGCAGGCTTATCGGGTGCAGTAACCACAGCTACTACATCAATTTTAGCATTTAGCAATGCAGCCAATGTGCCAACAGCAAATTCAGGTGTGCCGAAAAAAACTACTTTCATAATAAAATTAAATTTTAATTGATTTCCATTTCCCACTGCTCATATACCACAATGCACCACTACCCATACATATCCAATAGATTGTTTCGGCCCACCATAATGTGAAAGGGCTTACATGAAAAATGAATCCCCCAATGTATATATACATTAGGTAAATAGCAATGGCGCCTATTTCAATTATCAAGGCAATCTTGGTAGCACCTGTCCCACCCACCGCTCCAATATTCGTAATAGCGAATGGAAAAAAGAACATAGCCACATTTACTACTGTAAAGTATGGTAATGCATCAGAGATTAATTGTTCATTTGTTGTAAAAAGAGATATGAGCTGAGTGGGGATGAGTAAGTTCATACCAATCATAAGTAGGGCGAAGCTAAATCCAAATTTCATTATTTTTTTTAGTAGCAAATTTACTTCATCAGATCGCTGTTGACCGATTAGGTTACTCACCATCGTATTAGCAGCCACGCTAAAAGCCCAAATAGGCATTAAGTTTACCATATAAACACTTCTGGTAATGTTGGCAATGGCCAATTCATGTTGATTGATTCTTTCTATCACCAAAAAAAATGCAAACCATGAAACCATGCTAAGCGTATTTTGAACCAGTAGAGGGGCTGATAGGTTGATGATGTTTTTACTTATATTCCAATCAAAGGCCTTGAATTTAAATAATGATAATTTTTTTACATCTCCGTGCAGATAAGCATATCCTATAAAAAACAACAGTCCAATAATTTCTGCTATGCTACTGGCAAGTCCGGCACCGCTTATACCCATTGTTTTGCACCAAGAGCTACCAAATATTAAACTATAAGCTAAATAGATATTTAAGGCAGCTTCTATAAAAGAATAAATGCCAAAAATTTTAGATTGATTGGTTCCCACATACAATGCTCTGAAAGCAAGACCTCCCATAACAGGTATTATTCCTAGCAGCCTAAAATTTAAAAATTCCAATACCGCATTTCTCGTTTGTTCGTGGCTGATGGTTTTTGCCATTAGCCAAGGAGCAGAAAAGTAGGTAAGCCCCATCAAAAGCAATCCCAGCGCTATTAAAACAACCACTCCGTGATCAAACAATAACCCTATGGCTCCAGTATTGTTTTCACCAGATCTGCGAGCAATCATTATTTGGGCTCCATTTCCAATGGCAGCGCCCATCATTACTAATATAAAGTAGTAAACACCCCCAAGTGCACTGGCTCCCAATTCCACTTCCCCTACACGACCTAAAAAAATGGTATCAGTGATGTTAATGGCAGTGGTAGCAAGGCTTCCAATAATTACAGGATAGGCTATTTGCCAAATATCCCGATAACGCGTGTTTACCTGAAGTTGCATATGGCAAAGTTAGATTTATTGATGGTGGTGCGAATACAACTACTTTTTATTTATTCACGCATTAACTAATGTATTGATAACTTGTTACCGATTTATGTATCAAACACTAAGACTCATTCTAGGTGATCAACTTAATTATAATCATTCCTGTTTCTCTAAAGTAGAGCCTGATGTATTGTATGTGCTTATGGAAGTACGTTCAGAAACCGATTATGCCATGCACCATGCTCAAAAAGTGGTGGGGATTTTTGCGGCTATGTTTAATTTTAAGAATTGGTTGGTGAAGAAGGGCCATCGAGTACATTATATTCGAATTAACGATAAAGAAAATAAGCAGACTTTAGAGGCCAACCTTATCACATTGATCAAGAGATATAGTATTGCAAAGTTTGAATATTTTCTTCCGGATGAATACCGAGTGGATCGAGAATTAAATTTGTTCTCGCAAGGTTTATCAATTAAAACTGGAGTGATAGATACAGAGCATTTTTTCACTACAAGGCTAGAACTTCAAGAGTTTTTTGGAGGTAAAAAATATTTGATGGAAAATTTTTATAGGTACATACGAAAAAAACATCATATTTTGGTTTTAGATAATGAGCCAATAGGAGGGAAGTGGAATTATGATCAGGAAAATAGGAGAAAGTACAGTGGGAAGGAGTCTATCCCGAGCGTTTTGAAGTTGGAAAAAAATTTAATTGATATACTTCAAGAGATAGAAAAGGCAGGCGTAAAAACAATTGGTAATGCAAAGGCCGAAGCGTTTAATTGGCCCGTTACAAGGAAGGAATCGTTAGCGGTCTTGAAACATTTTCTCGTTCATTCACTTCAGCATTTCGGTACCTATCAAGATGCAATGGTGGAGGATCATGCATACTTGTTTCACTCACGTCTTAGTTTTGCATTGAATTTGAAAATGATTAGTCCAAAAGAGGTTATTGATGCTGCCATTGCTTATCAAGCTCATCATTCAACAATTATTACCATGCCCCAGTTAGAAGGATTTGTGAGACAGATTATAGGTTGGCGTGAATATATGCGGGGGATCTATTGGGCAAAGATGCCCGATTTTAGTATGATGAACTTTTTTAAGCATGGTAATAAGCTGCCTCAGTGGTATTGGACTGGCGCTACTAAAATGAAATGTTTGCAACAGTCTATACAAGGAAGTTTAGAAAATGCTTATGCGCACCATATCCAGCGATTAATGATTACCGGAAATTTTGCATTACTAGCCGGCATTGATCCGCAATTGGTGGATGAGTGGTATTTGGGAATTTATATTGATGCATTTGAGTGGGTTGAAATCACCAACACCAGAGGCATGAGTCAGTATGCTGATGGTGGCATAGTTGGGTCAAAGCCCTATGTTTCTAGTGCGAACTATATAGACAAAATGAGTAACTATTGTGGTAAATGTTATTATGATAAAAAGAAACGGCATGGAAAAGCTGCTTGTCCTTTCAACAGTTTGTATTGGCATTTTTATAATAGGCACCAACCGTTGCTAGAAAAAAATCCTCGTATTGGTATGATGTACCAAACATGGAAAAAAATGGATCAAGGAGAGCAGTCTAAAATTTTAAATCAAGCCAATGAGTATCTTTCTAAGTTAGATGAATTATAATTATTGATTGAGGATGGCTTGGATATTTGGTTTGAAATATAAATTGCTTTTAAGCACTTTGCCATCTTCTCGGTAAATAGGCAGTCCGTTTTCATCAAGTTTACTCATATTACTTTTGTGTATCTCATCAAACACTGCAATAATTTTATCTTGCAACCCATGAGCAATCATAGTTCCAGCAAGAATGTATAACTGATCTCCTAGTGCATCAGCTATCAAGCTTAAATCTTTTGATTGACAAGCCTCTAAGTATTCGTCATTTTCTTCGGCCATCAATCGGTGTCTTAGATTGATGATATCATCACCAGGTGTGGCTGTGGGTTGTAAGTTGAAAGGAATTTTGAATGCCTGATGGAAGTCAATTACTTTGTCTAGTATATTTTGCATTGGTAGGGGATTTTAAAATTTTCAAGGGAAAGTTACAAAAAATAAAAGGTAACTAAAAAGGCTGTAGGATAATTACGCATACCTTTAGCTTAAGTCATGCATTATTATACTACAGCCTAAATTACTTTAAGAGGAGAAGAGCCTCCTTGTTAGAATTTGTAACCGAAGCCCACTCCAAATCCTTGTCTGAACTGAAGGTCTTGAATTTCATTATGGAAGTAGCGCACAGTAGCATTTGCATTAGCAGTAAGGTATTTACTAATCTTCATAATTAAACCCAAGTCCCAATTTGTATCTATATGTGTTGGCTCATCATAAGGCAGAAACATACTTAGCGCAGTATTAAAAGTAACATTATCATTAATTGGTTTTTTGTAAGTAGCCAGCAACCAAGCTCCCAAATCAAAGTTAACAGCGCTACCTAAATCGGCATCGGCTGCAAAAAATCTTGGTCTTAATTTTTCATCAATAACAATGAGAGCTCTGCCAGATATTGGGTGAATTGCTACCGTGAGTCCGCTGTTGTCATATTCCAATCCAAATCCCAATGTGGCATATGCCGGTGAAAAGAAATTGCTAATGGTATTAAATCGAGTGCCGGTGCTGTCGATGGTTGGATTTTTGAAATCGAGCGTCTTAGTCAATTGTGATTGAAGAAAAAATGATCCTACCCAGTTGAAATGTTTTTTCCATTTACGCGAATATTTTGAAGTAAAATCTAATCTATCATCACTTTTAATAAAGTCGGCATCGGCAATTTTAGATTGTGCGTAATTAATCACTAGGTTGTTGGTCCATTTTTGTTTTGCTGTTTCATAATTAGCATAAACATCTAATAAGCCAGAAAGTGTTATGGCATTGTCGCCCCCGCGGGTCCATGCCTTGTTTAGGCCCACTTGATTAAAAGTTAGGCCAATAAAACCGCCTTTTTTCCAACTAGTATCTACTGCTGCATCATTCTGTGCGCTAGCAGAAACGACTATGAAAGTAAAAGTAAGAAAGTAGAATATTTTTTTCATGTGAGATAATAAATTAATGTTTAAATATATAGTTTTTATTATTTTGATAAAATTGATAAATAAAAAAAGTTGTACCACAGTGTTGCAGTACAACTTAGAAACAGGTAATCAATTATTTTTTCAGTAGATCGCGAATCTCGGTAAGGAGCTTTTCTTCCGAACTAGGACCGGCAGGTGGTGGAGGCACTTCTTTAGCTTTTGCAGCATTTACAGCTTTAATGACCATGAATAAAAATAAGGCCACTGCAATAAATTTAACGGTAGCTGAAATGGCAATACCATATTTTAATTGTGCATCGCCTACTTCAATCATCAGCGTATCGAAATTAATACCGCCAGTAATCATACCTACTATAGGCATTATTAAATTGTCGACCACTGCACCTACTATGGCGTTGAAGGCCGCGCCTAAAACTGTAGCGATAGCCAGGTCAATCACATTGCCTTTCATGGCAAATGCCTTGAATTCAGAAATCATTCCCATTGTATTTTTTGTTTAGAGTTTTGGCAAAAGTAGTTATTTGTACTACAAAATCAAGTTCCAGCCATCCTAACTTTTCAACATGGCACCATCTTGACTTTTTAAAACTTAAAAGTGTGATTAATATTTAAGTGTCTGGCTTAGCCTAATTTTTTCGAATGATTCTAAATAAGGTAATAAATCGTCACCACATTGGACACAACTTTTTCAAAGAAGGGCTGTTATTAATTCATTAAATGTATATCAAACTCTTGTTTAAAATGGTTAATTTTGCCACTAGAGAACTTAATATTCAACCTAAACTTTTAAAATTTTATTATGTCACTGCTGCGAACTAAAGCCATACCAATGGTTTTGCTGTCATTTATTTCATTCATCACCAAATCATTTTCTCAATCTTTCCCGCCAGGTTTCAGTCAAGTGTACGTGGCTGGTGGTTTTACCCAACCTACCACCATGGATCAAGCTCCTGATGGAAGATTTTTCGTTGCTCAACAATCAGGTGCGCTAAGGGTGGTGAAAAATGGAACCTTATTATCGCGACCGTTTATCACTCTTTCAGTGAATACAGATGGCGAACGAGGTTTGTTAGGCGTGGCAGTTGATCCAGATTTTACTAATAATAATTTTATTTACCTCTGTTACAGTGTGCCATCAGGGTCTTATAACAGAATTTCTCGTTTTACTGCGAGTGGCGATACCGTAGTTCCAGGTTCAGAGGTAACGGTACTAGATTTAGATACCCTCATTGCCAATTATCATGGTGGGGGGCACCTTGAATTTGGTCCTGATAATAAGTTATATGTCTCAGCTGGTGATAATGGCCGACCTAATAAATCACAAGATTTGGATAGTTATTTAGGGAAATTATTAAGAATTAATACTGATGGATCAGCTCCAACAGACAACCCTTATTTTGGTCTAGGTAAAAGAGAACGCGTATGGACTTATGGATTGCGCAATCCTTTTACATTCAGTTTCCATCCTGACAGTGGAACTCTTTATGTGAATGATGTTGGTGAGATTACATGGGAGGAGATCAATAATGCCACAACAGGCGGGCGCAATCTTGGCTGGCCCGGATCTGAAGGGGCCGATACACTTACTGCTACAGTTGATCCTGTATATGCATATCTGCATGGCACTTCCAATCCTAATCTTGGATGTGCTATTACTGGTGGCACTTTCTTTAATCCTGATTCCACCAATTATCCTCCGGCTTATCGCAACAGGTATTATTACATTGACTATTGTGGCAATTGGATTAATTCCATTTCCATTGATACGATAAATCCAGTATGGAGTAATTTAGCAACTGATATTGCTAACTATTCCGTTGGAATAATGACTGGAAATGATGGGAATCTATATTTTCTATCAAGAAACAATGAAGCATTATACAAGGTTACTTTTAATGGCGATTCCTTTCCAATCATCACCAACCAACCACAAGACCTTACCGTCAACTATACTTTTCCTGCAAGTTTTAGTGTGAGTGCTGTAGGGGCTGACACTTTGCAATACCAATGGTACAAGGATGGTGTGCTAATTGTAGGTGCTACTAATAACACTTACAGCATTGCCAATACTCTATTAGCCGATTCTGGTTTTTATTATGTAATGGTATATAATGCATTTGATACCGTTGCAAGCGATTCAGCATTTCTTACCGTTTTAGAAAATCAACCACCAGAGGCTATTATTGATGCACCCTTATCAGGAGGATTTTACTTTGCTGGCGAGGTAATTAATTTTACAGGTCATGCCATGGATATGGAGTCTGGAAATATTCCTGATAGTCTCTTATCATGGGTAGTGGTATTTCATCATGATTTGCATGTGCATCCTGGGCCATTGGCTGGAAGTGGAATTAATACTGGATCATTTACCATTCCTAATTTTGGCGAAACTGCCACCAATGTTTGGTATAGACTGTACCTCTTAGCACGCGATCCTGATGGAAGCATTGATAGTGCTTATGTTGACATTTTTCCGCTAACGTCAAATTTTACCATCAACACTGTACCTCCTGGATTAACAGTGACAGTAGAAGGGCAGCCATTTACTGCCCCTCATACGGTAAATAGTGTTCAAGGCATGTTCAGGAATATCGCAGTAGCACCCCTTCAAAATTATAATGGAACCAATTTATATTTTTCTCATTGGAGCAATGGAGCCACACCTGATCAAGCTTTTGCTACACCTTCTAATGATACCACTTTCACCGCCTTCTTCGATTCACTCACTTTAGCAATAAATATTGGACCTGACACATTGGTATGTCTCACAGCTACCGATTCTATCGAACTGTTTGCTGGCAACTATGATTGGTATTATTGGAACACAGGCGCAATAACGCCATCGATTGTAGCCACTTCACAAATCCCAGATACCATCTCATACAGTGTTACCGTTACTGACAGTGCGGGAGCCATTGGCATGGATACAATTGTGGTAGTATTTGACTTTTGTAGTGCTATAACTCCATTAAGTGTTAGATCGCTAAAAGTCTATCCCAATCCGGCTAATAGCAGTATTTATCTCGACCAACTTCCTGATAACGGAACACTAACCATTTACAACCAACAGGGAAGTTTGGTATTTAATTCTCTTACCGCGTCAACGCGATCATTCGTTCAACTGGAATTGGGCTCAGGTTTGTATCAGCTGCGTTGGATCAGTAATGATCAGTCACTACTATTGTCCAGTAAGCTAGCAATTATTAAATAAGCCTTGTTATTTTCTTAATAAAGCCAGTGTTTATACATTGGCTTTTTTTATGAAGTTGGGGTATCGAAAAATAGCTAAATTACACGCGCTCTTAAAACGGAAAAAATGAAAAAAGAAAAAATAATATATTGGATCAGTACAATTTTATTTGCGGGCTTTATGGGTATGACAGCCATTCCCGATATACTAAAGCAGCAAGAAGCTGTTGATTTCATTACCAAACTTGGGTACCCTATTTATTTTATTCCATTTATTGGAGTATTAAAATTGGCTGGTAGCATAGTATTGTTTATCCCAGGAAATTTCAAGCTCAAGGAGTGGGCATATGCGGGTATATTTTTCGATTTGCTAGGTGCTATTTATTCAAATGTAATGGTTCATGGATTTGATCCAGGATTATTATTTATGGTTCCTATAATTGGATTGGGGATCATCTCCTATATTTATAATGATAAATTGTACCTAAAATCATAGTCTTTCCTTTTCTCT
>JBDKJS010000080.1:0-34313 GCA_039806065.1 Bacteroidota bacterium | reverse complement strand
TATCCTACCATGCCAGTGAAAAAGAAACCTGAAAAAAAACCAATGAAATCGATAGGACAAGTTTAAAATAGAGGACACAGTATTAGCACAATTATTACTAAAATTAAATCTTGAATCTAATGCCCACCATTTTTGAATATTTTGGTATAATACTCAAGTTTTTTTCATAGGAACATCTGCCTATTCATGTTCATGCTTATTATGGAGAGAGATATGCTATGAAAGTTGAATTTTATAAAAAAGGTAATATTATTGTAAAAAGGTAATACAAGGGGGTGAAAGGATTTTATAAATTTCCAGCTGCTCAGTTAAGAGATTTAAAAGCACTAATTAACAAGTATGAATATGAAATAGTAGACAGTTGGATTACCTTCGTTATAAATAATCAAAAAGTTACCAAAAAAACGATCACACGCAGAATAAAATGAAAATCGTCTCTGTAAAGCATGTTAAAAAATATCAGTTGATTGTAACTTTTTCTGATCAAACAAAAAAAAAAGTCGATCTAGCTAACTTCTTAAAAACAGCAATAAATCCAATGACTGTTAAATTTCGTGATTTAAAATTGTTTTCTAAGGTTAAAATTACTCATGGCCACTTATCATGGGGCGATTCTGAAATGGATTTATCCGCTAGTGATCTTTATGATTGGAAAAATGACGAATAATTTAGAGGGTAGCATGCTAAAGGTTACTATTTGATTCAGTTAATTAACCAAGGACTGTGATAAAATCACAACATTTGTTTCATAGAACCGGTTACAGATATTATACTTGTAGCAATTATGGAATTCATTAAAATAATAGGTCAAAAAATAGAAACACAATTAAGCATTGTGAGTTTTAAAGATGATCACAATATTTTCAATGTATTGGTACCAGCATTAGATGTTACCACTTATGCTGATTCAATAGCTGATGCTAAAACAGCAGCTTCTGAAGCTATACCACTTCATTTAAAAGATTGGATGGAAAAAA
This sequence comes from Bacteroidota bacterium, assembly GCA_039806065.1. Classification (GTDB taxonomy): domain Bacteria; phylum Bacteroidota; class Bacteroidia; order AKYH767-A; family 2013-40CM-41-45; genus JBDKJS01. The sequence goes on along the minus strand of JBDKJS010000080.1, from coordinate 33,336 downwards.
ACGTACTCCATGAAGTGCTATTGCAGCAGGGTTGGTTATCTAATGAGCCCAAAAAAATTCGCTATGCAGGGCCAAGACGGTATCAAGTACCGGCTAACCTATATGGTAATCGTGCAATTAATCCAACATCAACACAAGCTAATTTGAGCGTGCTTATTTAGAATCCTAGCCAATGCCAAATAAGCCTATCCCCATCCGTTTATTGCCCATACCATCAACTGAATGGTATTGCAAATACCGAAGCCACCTGGAGATCACAATACCTGGCAGATAACTACAGCATGAAGAGCCGGATTCGGTTACGTGGATTTTGCTATTTTGATTATAACAGAATGGCAATTTATGTGCCCTAAATAAAACTAATCTTGTAACGTTTAGTGGGCATGATACTAAAAGATAGATATTCTTATTGCTTTGTATGGCTACTAATTATGTTAATTTTATTCTTTTATACAATTGGAAATAACCAATTTAGGGCTGCAAGTGTGTTTTTATTAATTGGAATATTCCCATTGGCTATCTTATTGAATAAAAGCGCAAAACTTCATTTTATTTCTAATTCGGATAAAGAAAGTCACAAAGGAATTATTTTCTATAAGGCTGAAGTTGGTTGTGGATTTTCAACTAATGAAGAAAAAAATTTAGATGGGATTTATTATAATAAGTATCGATATAAGCTGGTAAATGGCAGTGATTTTTATCTCGATAGTTGGAGGCGTGAAATTATTCCTTGTGGGTTTGGTACTAGGATAATGTCTTATTTAGGTGCAGGCGGTAAGGAACCGGCCAATATTCAAAACGACCAATGTTGGAACGTTTAATTATACGATCTTGATATTTCGGTTTCGTTCAATTGCTTCAAATGAATCATAATGATCATTTGGAATATTTGCATCCAGTGTAAAAATTTCTTTTTCCAAAGTAACTATATACCTAGATAAAGCATAAAGTTGGTGAAGGTCACCTGTTATTGATTTAGTTTCAGCGACCATCCTTAAATCATCAATTATTTGTTTTAGAAAATCACAAATATTCCGGAGGTGACTAAAAACAAAGTGATTGCCATTTGGGAAAGTACAGCGTTGCACCATAATAGTAATACAATTGCCAATAGCAATGATCCGGTTGTTACAATTCCGGTCAATTGTTTTGTACTTGTAGGCATAGTTAGTAAGCTTATTATGGTCTAAATAGAACCAATAGAGGCGGTGGTATCTAAATACTTCAGCATAGATCACATTTAGACTGTGAAGCCGGCTGGTAATAAACCTAGATGCTTCCTGAAGGTATTTTTCAGCATCGCGCTTTCTGTGAAATGATACTTTATTTCCATTGCCTAGTCTGACTACATAATTTTTACCCTCAGTGGTATAGTGGATTAATTTGACTTTTTTCATAACGTTTGAATTTTTTAAAAAAAGTGTAGATACAATTTGCACGATTAAACCCGCAAAATGCAATAAATTCAAACCCTACTATCTCATAATTTATATTATGTTAAGTAGTATAGATCTCGCCAAGCCCCACCGAAAGGTATTTCTAATCCTGTTATTAGATATCCCAATCCCCTTTAAAAAAAAAGAGCGCATTTTACATACGCTCTCTTTAAGATTTTATATGGTGTTCAATTATTTTTTGGATTCTAACTCCGCCTTCACTGCATTGTATTTTTCGGTTAGTTGTAGTTTGGCGTAAATACTTTTAAGTGATTGCAAAGTGTTTCTATAATAGCTCATATCCGACTCTGTCTTTTGTGGATTCAATGATTTGGCCGCCTCTAAATATGGCAAAGCTTCTTTAAACTTGCTTTCGAATCTTGCCTTTTCCTTTTCATAAGCCTTGTTGTCGGTAAGCTTATTGGCAGCATTAGATATTTCGGCTGCATCATTGAAATATAATACGCCTAAATTATAATTCATGTCCACATTGTTTGGATCGATGCTGATTCCTTTCTTGTAAGCTTCAGCAGCTTTGGAAACAAGATCATCATAATTCTTAGGTTTTTCTAGAGGTTTACCGTCATTATCTCTAGGGTTGGCCATTCCATCATAGGTGCTTCCCAAGGCAGCATAAAGATTGGCATTGCTTGGGTCTTTTTCAATGGCCGCTTTTAAAATTTGATTCGCTTCATCGTTTTTATTTAATCCGAACAATACATTGATGTGTGTCAACATGAGCTGTAAACTATCAGGAAAAATCTTTCGGCCGCTTACCACTGCCTCTAGTGCTTCATTGTATTTGCCCTCGCGCGAGAAGCTATTGGCCAATGCTAAAAAGGTATTATCATCAGCAATTTTATTTTTGATCATCAGCTGATAGAAACTTCTTGCTTTTGCTTGGTCTCCTTTTTTTTCTGCAGCAAGTGCACTATTTGCAATTACTGCCTGGGCTATTTGTCCTGTATCGTCTGGTGCATATTTTAGTGCCTGTTCCCATTGTGCTAGGGCCAAATCATAATTTTTGGCCTGAAACTCTGCAAAGCCTCTTTCAAAAAATTTAATTGGGATGTTTGCCATCCAATAACTTTTTATCTCGTCAGCAAATTCTCCCTTCGGGTCAATTTCTAAGGCACGTTTAAAGGACTCTACAGCTGTTGTCATGCTGTTGGCATCACACAGGTGCTTTACGGAGTTCTGCTCACAAATGGTTTGGTAGATTTTTCCACGCAGGTACCACATTTTGTGCATGCCTTTGCTTGTTTCATTTTGAGCAGCTTCGTCAATCGCATTTTTTGCTTCTTCCCATCTTTCCTGTCTGAAGGCATTGGAGGCATCTTGTACCTTGGTTTTTTGTGCAACACTTAGTATGGTAACTAAACTAAGGCCTGCAGTGATAATTAATTTTTTCATTGATTTGAATTTTATTCTATTTAACATAATGCTGATTATTGTTACGCTGATGGACCAGATTCTGGAGTGCCAGGGTTGGTATTTTCACCTGAAGCAGAACTGTCGTCAATGTCTTTAACCGATTCACTTTCATCCACTTCTATCTTTGCAACTGAAGCTATTTCATCACCTTCGTCTAGCTTTATAAGTCTTACACCCTGTGTTGCTCTTCCCATTATTCTAAGCTCGTCTACATTCATTCTAATGGTTATTCCGCTTTTGTTTATGATCATTAGATCATCATTATCCATTACTGTTTTAATGGCTATAAGATTACCTGTTTTATCAGTTATATTGATGGTTTTTACCCCTTTGCCACCTCTATTGGTTATTCGATACTCGTCAATTTCTGATCGTTTACCATAGCCTTTTTCAGAAACCACCAGTACTGATTCTGCTTTAGCGTCTTCTACACAAACCATACCAATGAGTCGGTCTCCGGCTTCATCAATAGTAACTCCTTTTACCCCAATAGAATTTCTTCCAACTGCTCTCACCGTAGATTCATTAAATCGTACTACTTTTCCGTGGAGGGTTGCTAGCATTATTTCATTGGCACCATTGGTAAGACGCGCTTCCAGCAACTGATCGCCCTCTTCAATATTAATGGCATTGATTCCATTTGCCCTTGGCCTTGAGTATGCTTCAAGGGCTGTTTTTTTAATTGTACCATTTCTGGTGGCCATTATGATAAAATTGTTATTGATGTATTGTTCGTCCTCTAAGTTACCTACTTTAATGAAAGCCCTTACTTTGTCACTACCATCAAGTGTAAGGAGGTTTTGTATGGCTCTACCTTTGCTGGTTTTAGTACCTTCTGGTATTTCATATACTTTTAACCAATGGCACCTACCTTTTTCTGTAAAGAACAAAATAGTATTGTGATTGCTAGCAGCATAAATATGCTCCACAAAATCTTCTTCACGAGTGGTGCTGCCCTTAGCTCCACGTCCGCCTCTACCTTGGGTGCGATATTCACTCAATAGCGTGCGCTTGATATACCCTAAATGTGATATGGTTATGATTACATCTTCATCAGCAATCATATCCTCCATGCTTATGTCATCAGCAGCAAAAACTATTTCTGTTCTTCTATTATCACCAAACTTTTGCTTAATTTCAATGAGTTCATCTTTTATTATTTGCATTCTAAGCGATTCGTTTGCTAAAATCTCTTTATAGTATGCAATTTTTTGCATCAACTCTTGGTATTCGTCTCGTAGTTTATCACGCTCAAGTCCGGTCAACCTTTGTAAGCGCATTTCTAAAATAGCTTTCGCTTGTATTTCAGAAAAGTCGAATGTGCGCATCAAACCTTCGCGAGCTTCATCAGGGGTTTGGCTTGCTCTTATTAGTGCTATCACTTCATCTAAATGGTCGAGTGCTTTCAGTAATCCTTCTAATATGTGTGCCCTTTTTTCAGCTTCGGCCAGTTCAAATTGTGTTCTTCTAATGACTACTTCATGGCGGTGCGCCACAAAATTGCTAATGAGTTCTTTTATATTCAATAGTTGAGGTCTGCCACCTACCAGGCAAATGTTATTGACCCCAAAGGACGATTGTAGCGAAGAATATTTATAAAGATTATTAAGCACTACTGATGCCATCGCATCTTTTCTAATTTCATAAACGATGCGAACACCCTCTTTTTTATTGCTTTCATTTCGCATGGCGGTTATGCCTTCTATTTTGCCTTCATTTACCAATGAAGCTTGCCTATCCAACATTTCATCGGGATTGACCTGAAAGGGTACTTCAGTAACGATAATTTTCTCCTTTCCATTTTCTGCAACTTCAATGGTTGCTTTCCCTCTTAGAACTACCCTACCACGACCTGTTTCAAGTGCATTTTTCACCCCTGCATAGCCATAAATGATGCCACCGGTAGGAAAGTCAGGACCTTTTACAAATTTGCAAAGTTCTTCTACAGTAATTTCTTTGTTATCGATGTAGGCACAGGTGCCATCAATTACTTCTGTAAGGTTGTGAGGGGGCATGTTGGTAGCCATACCAACTGCAATCCCACTAGCACCGTTAATGAGCAAGTTAGGGATCTTAGCTGGCAATACGGTAGGCTCTTCCAGTGAGTCATCAAAATTGAGGGTGAAGTTAACCGTATCTTTATCTATATCGGCAAGCATTTCTTCCGCCATTTTGCGCAGTCTAGCTTCCGTATATCGCATGGCCGCTGGTGGATCTCCATCAATACTTCCGTAATTTCCCTGTCCATCAACCAAGGGATACCGCAGGCTCCAATCTTGTGCCATACGCACCATTGCATCATATACCGAACTATCGCCATGAGGATGGTACTTTCCTAAAACTTCACCAACTATTCTGGCTGATTTTTTATAAGGCCTGTTGGACATCAGGCCTAAGTCTAACATTCCATACAATACACGCCTGTGAACGGGCTTAAGTCCATCGCGAACATCAGGTAATGCACGCGATACGATTACCGACATTGAATAATCAATGTAGGCGGTTTTCATTTCTTCTTCAATGTTGATAGGAATTATCCTTGATTCATCTGCCATAATATATATTGTAAGCTGCTTTTAATTAAAATATTGTTTCTTGTTAATCGGTCATTGTCAAAAAGTAAAATTAAACGACAATTGCCTTTTTTGAAGGCGTGAATTTACGAAAAATAACTGGGATTACACAGGATTATTGTAACACTTTTTTGTTGAAAAAAAGACCAATTCATAAAGTGCGATAAACATTTTGAACGTTTATTGCAGTGGCAATTAAAATACTTAATTTTACCTAAACATATTAAGATTGCTTACGTTAAAAATATAAAGACTAGACTTATGCATGCAAAATTTTCACCTAGAGTAAAAGATGTAATAACCTTTAGCCGCGAAGAGGCCATAAGGTTAGGGCATGAATATATTGGTTGCGAACATTTATTGTTAGGACTGATTAGGGAAGGCGAAGGAATGGCCATTAAAATTTTAAAAAATCTTCAATTGGATTTAAGTGAACTTAGACGTTCCATAGAAAGCTCTGTGAAAGGAAGTTCTTCCACTATTGCTTCCATGAATAATATTCCCTTGACCAAACAAGCTGAAAAGGCTTTGAAGATTACTTACCTTGAAGCCAAAGTTTTTAAAAGTGATATGATTGGCACAGAGCATTTGTTATTATCCATTTTAAAGGATGAAGAAAATATTGCCACACAATTACTCAATCAACTTAGTGTAACATACGATACCGTGAAAGAAGAATTAGATCTTATGAAAAATAATTTTAAATCAGAGGCTCCGCAAAACTCTTCTGATGACGATCCTTATGCAAAGGATGATGAAGGTCCTACTGGAGGGATGGGCAGTGGTAAGAAGCCTAGTGATAGTAAATCTAAAACACCAGTGTTGGACAATTTTGGTCGAGACCTTACCAAGGCTGCTGAAGATGGTCGCTTAGATCCTATTGTAGGCCGTGAGAAAGAAATTGAGCGCGTGTCGCAAATTCTTTCTAGAAGAAAGAAAAACAACCCTATTTTAATTGGCGAACCTGGAGTGGGTAAATCTGCAATAGCTGAAGGATTGGCATTGAGAATTGTGCAGAGAAAAGTTTCACGTGTATTGTTTAATAAAAGAATAGTAACACTTGACCTTGCTTCGCTTGTGGCGGGCACTAAATACAGGGGCCAATTTGAAGAGCGGATGAAAGCTGTGATGAATGAGTTGGAAAAATCTCCTGATGTGATTCTATTCATTGACGAAATACACACTATTATTGGTGCAGGTGGTGCTAGTGGTTCACTGGATGCAAGCAATATGTTCAAACCGGCATTGGCTCGTGGAGAGATTCAGTGCATAGGTGCTACTACCCTTGATGAATACAGGCAGTATATTGAAAAAGATGGCGCTCTTGACCGGAGATTCCAACGTGTATTGGTAGAGCCAGCAAGTATTGAAGAATCGCTCCAAATATTAAATAATATAAAGGAAAAATATGAAGAGCATCACAATGTCAACTTCACGCCCGAGGCTATAAAAGCTTGTGTAACACTCACTGCAAGGTACATGACCGATAGATTTCTGCCAGATAAGGCCATCGATGCACTTGATGAGGCTGGTAGTCGTGTACATATAACCAATATACATGTTCCTAAAAATATTTTGGATCTTGAACAAAAGGTAGCCGATATAAAAACAGAAAAAAACAAAGTGGTGCGTTCACAAAAATATGAGGAGGCAGCTAGATTGCGTGATACTGAAAAACAACTCTTAGAACAACTAGATACTGCCAAACGGGCTTGGGAAGAAGAAAGTAAAAATAACCGATACACCGTGAGCGAACAAGATGTAGCTGAAGTGGTGGGAATGATGACTGGAATACCAGTTACGAGAATAGCGCAAAGTGAAAGCGCTCGTCTTGTAAATATGGCCACCTTGCTGAGAGGTAAAGTTATAGGTCAGGATGAGGCAGTAGCGAAAGTAGTTAAGGCAATACAACGTAATCGCGCTGGACTCAAAGATCCAAATAAACCTATTGGTACTTTTGTTTTTCTTGGCCCTACTGGGGTAGGAAAAACCGAATTGGCAAAAGTGATTACAAGATATTTATTTGAAAGTGATGACTCTCTCATTAGAATCGATATGAGTGAATATATGGAAAAATTTGCAGTTAGCCGATTAATTGGCGCGCCTCCAGGCTATGTTGGGTATGAAGAAGGCGGACAGTTGACGGAACGTGTTAGAAGAAAACCATATTCAGTAGTACTGCTTGATGAAATAGAAAAAGCACATCCAGATATTTTCAACCTGCTATTGCAAGTTTTGGATGAAGGAACACTTACAGATTCTCTAGGAAGAAAAGTAGATTTCAAAAACACCATTTTAATAATGACTTCAAACATTGGTTCACGTCAATTAAAAGACTTCGGAACTGGTGTAGGATTTTCTACCACTGTAAGACAAGACCAGCAAGATGAAAACTCCAAAGGTGTAATTGAGAAGGCATTGAAGAAGGCCTTTTCTCCCGAGTTTTTAAATCGTATAGACGATGTAATCATGTTTAACAGCTTAGGAAAAGAAGATATTTATAAAATTATTGATATTGAATTAGCTGGATTTTATAAGCGTGTGGATGATCTAGGCTATAAGATTAAAATGGAAGACGATGCAAAAGAATTTATTGCCGATAAGGGTTATGATGCAAATTATGGCGCAAGACCATTGAAGCGAGCCATTCAAAAATATGTAGAAGATCCATTAGCAGAAGAAATCGTAAAGGGAGAAATAGCTGAGGGTGATACATTGGAAATAAGCCTTGATAAGGAGGGAACTAAGCTAAATGTTAAGTTAGTAAAAGGAGCGGCTAATACACCCTCTGCCCCATCACCTAAACCAAGCAACACTAAGAAAAAGAAAGAAGAATAAATTACATTTTGAAAAATAAAGTATAACACCAAGCATTTGCTTGGTGTTTTTTTTTGGATTGTATTTCTAATTTCAATGCTACTTATTACATGCAAAAAAGCGAACCACTTGGGTTCGCTTTTAATTTTGTTAACGATTTGGTTAAAACTTATTCAATTTCTAATTCTTGGTGCCCTAAATTTTCATTTATGGGCATTGCTGCGGTAACATTTTTATCAAAATATTCACGCGTTGGCACTATTAATGGGCCTTGTTTTGAAGCTATTAGATTAGCTTGAGCCTTTTTAAGCTGCGTGTCGAATACTTTGTTTAAAGATGCTTTTAGCTTGTCAAATTCTTCACTTAATGTTTTCATGTTCGCCAATTGCGAATCGCTCGGACGGCCTTCGTAATTAGTAACAGATGCATATAGTTCTGACAATTTTTCTCGCAATCTTTCTTCCCCTGTGATGGCTTCGCCCCCCTTAGTAGCAATCAATTGTTTTCGCACATTTTCTAACCCATCTACAACCGCTGTAAGTGACGATTTCAAAGATTTATTTTGTGTGCTTGCACTAATTGCTTGTGCACTGTCTTTTACCATGTTGATTTGATAAACCGTGAAGGCTAGCTCTTCTACTAATCCAAATAATTCTTTTGATGTTTTCTGCTGTAAGGCAATATCGGTATTGCTATGTGCTGATAAGGGATCCTTTTCAAGGATCAATTTACCACTAATGGTCTTGTCTCCCTTAGTGATTTTCACTTCATAGTTTCCTGGCGACACCAAGGGTGAAGAAAATCCTGCTACATCTATTCTAACCCCTTTAGCGGTGCGTGGTGGCTTAGTGCGCATGTTCCAAGATATAATATTTAAGCCTTTTCGTTTGGTGGCAGGAATGGTGGTTATAAAATTACCAGAGGGATCAAAAATTTCAACTTTAACATCTCCTGTAGTTACTCTATCTTTCAAGTAATAAATTATTTGCGCTTGTTCGTTGGCATTGCCTCCAACAAAACCACCAGCACTAGGAAAGCTTCCACCGTAATGCCCTCCGGTAACAGCAACTGGTCTGGTATTGATAAATGCCATATCTTGATTTAATATATCTGCATTTAACTGGCGAAGTGGCGAAATATCATCTACAATTAATACACCTCGGCCATGAGTGGCTAACACTAAATCATTCGTACGTTCATGGATTACTATGTCTCTAACCGGTGTGGGTGGAATTTTTGCATTCATGGTAATCCAGCTTTGACCAGCATCAAAACTGGCCATTAAACCAAACTCCGTACCTAGCAATAGCAATTGATTACTTACCAGATCTTCTTTGATTTTATGCGCAAAACCATTGTTTACTGAAGCGGTAAGCAAGGTCCAGCTTGTTCCCATGTCGGTACTTTTGCAGCAATATGTTTTATGATCACCATAAGCGTGGTTATCAAATGTAGCGTATACTACATTCTTATCATATTTACTTGGTTCAATGCTGCTCACCCATGTTTGAGCAGGGATGCTTTTATTATTGATGCCCACATTGATCCAAGTTTTGCCTCCATCCTTGGTTAATTGTAAATTGCCATCATCTGTTCCAACATAAATTACATTGGCATCAAATGGACTTTCAGCCAAGGTAAAAATTGTACAATGATTTTCGGCAGAGCTATTATCAACAGTTACACCGCCACTCTCTTCCTGATTCTGTTTCTTTGGATCATTTGTTGTAAGGTCTGGTGAAATTCTCTCCCATGTAATTCCTTTATTTAATGATTTGTATAAATACTGTGCACCCATGTATAATCGTTTTCCATCCTTTGAAAGCACTAAAGGTGTATTCCAATTATATCGTAGTTTGGGATCGCCCGGTATTGCTCGTGGCTTTATATCAGCATATTCATTGGTTGCTAAATTTACCCTACTGGCATTTCCTCCTTGATATTCACTGTACATAATGTTGGGGTTTTCTTTATCGCGTTGCACCCAAAATCCATCTCCAAAGCCTACATTTTTCCATTCGCCATTGGTGATACCTCCGATACAATTGCTTGGAGCTATCCAAGAACCATTGTCTTGCAATCCTCCAAATACATTATAGGGACTTGCATCATCTACACCTACATGATAAAATTGTGATACGGGTATAGAGTTTAAGAATAACCAATTGTTACCTCTATCCATACTCATGTATACACCACCATCAGTTCCAAGGTACATATGGCTAGGATTGTTTGGATTGATCCACAGTGCATGGTGGTCGCTATGTATCCAACCTCCCTCTTGACTTGCTTCTGTAAAGCTTAATCCACCATCATTACTGATACTTAAAGACCAGGCTGGTCTATAAACCCGTTTAGGGTCTTTTGGATCTACTTCTATTACACTGAAATAAAATGGACGACCTGATACATTATTTGTAGAACTTTGTTCCTTCCATGTTTCGCCCCCATCAGTACTTAGGTATAGCGAAGTTTTTTTAGCCTCTACAATTGCAAACAAATTTGACGGATTGCTTGGAGCCAAATTCATGGCGATCCTTCCGAAATCTGTAGTTGGCAAGCCGTTGGATAGTTTCTTCCAAGTTTTTCCACCATCAATAGATTTCATGAGTGCACTATTTTTTCCACCACTGCTAAAAGAATATGGCGACCTTCTAAATTGCCACATAGATGCATAAATAATTTGTGGATTAGAAGGATCTATTAATACTTCAGCACATCCTGTGGTTTTATCTACATATAAAATTTTTTGCCAAGTGTTACCTCCATCAGTAGATTTGTATAAACCTCTATGTTCGCTATCACTCCACAATGGACCTGGAGCGGCTACATAAATTTCATTGCTATTATTTGGATTTAGTACTACCCTGCTAATATGCTCAGTTGAGTCTAACCCCATCTTAGTCCAATTGGTTCCTCCGTCAGTACTTTTGTAAATTCCATTCCCAATGCTTACACTGTTGCGCATATTGCTTTCACCAGTTCCTACCCATATAGTTTCTGGATTTTTTTGATCAACTACTAGGTCGCCTATACTTTGGCAGTATTTATCAAAGATTGGTTTAAATATACTACCGCCTGTGTTGGTTTTCCAAACCCCACCTGCTGCGGTACCTATATACATTATTCTAGGCTCTTTGTTATTAGCATCAATGGCTGTAATCCTACCGCCCATTACTGCCGGACCTATGTGGCGTGCTTCAAGCATGCCAATAGTTGCACTGGTAACCTTACTCTTTTCTTGTGCATACATAATTTGGCATAAGGCAAGCGATAGTGATAAAAATAGTTTTAATTTCATTTTGATTAATGTTTAATTATTGTTTTAAAATAAAAAACCTGTTCTTTAAAATCTATATTCAGATGAAAGAACAGGTTCATTTATAATCTTATTATTTATTTTTTTTCTGCAGGTGCAGGCATCATAAATATTTTATCTTCCACTGGTATGTTTATTTCAATTGCTTCAATATTTATGGCTTGACCTTGTGAATTATCGCCACTTCCAGATCTGCTTTCTATAGTAAAAGGAAATAATAGGCCGTCAACCATTTTATAATTACTCATCAATGTTGAAGTTTCAGTTTCCTTATCTTCTATTTTCACTTTTTGTGACTCTTTTAATAATAAATGTGATTCTGCATCAATAAAGTAATAAGTTACATCACCATCTTTTTCATTTAATTGAAGTTTATAAACTTCTGTGCCTTCCATATCTTCCTTGCCTATAAATTTCACTGTACTTCCTTTTTTCTGATAATCAAATAATGGACCTTGGAAGTCGGCTTGCTTTTTTAATTCTTTAACTGCTTCTTCTGGCATGCGTTCCGGCTCAGTTTTTCCACCAAATGGATTTATCATCCATCCTATGGTTCCATCAAATGCATTGGTCATTTTCATCCCTTGTAAATCTAGGTCAAAGCGCATTTTATTACCATCCTTCATGGTCATTAAAACGGGTGCTTTCTGACCTGGCATTATTTCTATATTGGCATTAAATTTCATGGTCTTAAGACTAGCCAATTTTGCCTTTCCTCCAATGGCAGCAAAGTGTTTATCAATAATTTCATCAGCAGTTTGTGCTGTGGTGTGTAGCACTGTCATAAATGCTACTAGTAAAAGTGCGATTGTTTTTTTCATCTTTTGTTTTTTAATGAGTACAAGAATAATTTATTTATTAGAATTTATTGGTTAAAGCGGTGTTAAATATTGCTAGTAATAAATTTTGTGCCTACAAGTGTACCTATTACACAACCTTTAACAGTATTTTTGAAATGAATTTGATTCGCACCTTTTGATTGCGAAAAAGGGGGCTTATTATTTTGTGAATCGGTATCGAAGAAGGTTAAATTGGCTTTGCTTCCCCTTTCAATAACTATTTCTGGTAGATTGGCCATTGCCCTATTTTTTTTGCTAAGTATATCTATTGTTCGATCGGTAGTAATAGGTGAATTGTTCAATGCAAGGAACATATCTTGTATGCAAGCCATCCCATATTTGGCTAATGCAAACTCTACTTGCTTCTGTTCTATGGTACAGGGCTGGTGATTGCTACATACCGCATCAATGATTCCCTCTTCAAGGGCTGCAATTAACATTTCTTGATCTTGTTTTGTTCCTAAGACAGGTTTCACCTTTAGATTGGTATCGTAAGTAAGTAAGTCTTCATCACTAAATAGTAAGTTTGCTAAGGCCACATCGCAAGTTAATTTAACACCATTCTTTTTTGCTTCTTTAATCATCTTTACACTTTCTGACGTGTTAATGCAATGTATATGAACTGGCCTGTCCACATATTGTGCTAATGTAATTATTTGATGCAAGGCAATTTGATAGGAGATAGAGGGTATTCCCTTTAAACCCATGTGTAATGCTGCAATACCTTCATGCACCATTAATTCGCCATTGAGATGCGAATCAGCAGCATGAATCATTATGGGCGCTGGTATATTTTTAGTGTAGGTTAATAGTCGTAATAAAAAAGAAGTGTCAACTATTGGTTTAATGCCATCTGTAAATGCTTTGGCTCCATTTTGCCATAATTCAAAAAGTTCCGATAGTTCACCTCCTTCCCCACCGATGGAGCAATTAGCTGCTGGGTAAATGCACAAGGAAGGGTCTGTGGCTTTTGTGGTGATGTATGAAACCAGGCTTTTATTATCTATTCTTGGTGAAGTATTGGGAGAAAGGAGTACGCCAGTAAATCCTCCTGCAATAGCCGCCTTAGTTCCTGTAAATAAATCTTCGCCTATAGTTTCGTTAGGGTCATTGAAATTACACATAAGATCAAACCAGCCCGGACTTACATTTACATTTTTTAAAAGTACCGTGGCATCTGAAAATTTAATTGATGGAGCGATATCGATAATGACTCCGTCTTCAATAACTAAATCTACGGTTTGTTTGTGCCACTTGCTACTGGGATCAAAAATGGTGGCTTGATTAATTAGTTGTCTCATGCTCGCGGATTCCCTTCAATTGTTTTATTAGTTAAATATTTTATAATTAGAACTTCTGCTAGTAGCATTATCAAGCAGCCTAAAATACACCATTTCCACAGAGGAGTTCCTTGTTCACTTTCTTTTAACTCATTGGTAAGTGTTGCCCCTTGCGATTGTGAAATGCTAAAGTACTTAAATTTTTTTGCCAATAAGGTACTTAGCTGTTCATTGGAATAAACACTCAAATTTGATTCGGCTCGGTTGTAATTGGCTCCAACTGAACCTATCGTATCATTAGCTGTAAATATTTGGTAGTTTCCTGAAATCCAATCTAAATTTAGTAGATTGATGCTGCTTTTACCAGATTGATTGATAAGTTCTGTAGTAAAATCAATTTTGTTCTCGTTACTAAATAGTCTTACCATTTTATCACTTGTTGCATTTGAAATTGAAAATGATAAACTATTTGATTTCCCAATTGTAAAATGCATGGTATTCATGCCGGATTGCAACATGGCTGCTCTAAGCAAAATGGGGACAAAAAGTGCATGTCTGCTAAGATTGGTATGTTCAATGGTTATAGGGCTAGTCATTAAAATAATATTTCCATTATTAGCTTTATGTATACTAGTATAGCTATCGCCATTTATAAGGCTTAAGAGTTGTTGACCATTACTTAATTGTGATGTTTTAAGAGGGTAATAAGCGTTTACAGTGGGTAAGTTGAGCAGAGCATTTGCCGTTTGATCTTCGAAAACACCCTTGAAAAATGGATGCTTTAATTCTACTTTACTTACCTTAAATTCACTTGTAGAGTGTTCAGCAGGAAGTAGGGTACCAATGTTGTAAGCATTTAGCAATTGGTTGTAAGAGGCAATGTTAATGTTAGCTGAGGGGATGAGTAATAGATTTTTTCCTGCATTCAATATTTTTTCTAATTCCAAAATTAGCCCTGAGCTAAATGTTTGAATGCCTTCACAAATGATCAAATCTGATCTGGAGAAAGCACTAAAGTCAATTTGGTTAATTGTGTAACTATTGAATTCATAAAATGGATCTGAAGTAAATACAGTTTTTATATTTTGATTCATCTCCCTCTCACACAACAGTAGTACACTGAGTTGTTTTACAACATTGAATGAAAGATAATAGTTATTGTCAAACGTAACTGGAAAATCAGCTAGCTGTACATTTGCATTTTGCCAACCCGATTTATTAATGGTGAAGGATAACTTTACTTTTTTTCGTTCTCCTGGCTCTAAACGATCTGTTGTAACTGCTTTATTTGATCCATTCACTAGTAATTTAATAGCTAAGTTTTCAATCGATTCTTTTCCATGGTTGATGACTTCTACGATCAAATCTGCTGGAACATTTAGCTGAACGTAGGGATTAGTTAAGTAACAGGTATCGATGGCAATATTATTTTCTTGATTTGCCGCTAAAGGGAGTAAATTTAGATAATGATTAGTGTCAATGGGAAGTAGGTTAAAATCCAAATTTGATTTTTGAAAATCACTAATCCAGAACAAAGTAGCTGCAGCATTACTTGCATCATTTAGGGCATTAATTTGTCTATTATAGATTTGGGCTGCTGACCGGGTTTGAGGCGAAGTTTTAATTTTTGCAATTTCATCTCTTGCAGCAGTTAGACCTAACCATCTATGATCGTTAGACTTGAAATTGTTATTTATGATTTGAAATTTTACATCATTACCATAGGCATTAACAATAGCAAGCGCTTTTTCTTTAGCTTCTTCCAAGAGGTTATTAGTAGTACCACTGGCGTCCATGCTAAATGAATTATCAATGTAAATGCTCAAATTTTTGGTTTGAGAAAGCGAATTAGTATGCTTGGATGGAATAAATGGTTGGGCAAAGGCTAGCACTAAAAGAAGGACTGCTAATAGCCTTGCAAGTAGTATTAAAAGATGTTTTAAATTAGATTTACTTCTATTGTCTAATTTAATTTCTTTTAAAAGTGCTACATTGGTAAAATGTATTTTTCTATAACGTCTAAAGTTAAAAAGGTGGATTATAACCGGTATTCCAAGCAAAAACAGAGCCCATAAAAAACTGGGTGCAATAAAATTCATACGAGGCTAAAATATGAAAAAAAATCAATTCAATGCTTCATTTTTTTCTAAGGGCACCCAAAGCAAACAGGGCAATATCATACTTAATAGGATCGATAGGGTCAAGCAATCGCAATTGCAAGGTAAGTTCTTCGGCAGCTTTCCAATCATTTTGTTTCCTTTTTAAAAGGCCCAAGGTTCTGGCAGTATTGCCAGTATGGACATCAAGTGGACAAATTAACTGATCCATTTTTATATGAGACCACAAACCAAAATCTATATGCTTTGGATCCTTTCTTACCATCCATCTTAGAAACAAGTTAATTCTTTTGCAGGCTGCTCCTTTGCTTGGATCTGAAAAATGTTTCAGTGATCGCACAGGGTGGTCCGTAGCAAAAAAAATATTTCTAGCGTTACTAATGGCTTGGTGCACATCTTTCCCTTTGAAAATCTCACCCAATGAATCATGTTTTAAATAAATCATTTTTAAGGCATTGATAAAATAAACAAGGTCAACTTTGTTAAACGTTCGATGTATTATTTCCGGAAATTTTT
Source organism: Bacteroidota bacterium (assembly GCA_039806065.1). Classification (GTDB taxonomy): domain Bacteria; phylum Bacteroidota; class Bacteroidia; order AKYH767-A; family 2013-40CM-41-45; genus JBDKJS01. The sequence continues at coordinate 17,005 of JBDKJS010000080.1, read as the reverse complement.
TTAGGCTATTGGTAGTGGAATTCATCACATAATCATAAGGTGATGGCTCCATTAATTCCAACATACGAAGTGCATTGTTAATAATGGCGATTCTATTCCCCCAGGCTATGGTGGCACTTAAGAAGGCAGCTATTTCTATATCTTGAATTAAAGTGTACCTGTGTGGAATTTGAATAGGATCTGTATCAATAAACTTACTGTGATGGTAATCATCTAATGCACTGTCGAGTGTTTTTTTTACCGCAGTCAGGTTCATGCTGTAAAGATAAAAAAAGAATGGGGCTCTACTGTGAACAACCGAAAAAAGAGCCCCTTCTTCCACCACTCTTTAAACCCTGCGTTTAATTTTTCGCAGCACATTTTTGTGCCAATAGTAGGTAAGCCTGTGCCATAGAGGCTTTACTTGCAGCTTTACCAGCTATAGGGGTTTTTGATTTGAATTGTTGATCAATTCATTAGTAACAATATAATAAACAGCAGAGCTGTATCTATCAGTAATTCTTTTCTATGTTTCAACTTAAAGTTGACACGTGAAGGAAATTGGAGTAAAGTTTGCATAATTATATAATATTTCTTCGTTTAACATCACGAGTTTGGCCAAACATTTTTGAAAATGTTAGTGTGATTTGCTCTAAATCATTTTTTTCTATTTTCTTCAATCCCTCGTCAGGACGGGCACTGCGTGCATTGCTTTGCGCATCATGCTTAATGTCGAAGTAAGAATTGCGGTAGAGATTTTCTTGGCTCATAGCGGTTCGTATTTATTGAATTAAAAAATCTTTTAATTGAAATATATCTAAAGGTTTGATATAGTACTTTATCACGTTGGGGTGCATCATGGCTCTTTGCCGATCTTCCTCATTCATGCTCGAAGTAACCACAGCAATTTTTGCCTTCCGCTTTACAAAGTCAGGCAACCTATTGAAGGCCATCAAAAATTCAAAACCATCCATGCCTGGCATATTTAGATCTAAAAATATAAGATCAGGTACTTGCGACAGTCGATCCACATTTTGCAAATAACTAAGTGCATCTAATGCTGATAAATTTCTCCTCACATTTCTTCCTAGTGCCGATGCATGAATAATGGTTTCATGGATAAACAGATCAATGCTGGAATCGTCAATGATCATAACCTCTTCAAACACTGGTGCCGGTCTGGCACTGAGGTCGAGTAAGTGAGGATCTAATTTTGGGGCTCCCATTTTGATTGGCTTGATTTGATGATGTAAAAGTATAGCGACCTACTGGGGTAAAAAAAGACAAAAATTAAATTCTAGGACATCGTTATACCCCAAGGAGGTTATAGGAATTTGCCAAAATAATGGTGTTTAGAATATAAAAATCACTTAAATAAGCGAAAAAGTTCGGTTTACTTCCCTTGCATAGAATAAAAAAATACCCCATATTGCACATGTGTTGGACATAGGTAAAGCTCAAAAAACTCCGAGAACAACTCCCGGAGTTACCAAAAAGGTGGAAGAAGGAAGATTAGTTATGGCCGCCAATCTGGTCGGTGATCACAATACCATCATCAGTCTTTTCGCTAGACTTGGCTGACTGGTACTGTTCACTGGCATAGACTGCATCCATGGTTGATTTGTCGAGCTTGGCTACATCCTCTGCTGAATTAGCTTGAATGCCCATGCTTAATAGAATGGTGAGAATTAACTCTAACATATAAAGTGTGTTTTAATTTGTTTGCATAACAAACTTAATCAACACAGAAGGTGAAGTTGGGCAGATTTAGTAATCTATCTTACAAAAATTTTAATCTGTAAGAATTATATAATTAACTAATGAAATAATGGAGAGTTTTAATCAACTAAAAGCAATTTTTTCAAAGCTTAATAAGCCTGAAATTCAATTAGTCTACAAATTGCTTGAAATAGGGATAGAATCGATGCCTGATGCCGGACTTAAATCAGCCATTTTGCTAGAAACAATTGGTAAGAAAAATGATATTTCTGCAATTGATATGCAAAAAATACTGTACAAGCAAGCAAATTACGAGGCTTTTAATAAATTGGTAAAGCGCACGCGCGATAAAATAAGTGAAGTTCTAATCATGGATCTAAACATTGCACGTGGTGAAACTTATGTAGATAGGAATAAAACACTCTTTATGCTGCATAAAAAAATTATTTCCTCATTGGTGCAAGAGGCTCGAGGTTTGGCAGCATTTACGGGTCCCGCTACAGAACTTCTAATAAAATCAGCCTTAGAATATGAGTTCTTTGATATGGCATTATACATTTATCAGCATAAGCTCAACCTTATGGCCTTTAGAAAATCTGAATTGGAGGTTGCCAAGGCCATCGATCAAATCAAATCAATAGAAATAAGGAGGGCCTCATTGCTTAATAGTTCATTGTTGTATAATCAACTAATGGCTCACATCAATCAGTCAGCATCTTATCATGACTATCAAGAAAAATTACCTGAATATATTGAAAAGTTTGAGAAAGACTATCAGCAATCTAATGCCGGCACAATAGCTTACTACAAGTTCTTTACTCAAACAGAATATTATCAAAACAAACGTGAATACAAATTTGCCAACAAGGCACTACTAGCGATAAAAAAATTACTTGCTGAAAATGTTGCAGTTTACACCAAACAAAGAATGGGAACGCTCCTTATCAACCTTGCTAATAACCAGCTTTATCTAAAAAATTTTACTTATTGTTATGAGTTAACAGATCAAGCTATTGATTATTATCAAAACAGTAATATAAACAAAGGCGTTAGTCTAGAAATTAAATTTTTTGGAAAGTTTTATGAATCAAACTTCGATGATGCGCGGTTGATTATCGAAGAACTATATAATAACCCAATCTATAGAAGCATTAATTTAATTAATCAAAAGCGTGCATTTTATTTAGCCAGTCTTTACTTTAAGATGCAATCATTTGATAAGGCACTGAATTTAATGGATGCCATAAAGGATTTGTCAAATGATAGAGAGGGTTGGAACATTAGCAAGAGGATTTTAAGTATTCTTATAGAAATTGAAAAAGGTGATTTAGATGAAGTGGACAATGGTATCCAAAGCATGAAACTGCACATCAAGCGAACACTTAAAAACAAGTATATTTCAATGCGCTATATTACAATAATGCGAATATTGGTAAAGTTGTTTCAAAGTGGTTTTGATTTTGAGTTAACCTATCAAAGCAGGAAAAGATACTTTGAACTAATGGCGCAAGATCCAGCTTACCAATGGCAAATGAAATCGCCTGAGCTAGTAAATTTTGAAGAGTGGTTTAATTCAAAACGCTAATCATTCCAAATGAGGTTGTATTGTCCCACTGCAGCTTGCCATGAATAATTTGTTCTAACAAATTGTTTGGCATTAGCAGCTATTTTTGCTGCATGTGTCGGTTGCTCAATCAATTCAAGAATGCTGTTGCAAAATTCTGATGCGGTATTGGCAGTATGTAAATGAATTTTGTGTTGGGCGCCTATAGCGTTATTGGCCATGGAAGTAACAATATTTGGAACTCCCATAGCCATGGCTTGTAATATTTTATTTTGAAGACCAATGCTTATTAGCATGGGCGCTAGGTGAATGGAAGCTGCTTCAAAGTAAGGTCGCACATCATCTACCCAACCGGTTACCACTACCCTATCTTCAGCTAATTTTTTTACCTCATCAGTGGGCGTTGCCCCCACGATGTAAAACTTTAAGGAGGGCATTATTTTCCACACTAACGGCAATACTTTTTTAACGATAAATGAAACAGCTTCAATATTGGGAGGATAGGCCATATTGCCACTAAAGAGTAAATAGGATTTAGTTACAGTGGATTTTGGACTGTAATATTCCAAATCTACTCCATTTGCAATCACACTAACTTTTTCTTTTTCTTTGACATGCAATACCTTTCTATCCTGTTCTGATATGATGCTATGGAAATTAAATTGATTGAAAATACGGTCTTCGTATTTTATCAATCGCCTCTTTTCAATATGGTAAATCATGCCCTTGAATACATTCGCTGCATTGGCCATTCTTTCATATCCTTTACCAAAAGCATCCATGTAATCTATTGTTTTCCTTTTAACTGGAAGTAAGGCCGCATAAGGAGCCATTCTTAGCAGTTGACAAAAAATCATTTCCACCTGTTGTTCGCTGCAAATGGTAATTAATTTATTAGCAAAAGCATAATTAAAGAAATAATTAACTTGAAAAGGCTTCGAATTGAAAACACCTTTTAACAGATTAAGGCCAATTTCTTTCTTGCCCAGAAAGTGGATGAGAATTTTTTTACAGTAGGGTTTTAGTTCGTTCAGGTCGGCATCACTTACAGCTACATCGCTAGTGCATGCCAGAATGATTTGATGTTGTTTGCTGAGCTCTCTAATCTGGTGATAGGCTCTGAGTTTATCTCCTTTTTCGAGTGGGAATGGAAATCGTGAAGCTAGATAGAGGATGGTCATTTGAATGGTCAAATATCTAATAATTATTGCTATCATAAAAACCTTTTCTATTTTAGCTTCATGAGGATAGCAGATCAAATAGGTAATGAACTATTTTTGGAATCGGTGCCTAGGCGAATAGTGTGCACCGTTCCCAGCCTTACTGAATTTGTAGTGGATTTATGTGGCGAAGCGGCATTAGTTGGTGTTACAAAATTCTGTATTCATCCTCCCTCAATTCAAGATTCAGCTGCTATTGTAGGTGGAACTAAGAATTTAAATATAAATAAGATTCTTGCATTGCAACCTGACCTTGTGATTGCTAACAAGGAAGAAAACGTTGAAGCTCAAATTGTGGAGATCGGCTTGCATGTGCCCGTGTATGTAAGTGATATTGAGACTTTAGCTCAAGCTTATGAGGCCATGTTGGCAATTGGTGCTTTACTGAACAAAAGGCTTGAAGCTCAACTTTTGGTCAATAATATCCAACATCAATTTGGCGATTTAAAATTGTTGAGGCAGTCCATCACTTGTGCTTATGCTATTTGGCACCAACCATTAATGGTGGCAGGAGGCGGGACTTTTATTAATGAAATGCTTACCCTTCTTGGGTTTAAAACTGCTATTTATACTCTAAACGGTGATCGATATCCAACAATTGAACCAGTAACACAGCTCAATGTTCAAATGCTATTGCTAGCAACTGAGCCCTACCCTTTTAGTGAAAAGCATGTAGATTTGTACCAACAGTTTCTGCCCCAAACAAAAATCATGCTTGTTGATGGCGAAGCTTTTAGTTGGTATGGATCAAGAATGTTAAAGTCTGTACCCTATTTTAAAAAATTGATCCAAGAAGTGAACGAAATATTTAGTTTTGACAAATAATAATTTTAAAACTTGAATAGCTTTTCTAGGATTTCCTTTTTATTATTTTTATTGGTAACTATTGCTTTTTATGCTTCATCACAGAGGGTGGGCCTGGTATTGAGTGGTGGGGGCGCACGTGGCATAGCCCACATTGGTGTTATTAAGGCACTTGAAGAAAACAATATTCCAATAGATTATATTACCGGTACGTCAGCAGGTGCAATTGTAGCTGCAATGTATGCACAAGGATATTCGCCAAATCAGATGGATAGTATCGTTCGTACAGATGAATTTTATAATTGGGCCAATGGTATTATCCCAGATGATTATACCTATTACTATAGAAAAAAAGAGAACAATGCTTCATGGATTACCCTTAAATTTTCTCTTGACAGCGCGTTTCAAACAGCCATTCCTACCAATTTGGTAAGTACTGTGCCTATTGATTTTGCATTGATGGAACACAATGCCGGAGTAAATGCCATTTGTAAGAATAATTTTGATTCACTTTTTATTCCCTTCAGATGTGTAGCAGCTGATGTAGAAGCAAAAAAGTCGATGGTGTTTCGAAACGGTGATCTAGGTCAAGCTGTGAGGGCTTCTGCCGCATTTCCTTTTTATTTTAAACCATTAATTTACAATGGCAAATTACTTTACGATGGTGGACTATATAATAATTTTCCAATAGATGTTATGATGGCTGACTTTCAACCAGATTTAATTATTGGAGTAAATGCGGGTGGCAGTAATTTAAAACTATCAGAAGAGAATATTATTTCGCAAATAAGAACCATGATGACCACGCCTACTGATTTTGATGTAAGGTGTGAGAATAGTATCCTCATATCACCCAATACGGACGAGTTCGGACTTTTTGATTTTGATAAGCCTGAAGCTATCATTGAATCAGGTTACAAGGCTACTTTACCTTTTTTACAACAACTAAAAATCCACACTACTAGGCGAATAGCTAATGAAACTTTACAGTTAAAGCGCCAAAAATTTAGAAGTAACATACCCCCCATCCTGGTTGAGAATGTACTGATTGAGGGGGTAAACAGTAAACAAGCAACTTACATTAAGCGAATACTAAAACCTGGCAACACACCCCTGCCACTAGAAAGAATAAAGGCTTCCTATTTTCAATTGGTGGCTGATGAGAATATCAGATCCATTTACCCTCAGCTCATCTACGATACACTTACAAAAAAATTTAACCTTCATATAAAGGTGCAAAGAGAAAATAATTTAATTGCTCAGTTTGGAGGAAATATTAGTAGCAGACCAATTAGCGAGGCTTTTGCTGGATTTGCTTATAATGTATGGGGCAAAAACAGTTACAGCTTTAATGGCAATGTTTATGTAGGTAAATTGTACAACAGCGGTAGAGTAAGTATTAGAAGAGACTCTCCTGCACGCTTACAGCATTTTTTGGAAGTGGAGTCAACCATCAACTATTGGGATTTTTACCGGAGTAATTATCTTTTTTTTACGGATGTAAGACCCAGTTACATTATTAAGTCAGATATGATGAACGCCATCAATGCAGGTATTCCATTGCGAAGCAAGGGTAAGTTGATAGGCTCAATGGCTTATTCTAGAATAAGTAATAGGTATTATCAAGATGCACAGTTTAATCAGTCAGATACTGCTGATGAATCATTGTTTAAAGGATTTACTGGGGCCTTGCATTGGGAAAGAAGCACATTAAATAAAAAGCAATATGCTAATTCAGGCACTTTACTTTCAGTAAAATTTAGATTTACCAGCGGACAGGAGGCTGCAATACCTGGATCAACTTCTATCAATAGAAATACAGTGGCCAATGGACGTGAATGGATCACCACAAAGCTCACTTACGAAAACTATTATAAGAAAAGGGGAATACTCCGTCTTGGTTTGTTTTCAGAAATCTGTTATAGCAATCAACCATTCTTTGCCAATTATACAGCGTCATCATTGATGGCGCCAGCTTTTGAGCCAATTGCAGAAACTAAAACTTTGTTTCTGCCAAATTATAGAACTCATGCTTATGTAGGAGCGGGCGTAAAAAATATTTTTTTAATTCGTAGTAACTTGGAATTGCGGTTAGAGGGGTATGCTTTGCAACCGCATAGAGAATTGATAAAAACCAATGATTTAAAAACAACCTACGGAAGGGCTTTTAATAAACGGTACTTTATTGGAGCTGCTGGTTTGGTTTTTCAAACCCCTATAGGGCCAGCTTCCTTCTTTCTGAATTATTATAATGATAGAGAAAATCAATTATCATTATTGTTTCATTTTGGATATGTTATTTTTAACAGAGGATCCTTGGATTAATTTATTTTTTTGTAAAAGTCATCAATTCTTTAAAGCCATCTTTTAAAACTACTTTATTTGATGTTTTAATAATTTTAGTAGTACTTAATAAATCATTGATAAACTGCTGGTCATCACAATTGGCTTCTGATGCTTCTACAATTTTAAATTTAACAATATCATTATTTTTAGTGTAACTGCCTTCTAAATTAGTACACCCAGTAAAACATCTGTATTGTGTTGCTTCATCTACAAAATGGATGTAAGGCCTATTGGCAGCAGTGTATGTTGAAGCCACTTCTCTTCCCCTTAATTGATAAAGCTGCCAAATTCCCGTTAATTGTTGTTTAGGTGCTGCCTTTGAATTATCTACATCTTCTATTTGGTCAAGCAGTGCATACTTATCGCCACCGCATGTATAGGTTTTATTATTTAATATTAATTCTAAAGTAGTGGGATGATTAATACCACAAGTAGGATCATTGAATGATTGCTTTTTAATGTTGATTATAAATCTATTTCCTGCATTTTCTCCAATATACGTTATGGTTTTAGCATGATGGTTGATGGTGTTACCTGGCAATGCAAACACCAATGGTTTTTCTGAAAGACCTTTGATGCTAAAAGTCTGATCTCTATAAATAGCCAAAGTAAAATCGGGTTGATGGCCCGATGCTGAATAAACTATATTGCTATTTGCAGCAGCTAGATTGGCTCCAGCTGTCGTTGCGGTTAGCAGATACATGGGAGCCAATGCCCCTTCTGTTTTTTTGCAATTTGCATCCAATTGAAGTAGTTCATCACCCATCCACTTATAGCAATTGGTTGTTTTACCATCGGTAATTGTCTTTATTACACTGTCTACAGTGAAAGTATAAGAGCCGCTGTCTTCGAAGGTTTCGGTTGACTTGCCCACATATATGGATGAGCGATGATATTTTTTATTATCCTTAAACGTAATGGTTGTTTTAATGCCTTCACAATCGGCACAGGGCAACAAGCCTTCATACTGCTGATCGATGGTGAGGTCAAGGTCTTGCTTAAAATAAGTTTCCTTTTTAGTATCCGAATTACAGCTTAGGAGTATTGATAATGCAATAATACCAATGGTTAATTTTTCCATTTAAGTGTGCTTATTATTTGTTCAATATCGGCAATAATGTATTTTTCTACTGGTGCTATACTATCAGGTTGGGGTTTGGCATAAAAATAAAGCGAACCTCTGATAAAATTATGAAGGGAATCGGATGCATAAAATTGAAATGGAGAAGCGGAATTGCCTTTGAATCGATAAATCACACCATGAACATTTTCATTGGAAAAAGAAAAAGGGTTTTCATTGAGCCCGCTTGCACGGCTAATGTGCTTCATTGCCATTGCTCTATCATCTTCTATTAGCTTTTCTAGTTCGGTAAGAGTAGAAAAATTTCTAAAATTTAGATACAATGTTGCCTTAAATGGATTGAAGGTTATATTGAGATCACAAGGATGGCTATTTTGCTGTAATGGACTATCGATAACAGCATATTGAGGAAGTTCAAATTGGAAGGGACAATTATGCTGAAATAAATGATAAGATTTTTGAGGAGTAGCTATTCGAAAATAGCCTCTTGGTTTGGGAGTGAATTCTGATTCACAACTGGTAATCGCAAGGCTTAAGAGGCAAATTGTTACTGTACGGATGGAATATTTCATGGCTGCTTGGGTAATACTATTTTTACACGCTTAATTTTCCTTTTGTCAGCCGATTCTACAATATATTTAATCTTATTGTGAATAACGGTTGCATTTCGTTCAGGAATAGTACCGTGCAACTCTAATAACAAACCGGCTAATGTTTCTACACCTTCCACAGGAGCTTCAAGTCTTGATCTATCTATTTGTACAATACGTGCTATATCATTGAGTAATGCCTTTCCTTCAAACACATAGTTGAAATCATCTAGTCGGCTGTAGTTCAATTCTTCATCATCATATTCATCATTGATTTCTCCAACTATTTCTTCGAGTATATCTTCTAAAGTAACTATTCCTTGCGATCCTCCATATTCATCCAACACTATTGCCAGGTGATTTTTTTTAGTTTGAAATTCGTGCAGCAAATCATTAATCTTCTTGCTTTCTGGTACGAAGTAAGCAGGTCTAATCAGTTCCGCCCACTTAAACACTGTTGGGTGAGAGTCAATATAGGGCAATAGATCTTTGATAAAAAGGATTCCCTTTATATGGTCAAATGTATGGTGATACACCGGAATGCGGCTATAGCGATTTTCTACAATACGTGGAAGTATTTCTGCAAAATTTTCTTCGATATCAAAGGCTAACACATCTACCCGAGGTTTCATAATTTGTTTTACATCAATATCACTGAACCGTGCGATGCCTTTTAATATTTTTTTCTCATCCTCTGGTGTATTTTTATCGCTCGTGATATCAATGGCATGGGTAAGATCATCATTGCTGATATCATACGCCTTTGAGCTAAACAATTTTTCGACCAAGGCCGATGATGCAGTAAGCATCCATGTTAAAGGCCTAATAATTTTATCAATTAAAAAAATAGGATAAGCTATGGTTCTCGAAAAGGCTATTGCATTTTGTGTGGCATAAACCTTGGGCATTACCTCGCAAAAAACCACTATTATAAAAGTTACAATAAACACTTCAAGCACAAAACCTAGTTGGGGGTATTTGTCCACATTTATAAAATCATCAATTAAAAATGTGGAAATTACTACGATGGCAATATTTACAAAATTGATTAGTATTACCAAGGTGGCCAGTGTTCGCTTAGGAGCTTGAAGCAATCTATTAATTATTTGGTCTACAGACTTTTCACTTTCATTGATTTGTAACAATTGCGCGGGAGAAATAGAATAAAGAGCGGTTTCTGCTCCTGAAACAAGGCCACTTAAAAGCATTAAAATTAAGACAGAAAGCAGCTGCACATAAGAACTCACATGGGTGAATGCTTCAGGTTTAAATAAATCACTATAGGGTATTTCCAAACAATACTGAATTTGATCATGCAAAATTAGATTTTAGCCTAATATTTTGCTTCTTTTAAGTTAAATTTTATTGACAAAAAAAAGCTGACATCACTGCCAGCTTCTTGACTATAATTGGTTGGGTTAAGGGCTTATTAATGTAAATCGTTGTGATCACTGGCATGTAAGTCGGCTTCTGACTTTTGATCGCCTTGGCTATCGCTCGATCGGCCATTTCCACCTCCGAGCAAAGTCATTTTATCAGCTTCTATTTCAGTATAGTATTTTCGTTGATCGCCCTCGCCTACCACCTTGGTTCGTATTCTTCCTTCTATGTATACTTGTTTGCCTTTGCGCACATATTTTTCAGTAAGTTCAGCCAATCCCCGCCATAATACTATGTTGTGCCAATCTGTATGATCCACCTTTTGGCCTTCTTTATTCTTATATGTTTCATTGGTGGCCAATGGAAATTTAGCCACAGCTATTGATCCACTTAAGTATTTTACCTCTGGATCTTTTCCTACATTACCTATTAGTATTACTTTGTTTACGCTACTCATATTGGTCTTTCTTTGTATTTGGTTAGGCAAAGTAGTAATAAAAACATATAATCCAAAAAAGAGTGAAAATATTCGAAAAACCTTGTATTAATTCTAAATAACTACCTTTGACCTGCGCCTATGTCTCATTCCTTTTCCGATCTAAAACTGAATAAACAATTACTTACTGCTATTGCTGATGCAGGCTTCAGCACACCCACGCTCATACAGTCACAGGCCATTCCTCATATTTTGGGAGGCCATGATGTAATTGGGGTGGCTCAAACAGGTACTGGCAAAACGGCTGCATTTCTACTTCCGCTATTAATGCTGCTAAAATATGCTCAGGGCGATTGCCCGAGAGCTTTGATTTTAGTGCCTACCCGAGAGCTGGCCATTCAAATAGGTGCACATTTTGACCTGCTTGCCAAAAATACTGATTTAAGAAAGGTAATATTGCTTGGAGGCACCGGTACTAAAGCTCAGAAACAAGCACTTGCTGAAGGTTGTGATCTTTTAATTACCACACCAGGTAGGTTTATGGAATTGTATTTGGATGGTTTTATTATTACTAAATTAATTAAACATTTAGTACTTGATGAAGCAGAGCGACTAATGGATGCTGGATTCAAACGGCAGCTGGAAGCTGTTAAACAAGTTTTGCCCCGTAAAATTCAACACTTGTTTTTTTCCGCTACCATGAATGAAAGAATGAAAGCAGTGACTGCCCATTTCTTAACTTTTCCCACAGAAATCATCATTGAACCTGAGCATAGAACGGCCAAGGGTATTTCTCAGGTCAAATACTTGACTAAGAATATAAAAACGAAAATGAATTTGCTACAACAAATCATTGAACAAGATAGGCCTGAACGAGTTATCATATTTTGTAAAACAAAGGCCATCGCCACTAGCATCTCTAAATATTTAATGAGGATGTATGGAGATGAGTCATGTAGATTGATTCATGGTAACAAGGATCAAAATACCCGATCCAATGCCTTTGCTGACTTTGGCCAAGGAAATATCAACTTTTTAGTGACCACCGATGTAGTAGCTCGGGGTATAGATATTAAAATGGTGAGTCACGTAATCAATTTTGATGTCCCGCTTATCTATGAGGATTATGTACATAGAATTGGTCGCACGGGTAGAGCCACCGCCACAGGCGATAGTATTACCTTTGTATCGCCAGCAGACGAATACCATATCAGGAAAATTGAAAAAATGATTGGCGATAAAATTCCCCTTCGTGATATTGACTCTCACCTTATTGAATCCACCACTCCGTTTGATGAATTGCAACAGCAGCGAATGGATATTGATGCACAGCGAAAACGTGAAGACCCTAACTATGGTGGTGCATTTCATGAAAAAAAATTTTATAAGAATAAGAAATGAGCAATCGTAAATCTGAGGCTTTTATACTCCTGTCAGTACTTGCCACCATTTGGGGTGCTTCTTTTATTCTTATGGTAAAAGGTTTAGCATCTTTTACTCCTTTCCAAGTAGGTACTATTAGAATACTTAGTGCATCTTTAGTATTGCTTCCTTTCATTGTATCAAAATTTAAAACCATCCAAAAAAAATCTTGGCCATGGATTTTTGCCAGTGGCATGTTGGGAAATGCAATACCTGCGGTATTGTTTCCTTATGCTGAGACTGTGGTGAGTAGTAGTGTAGCAGGGATTTTAAATTCGTTTACGCCAATTTTTACATTAATAATTGGATATCTGTTTTTTAAATCTTCGGTAAATAAATTTCAAGTAATGGGATTGGCTCTAGGGTTTATTGGGGCTTGTTTTTTAATTACTAAAGGAAAATTTGATCTCGATTTTACTCAAGGCAAATTTATTCTACTAATTATAATAGCCACTGTGATGTATGCCTGCAGTGTAAATATTATTAGGCATAAATTGCGTGACATCAATCCAATTTTACTTACTGGATTTGCGCTTTTATTTGGCGGTTTTTTTAGTTTTATTTATCTATTTAGTACCCATTCATTTGCACATATTGCGAAGGTAGGTTTTTCAGAATCATTGGTGGCCATACTAGTGCTTGGAGTAATGGGCAGCGCCATTAGCACTGTTATTTTTAATAGGCTAATAAATATTTCAAATACCATTTTTGCCACTTCGGTAACCTATATCATTCCTATCATTGCCCTGATCATAGGTTGGTACTTTAATGAAGAAATAGTTTGGTCGCATTTGGCGGGGCTTGGTCTTATTCTATCTGGAGTATATCTGATCAACAAAGGTTAGCTTGCCAATGATTTAAATTGCAATGCTAACCATCCATTGTGCTCCAGTTTATTTTCAAAGGTAAAATTTCGCAACTCAACAGCTTGTTTAATTGTTTCAAAGTCTTCCTCTAAAAAACCACTTAAGAGTAAAATTCCATTACTATTAATGGTAGTTAGGTAATGATCTAAATCATGCAAAATAATATTTCGATTGATATTGGCCATAAAGATATCAGCCCTAGTGCCCAAAAGTAATTTTGCATCTCCACATTTGGCTATTATTTTTTTACAATTATTTTTAAGAGCATTCTCTAATGTGTTTTCAAATGCCCAATTATCATGATCAATAGCAAGGACCACCTTGGCACCCATTTGTTCGGCTAAGATGGCTAGTATACCACTACCACAACCCATATCTGTTACAATTTTATCCTTAAAATCATTTGATAGCATCAGTTCCATGATGCTGCTGGTGGTGGAATGGTGCCCAGTTCCAAAACTCATTTTTGGTTCTATCAATATAGGGAATTTTATGCCTTCAATGGGTTGGTGAAAAGGGGCATGGATATAGACTTGATTGGCAATTATTACTGGTTCAAAATTACTTTCCCAAATTGAATTCCAGTTTTCATCAGGCATGAGCGTAATTTCAAACTGATTGACCGCTTGGGCTGCCAATACCTCCTTAAGTTGATCTAAATTGAATGATGGTTCTGGTATGTAAGCATTTAGTAATGCTGGACCCTCATCAAACATTTCAAAATCAATGTTACTTAAAAGAGCAGTTAAAATTTCTGCTTGATTACTATCTGCAGCTATGGCTATTTTATAATATTGCATGCCGCAATATAGGCAAACTTACCAGCTATCATGGCACCTTAATAGAATTCACAATTGGGTACTTTTTTACTGTAGGCATAAGCAAAAACAATTCCTTTTTTTACGATATTTACACTTTTATTTTATTTATGGAATTACCTAAAACCTACACCCCAAAAGCAATAGAAGAGAAATGGTATCAGTATTGGCTCGATCAAAATTTCTTTTCATCAGTTCCTGATGATCGTGAACCCTATACCATTGTAATACCTCCTCCTAATGTGACTGGTGTATTGCATATGGGGCATATGCTTAATAATACGATTCAAGATGTGCTAATTAGAAGAGCACGAATGTTAGGTAAAAATGCATGTTGGGTTCCAGGTACTGATCATGCTAGTATAGCTACTGAAGCTAAGGTGGTGAATCTGTTAGATAGTCAAGGTATCAAAAAGCAGGACCTTTCCAGAGACGAATTTTTAAAACATGCATTTGCATGGAAGGAAAAATATGGTGGAATTATTCTCGAGCAATTAAAAAAGTTAGGTGCCAGTTGCGATTGGAATCGAACCGCATTTACTATGGATGAAGGTTATTATCAAGATGTGGTAAAAGTATTTGTAAATTTGTATAATAAAGGGTATATTTATAGAGGCATGCGCCTTGTTAATTGGGATCCAGTTGCTAAAACAGCCGTAAGTGATGAAGAAGTAATATTCAGCCAGGTGAATAGCAAGATGTGCTATGTTAAATATGCTATGGAAGATGGAAATGGCTATCTCACTGTGGCTACTGTAAGGCCTGAAACCATCATGGGCGATGTGGCCATAGCAGTTCATCCGGATGATGAACGTTACAAAGCCTTAGTTGGCAAGCAAGTGATCGTACCTATAGTGAATAGAAAAGTTCCTATTATAACAGACAGTGGTATTGATATCACATTTGGAACAGGATGCCTTAAAGTTACGCCTGCTCATGATATGGTGGATTATGAAATAGGAATAAAAAATAAATTGCCAATTATTGATGTTATCAATGATGATGGTACCATTGCCCCAGCTGCCCAAGCTTTTGTGGGATTGGATAGATTTGTAGCAAGAAAAAAAGCCATTGCACAACTCCAAGCTGATGGCCTTTTGGAAAAATTGGAAGACTATTCGCACCAAGTGGGCAAGAGTGAGCGAACGGATGCAGTGATTGAGCCTAAACTAAGCATGCAATGGTTTTTAAAAATGAAAGAAATTAGTGAGCCTGCTTTAAACGCTGTGGTCAACGGAGAAATAAATCTCATACCGCAAAAATTTTTCAATACGTATAAATATTGGATGGAAAATGTGCGAGATTGGTGCCTAAGCAGGCAATTGTGGTGGGGACACAGAATACCTGCATGGTATGATGCAAATGGCAACTTTGTTGTGGCACTTACTCATGAAGCTGCCATTACCGCCTATAAAGAAAAATTCAGTGATTTGTATAATGATGCTATCGTCTTAAAACAAGATGAAGATGTTTTAGATACTTGGGCATCTAGTTGGCTTTGGCCCATTAGCGTGTTTGACGGAATTTCTAAGCCTGATAATGCTGAAATTAATTATTACTACCCTACCAATGATTTGGTAACAGCCCCAGAAATTTTGTTTTTTTGGGTGGCAAGGATGATTATGGCAGGTAAAGAATATAGAAAAGCTATTCCATTTAAAAATGTTTACCTCACTGGAATAGTGCGCGACAAGCAAGGCCGAAAGATGAGTAAGAGCCTTGGTAATTCGCCTGATCCTTTAGTATTGATTGAGAAATATGGTGCTGATGGAGTTAGAGTAGGAATGCTACTCTCCTCGCCTGCCGGTAATGATTTACTTTTTGATGAATCATTATGTGAGCAGGGTAGAAATTTTTCAAATAAAATTTGGAATGCCTTTAGGCTTGTAAAGGGATGGGAGACTGATACTACCGCCACTACTCCTCCTGCTGCATTGCAAGCTATTGAATGGTTCAAGCATAAGTTTAGTGAACAACTAAATATCATCAATGAGCATTATGAAAAATATAGAATGAGTGATGCTTTGATGGCAAGTTATAAATTGGTTTGGGACGATTTTTGTGCCAATTATCTTGAAATTGTTAAACCAGCCTTTGTAGATGGAAAACCACTGCCAGTAAGCAGCGAAGTATTAGCTGCCACCAGCCGATATTTTGAAGACATACTAAAGGTTTTGCATCCTTGGATGCCCTTTATCACAGAGGAACTTTGGCATAATTTAAGTGCACGAAAGGAAAGGGATTGTATCATAGTGGCCGAGTGGCCTCAAATGCCAGCTGCCGATCATTTGCTTTTGCAAGATTTTGAAAATGCATTTGCGTTAATCAATCAAATAAGGAATGCAAGAAATGCTAAAGGGATTTCACCGAAACAAGCGCTGAAAGTTGCCCATGTACAAAGCGCCCGTTTTCTGGATGTCACAAAAGCCACCATCATGAAATTGGCCAATGTGAGTGAATTGATACAAAGCCAAATGCCACCTGAATTAAGTGCGGCTATTGTAATAGGTGGAAGTGACTTTTATATTTCTTTTGGAGATCAATTGGATTTATTAGCAGAAGTAAGCCGGATAAAAGAAGAAATATTATATAACCAGGGCTTTTTGAAAGCAGTCCAAAGCAAACTGGCTAATGAGCGTTTTGTACAACATGCAAAACCTGAAGTGGTGGCAGTGGAACGAAAAAAAGAGGCTGACACCATCAGTAAGATTAAAAGTTTAGAACAAACATTGGTTCAATTGAAACACTAATTTTATCACTCACTCACGCAGTAGTTTGCC
>JBDKJS010000079.1:0-11066 GCA_039806065.1 Bacteroidota bacterium | reverse complement strand
TCAATTAGGCCATATGTTGAAGCTAAAAGGGTTAAAGGCAGTTGTCTTAGAAACGTATGGCAGTGGCAACAGCCCGAGTAGTGATGCATTTTTAAAACCAATAAAGGCAGCACTGGATAGTGGAATGGTGGTCATAAATGTGTCGCAGTGTAGTGGCGGTTCAGTTACACAAGGCAAATATGAAACCAGTTTGAAGTTAAAACAATTGGGAGTCATCAGTGGTTATGATATAAATTCTGAAGCAGCAATAACCAAATTAATGCACGGCTTGG
Source organism: Bacteroidota bacterium (assembly GCA_039806065.1). GTDB lineage: Bacteria > Bacteroidota > Bacteroidia > AKYH767-A > 2013-40CM-41-45 > JBDKJS01. The sequence goes on along the minus strand of JBDKJS010000079.1, from coordinate 10,794 downwards.
GGATAGGTAAATCAGGGACCAGCCTTAGAGCCTTTATGAAAAAGGATTTGGCAGGTGAGATGACCATTTAATTAAAGTTTGATACAAACATTTTTTTCTTCCATAAAAAAATTGATAGCTTCAAATCCACCTTCACGACCTAATCCTGAGGCTTTGGTGCCACCGAAGGGAGTTCTTAAATCTCGGAGGAGCCAAGTATTTATCCAAACAATACCACAATGTAAATCAGCAGCTAATTTATGCGCTTTTTGAAGGTTTGTAGTAAAAATGGTAGCTGATAAGCCATACTTAACGCTGTTTGCATAGCGAATAACCTCGTCTATTTGGTCAAAAGGCATTAGGGTAACCACCGGCCCAAAGATTTCCTCTTGATTGGTTCGACAATTGTAATCAAGGTTTTCAAATACTGTAGGGGCAATAAAAAAACCATCTTTATTTTCCCCTTCAAGGCAAACACTGGTTCCACCACAAAGTAAAGTTCCTCCTTCTTGATGAGCAATGGCAATGTGGGAAAGAATTTTTTCAAAATGATTTTTTGATACAATGGCGCCAATTTGAGTTTTGGCATCAAGTGGATTTCCCGGTTGCATGGACTTAGCCTTAGCAACGAAAGCTATTTTAAACTTTTCGTAAATACTTCTCTCAATAAAAATTCGGGATCCACATAGACATATTTCGCCCTGGTTGCTAAAGGCGGCTTTTATGGAGGTGGCCACAGCATGATCAAAATCTGCATCGGCAAAAATGATATTAGGATTTTTACCCCCAAGCTCTAAGGAGAGTTTTTTAAACTTGGGTGCTGCTTCAGCGGCTATCCAAGCCCCCGTTTGTGTGCCACCAGTGAAACTTATTACTGGAACATGAGGGTGTTGTACAATGGCAGCCCCCACTTTAGGGCCAGTGCCGTGCACAATATTTAATACCCCAGGTGGCAAGCCAGCTTCGATACAAATTTTAGAAAGTAAATAAGCGGTCATTGGGGTTACTTCGCTTGGCTTGGCCACCACTGTACATCCTGCTGCAAGTGCTGGGGCAATCTTCCAACTAAATAAGTATAAAGGTAAATTCCAGGGTGAAATGCATCCAGCAACTCCAATTGGCTGCTTCAATGTGTAATTGAGGGCAGTAGCTTCCATGCTATGCGTATTGGAGGCATGGTGTAAGATTCCTGTGCCGTAAAAATGAAAGTTAGCAGCAGCGCGCGGAATGTCAACAGCAGTGGCTAATGAAAGTGGTTTGCCATTATCTATGCTTTCAGCACGGGCTAGTTCAGGAAGATTTTTTTCTATCAACTCTGCTATTTTCAACAGCACTTTAGATCTTTTTGCAGCAGGGGTTTGGCTCCAAAGGGGAAAGGCATTGGTAGCAGCTGTTATGGCCAAGGCCACATCGTCCGTGGTGCTGTCTGGTATCTGAGCGTAGATTTGGCCTGTGGCTGGATTTATATTATCGAAATATAAATTATTGATGGGTGCTATTAGTTGGCCGTTTATTAAGTTCTCAATTTTAATCATAAACAATCAAAAGGAAATAATTGACAATATAAATTACTTAGAAATCCATTTAAATCCACCATAGATTACCGCAATCCATAGAAGGCCTTTGATCAAGAAAAACAAGAATGCAACCCAGCCCAACCTTTTGGTGTGCTTTGATGAAAAGAGCTCTTTCAGATTCATGAAACAATGTAAAATTGGGGTAATGATAGTAAAAAAAACGCTAGTGATAAAAAGGCGAAGTGAAGAAGAAAAAGTTCTGATTTTTGAATTTTACTTTTCGACTTTAAACCTTACCTTTGCGCAAAAATTAGGGTCTGAAGAGCCCAAAATTTGATTCAACTATTTCATTTTGTGATTAATATGAATTTAAAGTCCATTTTACTTTGCGCCTTATTATTAGTGTTGGGTTGTGTAGCAAAAGCCAATGATGGCACCGATTCGGTGCACACTGCAGCTGAAGTGCACAAGTTTAATGCAGGTGAGATGATTTTTGAACACATTCTCGATGGTCACGATTGGCATTTATGGGGCGAAGGCGATCATGCGGTGAGCATACCGTTGCCAGTAATTGTGTACAGCAGCGCTCGTGGTTTGGATGTTTTTATGAGTAGTAATTTTCATCACGGGCATCAAACTTACAGGGGATATGCTTTGGTAAGAAAGTCAGGAGAAAAGAAGCACACAGTAGTGGCAATAAATGAAATGGATAATATCCCAGCACATTCTGCCACCATCAACGAAAGCATAAGCGCTGAACTTTATGATTTAAGTTTCACCAAGAATGTCGCAGCAATGTTTATCAGCGGGTTTTTATTGTTGTGGATTTTTATCAATGTGGCTAATGGATATAAGAAGAGAAAGGGCATGGCACCTAAAGGGATTCAATCCTTTTTCGAGCCATTGATCATCATGATTCGTGATGATGTGGCAAGGCCAAGTATAGGTAATAAGTATGAAAAATTTATGCCATACTTGCTTACAGTTTTCTTTTTTATTTTGATAAATAATTTATTAGGGCTGGTACCCATATTCCCAGGTGGAGCCAATCTTACTGGAAACATAGCAGTAACACTTAGCTTAGCACTCATCACATTTGTAATTCAAATGTTGAATAGTAATAAAAATTTTTGGCACCATGTGGTGGCCATGCCAGGAGTGCCTAAGGCGGTTTTATTAATTCTAACACCCATAGAATTGCTAGGTGTGGTGCTTCGTCCGTTTGTATTGATGGTCCGTTTGTTTGCTAACATTACAGCTGGCCACATCGTGTCGTTAGCGTTTGTGAGTATGATTTTCATTTTTGCTGAACAATTTGGAAACGGTGGAGCATTTGGAATTTCTATCTTTAGTGGGTTGATGTATGTGTTTATGGGAGCCTTAGAACTATTGGTTGCATTTCTACAAGCATATGTATTCACCCTATTATCAGCTATCTATTTTGGAGCAGCAGTTGAGGAACACCATCACGATACGGAACACCATGATGCCAAGGTGGAAGAAGCGGCATTAATTTAATATTTAAATTTTTAACCCTTAATATATAATCAACATGTTATCAATTTTATTACAAGAAGCATCTAATCTTTCAATGGCTTATGGTCTTGCAGGTGTAGGAGCAGGCCTTGCAGCAATAGGTGCAGGTTTAGGTATTGGTCGTATTGGTGGTTCGGCATTAGAGTCAATAGCTCGTCAGCCTGAAGCATCTAACGATATTCGTGCCAACATGATTTTGACAGCAGCCCTTGTAGAAGGAGCAGCTATCATTGGACTTGTAACTTGCATGCTAGTAGTATTCAAGTAGTAGTCATTAATACTCACTCACTACGGTTGGTATTGAGTGAGTATTTTTAGAATTAATAGAAAAATCAATCTCAATAAATAAAAAAATGGAATTAGTAAAACCATCGATAGGCCTCATATTTTGGATGATGTTATTTTTTTCAATCATCTTTTTCCTGCTAGCTAAATTTGCATGGCCTGCTATATTAAAAGGGTTAAAGGAGCGCGAAGAAAGTATTCAAAACGCTTTGGATGCAGCCAAGAAAGCGAAAGAAGAAATAGCATCAATGAAAGCAGACAATGAAAAATTATTGGCTGAAGCCAGAAACGAACGTGATAGGATGCTTCGCGAGGGAAGAGATACCAAAGATAAAATAATTGCCGAAGCAAGAGATAAGGCACAGGCTGAAGCCAATAAAATAATAGCATCAGCACGCGAAACGATTACCAATGAAAAGAATGCTGCAGTAGCGGAAATTAAAAATCAAGTTGCTAGCATGAGTATTGAAATTGCAGAGAAGATATTGCGTCAGGAATTGAGCAATGATGATAAGCAGAAAATGCTAGTTAGTAATTTGATGAATGACATCAATCTAAACTAAGCCATATTAACACCCAAAATCAAAAAGTAAAATGATTGATACAAAGGTTTCTAGTCGTTATGCCAAATCACTCTTTGAATTAGCGAAAGAACAAGGTCAGCTAGATCAGGTAAACAGTGATATGAAATTATTGGCCAATGTATGTGGCGCAAATAAGGAGTTTGGTAATCTGCTTAGCAGCCCAATTATATCAGCTGATAAAAAGTTGGCAGTTTTGAATAAGGTCTTTGAAGGAAAGATTAGTGAGATGAGTAAAGGTTTTTTTAATATCGTTACCAAAAAGGGCAGAGAACAATTTTTAGAAGGCATAGCTAAGTCGTTTTTGCAACTATACAAGCAGCATCACAGCATCACCACAGCCATTATTACCACAGCTACTGGTCTTGATGAAGGGTTGCGCAAAAAGGTATATGAGATCATAAAAAACAGTACCAAAAGCGAAGTAGAACTAGTTGAAAAGACAGATAAGAGTTTAATAGGAGGCTTTGTACTTCGTGTAGGCGATAATCAATATGATGCTAGTATTAGTAGTGATCTGCGAAAGATGAAACAAGGACTAGTGGATAATAGCTACATTAAGAAGAATTAAAACATCAGTTAAAACAAATAAATAATTAAAATAACATACAAATGGCCGAAGTAAGACCCGATGAAGTTTCTGCAATATTGCGTCAACAATTAGCAGGACTTAAAACCGAAAAAGAACTTGAAGAAGTAGGAACAGTACTTCAAGTGGGTGATGGTATTGCCCGTATCTATGGATTAAACAATGTACAAGCAGGAGAGCTCATAGAGTTTGAAAATGGCTTGCAAGGCATTGTATTAAATCTGGAAGAAGATAATGTAGGAGCAGTGCTTTTAGGCGCAAGTACTAGCATAAAAGAAGGAGACATAGCCAAGCGAACAGGGAGAATAGGCTCCATCAAGGTGGGAGAATCCATGCTTGGTAGAGTGGTGAATACTTTAGGAGCGCCCATAGATGGGAAAGGGCCATTAACAGGAGAGCTTTATGAAATGCCCCTGGAGCGGAAGGCACCAGGAGTAATTTATCGCCAGCCGGTAACAGAACCCTTACAAACGGGGATTAAAGCAATTGATGCCATGATTCCAATTGGAAGAGGGCAGCGTGAACTAGTAATTGGTGATCGTCAAACAGGAAAGACTGCTGTATGCCTCGATACCATTATCAATCAAAAAGAATTCTACGAAAAAGGGGAACCAGTATATTGTATCTATGTAGCATGCGGGCAAAAGGGTAGTACCATAGCCCAGGTAGTAAAAACGTTGACTGAGAATGGTGCCATGCCATATACTGTAATAGTAGCAGCACCGGCATCAGAATCGGCACCGATGCAATTTTTTGCTCCAATGGCAGGCGCAGCAATTGGCGAATATTTTCGTGACACAGGTCGTCCGGCATTAGTAGTGTATGATGATTTATCAAAACAAGCGGTAGCCTATCGAGAAGTATCACTTTTACTTAGAAGACCTCCAGGCCGCGAGGCATATCCTGGCGATGTATTTTACTTACACAGTCGCTTGTTAGAGAGAGCTGCAAAAGTGAACAGCACAGATGAAATAGCCAGGGGGATGAATGACCTTCCTGAAAGTTTAAAGGGTAAAGTTAAAGGAGGTGGATCATTGACCGCACTGCCAATCATTGAAACACAAGCAGGTGACGTATCAGCATATATTCCAACAAATGTTATTTCTATCACAGATGGTCAGATATTTTTAGAGGCTAACCTGTTCAATTCAGGTGTAAGGCCAGCAATTAATGTGGGTATTTCTGTAAGTCGTGTAGGAGGAAATGCCCAAATTAAATCTATGAAAAAAGTAGCAGGAACTTTGAAGTTGGATCAAGCCCAATATCGTGAACTCGAAGCATTCGCAAAGTTTGGGTCTGATTTGGATGCAGCTACAAAATCAGTGTTAGATAAAGGTAGCCGCAATGTGGAAATACTTAAGCAAGCCCAGTTTTCACCATTGAGAGTAGAGCAGCAAGTAGCTATTATTTATTGTGGATCGAAAGGTTTGTTAAAAGATGTGCCAGTGAAAAAAGTTAAAGAATTTGAAAATGATTTCTTAACAATAATGGAAACCCAACATAAGGCTACACTTGAGAGTTTAAAAAAAGGTGTAATATCTGATGCTGAAACAGGGGTACTTGAAAAAGTAGCAGCAGAGTTAAATGCTAAGTACAAAAACAACTAAACAGTACAAAAGTTGTATAATAAAACGATAGTCAAATAAAAAAGGGACCATGCCAAGTTTAAAAGAAGTACGAAATAGAATAGTATCGGTCAATAGTACCCAACAGATCACCAAAGCCATGAAAATGGTAAGTGCTGCAAAGCTGCGCAGGGCCCAAGAAGCCATCACTCGTTTGCGTCCATACGCTTCAAAGCTTCGTGAAATAATGGAGAACATTAGTGCCACCTTAGAAGGGGGTGCCGGAGGAGCATATGCTGCTATAAGGCCTGTAAACAAGGTGCTCATTATTGCAGTGAATAGCAACAGGGGGTTATGTGGTGGTTTTAATGCCAATATTATTAGAACATGTAATCGTCTGTTGAGAGAAGATTATAGCTCACAAGCAGCACTTGGAAATGTAAAAGTATTTGCCATAGGTAAAAAAGCGTCTGATTTTTTCGGTAAAAACAAGAGCCTTTTTTATGGCCATAAAAATGAGGTGTATGCACAGCTTAGCTTCGATCAAATTAATGGAATAGCTGAGCAGGTAATGCAAGCTTTTGCAACCGGTGAATTTGATAAAGTAGTAGTCGTTTATAACCAATTTAAAAATGCAGCGGTACAAAATGTGATGGTAGAACAAGTACTACCTATTACCCCGCCTGCGAAGGCAGTAGAAAAAACTACCACAAATGATTACATATTTGAGCCAGGCAAGGAATCCTTAGTTCTAGATTTAATTCCTCAAAGTATAAAAATACAATTATACAAAGCTGTATTGGATAGTCATGCTTCAGAACATGGAGCCCGTATGACAGCCATGAATAAGGCTACAGACAATGCAAATGATCTTTTGAAAGCACTTAGATTAGAGTATAACAAAAAGCGTCAAGCGGCCATTACAGGAGAGATTTTAGAAATAGTGGGCGGTGCTGAAGCATTGGCAGGATAAAAATAAACGAAAGTAATAGTAAATGCCCCGACCTAAAATTGGGGCTTTTTTTTTGGAAGAATAATGCAAGTAAAATATACTTATAACTTTGAGCCATATTAGCAGCTGGTTAAAATATTCACTTTTTTAGAAACTAGAAAGAATGCAAACTACTTTGAGTATAGCCTTATTACAAATGCCTCTATTTTGGGAAGATCAAAAGGCAAACATCGAACAGATAGATCGTGAAATAGAAAACTTGCTCGAACCGGTTGATTTTATTTTACTACCCGAGATGTGGAGTACAGGCTTTACCATGCAACCAGCAAAATATGCTGCTACCGTTGAAAGTGCTGAATTGAAGGCCATGACTAAATGGGCCAAGCAAAAGGATTGTTTGATAGCCGGAAGTCTTTCCTTTTATGAAGATAAAAAATTCACCAATTCATTGTTTGCCATTGCACCTGAAGGAATCATAGGTAGATATGATAAACGGCACCTCTTTTCACTTTCAGATGAGCCATTGCATTACACCCCTGGAGACAAATCATGTGTGGTCACTTTTCGTAATTGGCGTATAGCATTCCAAATTTGTTATGATTTAAGATTCCCAATTACAAGTAGCAATAATAAAAATGAACCTTATGATGTATTATGCTATGTAGCCAATTGGCCGCAACGGAGAATCGCTGCTTGGCAATGTTTGCTACCAGCAAGAGCAGTAGAGAATCAAGCCTATGTAGCAGCGGTTAACAGAATAGGATTAGATGGAAACCAAATAGCACACAATGGTAAAAGTGCCATTTATAATTTTGATGGAGAAAAATTATCCGCTGCAAAAGACGATGCCACACAGTGGATAATGGCAACATTAAGTAAAGAAACATTGGAAAACTACAGAACTGATTTCCCTTTTCTTGTTGATGCCGGCACGCTAGAAGATAAATAAAAACAACCGAGGCCTCTATCTCGGTTGTTTCTAATTTTTGTGTTGATTGTTAGGGTCAATATAGGTGAATACACTATTCATAGGTATAAAATAAGAACATCAATCTTACAATTTAAAATATCAAATGAACACTTGTAGTAATTCTACTGGGCAGCTGGGCATTCGGACTGATGGTGGAAGCCTTTATAAGGCGATATTCAATTGAAGTGACAAAATTTTTATTGAAAGCTAGTTTGGTAGCAAGAGCACAGCTATTAAGAGCACTATACTTATCAAAAGCAAAACCACTCTGGCTCGCCTTACTGATTTCAAAGTTTTCGACTCTAGCAGCAAGAGAAATAGTTTTCGAACAATCATATTTTATCATCATTAATGGGGCATACCATACAGAAGGTTTAGAAGACGAAGAGATGTCATAGCCTAGATCAAAGTTGATGAGTAATCCCAATTTGTTTTTTTGCAAGGTGAGGTACAAATTTTGATACCACCGATATTCATAAACAAGATCATTATTCGCTCGAAAAAAGTTATTATAATTTAACGTAACTGAGTTGGTGAGCTTAGTGGCAAATGCAACACCTAGGGCATCTAAGGTAATTTTTTTTGATTGGTAAATATTTTGCCAACCATTTAAAGCCATAACCGCCAAGCTATAATTGAAGCCTGCAAAAGAATATTTTATTCCGCTTTCATAATAAGGCGAATTTTCAGCGACAAAGCTTCTTGTGAGCATCCAATTATTTACAGCCAGGGGCGACTCAACACCAATATGGGAAGGAAAAATTCCTGCAGTTAAAATACTCTTGCCAGAGTCGTCAAAAGTAAAATTTATATTAGCTTGATAGATGAAACGCAACCAGTAAGGCTCGGCACTTAAGTTATAAGTGCCATAATCGCCTGCCATTAGGCCAATGGAAGTTTTCCATTTTTTATTTTGATAATTAAAATCTAAAAGTGATACGTTAGTGGCTAGTGAATTTGTTTTTAAGTGATTATAAATCAATGATTCATTATTTGACAAGGCCTTATTAGGGAGTGAGAAGGCATAATACGCATCGGCATAGCAGCTCAACAGGAGCTGAGAGTGACTGCCCTTAGACAATATAATTTCGGCATAAGCCAAGCCAGGGCAGTGGGACCAAATGATAAGTAAGGCGTAAAAGAGATTTGTAGTAGTTTTAATGATATTTGGGCTTTGAACAATGCCACAAAATAAAAAAATTACATGCAGGTAACATAGCATTTGCTATGGAGTTAAAAGAAAAAATAACTATGTTTGATTCACTCTAAAGACGAAACCATGCGATTACTCAGCCTCCTTTTGATTTGCTTTTCTAGCTTAGCCCAAGCACAGACCATCAGTGGTATAATAAAAGACAGCAAGAACAATGACCCATTGATTGGAGTGGTAATAGTGGTGAAGGGAAGTGGTAATGGGACACAAACTGATTTCGATGGGAAATTTAGTTTGCCTTATAGTGGAAATTACCCTGTGACATTAAGCCTTTCATTCATTGGCTATAAGAGCACCGAATATACGGTGAAACAAGTTTCTAATAATTTAATTATTCTACTTGAAAGTACCACTTTAAATCTAAAGGGAGTGGATATAGCGGAAAGCAGAATTTCAGAGAAGCAAAAGGAGGCACCGCTCACTGTTGAAAGCATGGATTTAATAGCCATTAAGCAAGCCCCACAAAAATCATTCTACGAATCCTTGGGAACTTTGAAAGGAGTAGACCTCACCACAGCTAGCTTGGCTTTTACAGTAATCAATACCAGGGGTTTTAATAGCACCTCGCCTGTAAGATCATTGCAGCTCATAGATGGTGTGGATAACCAAAGTCCAGGGTTAAATTTTTCTTTAGGTAATTTTTTAGGTGCACCAGATCTAGATGTTTTAAAAGTAGATTTAGTAGCTGGGGCAAGTACCGCTTATTACGGGCCCAATGCTTTCAATGGTGTGATAAGCATGAGTACTCGCAGTCCATTTGTGCAACCTGGATTAACAGTAGAAGTAAAGGCAGGGGAGCGAAATTTGATACAAACAAGTTTGCGCTGGGCCCAATCATTTAAAAATAAAGAGGGGAAGGATAAGTTTGCTTACAAAGCCAACTTTTTTTATTTGCGTGCCAATGACTGGGAAGCACAAAATTATGATCCCACTCCAGACTCGCGCAGCAATCGTAGCAATCCCGGAGGATATGATGCCGTAAATATCTATGGCGATGAATATTCAGCAACTGGAGATTTAGCGAAAGAAAGAGGAGATTATAAAGGGTTTTTAATTACATACAGAACTGGCTATAAGGAATTGGAACTAGTAGATTACAACACAGAAAATTTAAAAGCAAATGCAGCATTTCACTATAAAATAAAAAACGAAACAGAATTAATTTTAGCAAGTTCATTCAGCACTGGGACTACAGTATATCAGGGAGATAATCGCTTTTCGCTTCGCGACATCTTTTTTTACCAAAACAGGTTAGAGCTAAGGAAACCAGATAAATTTTTCATACGGGCTTATGCCACCAATGAGGATGCCGGTAATAGTTATGATGCATATTTCACAGCGCTATTGCTACAACGTGCTGCATCAACTGATGAGCGATGGTATAAAGAATATATAAATAGATGGGTTTCGCCAGCTACTAGATACAATGTTAGAATAAACAGTTTTCCTAGACCACTACCTTCCCAATATGATAGCTATGAGTCTTATTTAGCATCAATTAATCCTTTTCTTTTAAATAATTATTACGATTCACTCACCTTGTTTCACAACCAAACCAGAGATTTTGTAGATAATTTGAATAATGTACAAGTAGATCCTTTTTACAA
>JBDKJS010000078.1:0-2601 GCA_039806065.1 Bacteroidota bacterium | reverse complement strand
GTAACAAACCCTGGAACCATTGGATATGATCAAAACAACTGTGGTCCTTTCGATCCAAATGTTATTCAAAGTATTCAAAATCCAAGTGGAGGTTCAGGAGCATTGGATATTATTTGGATAGTTCGGAATTTTGATAATAATGCAAACGCGGGTGTAGGCTCATGGACAATGATAACTGGAGCGACTAATTTAACATACGATCCTGCAATGGCTACTTCTAGTAAGCAATACAGAAGGTGCGTAAGAAGAATCGGTTGTACAAGTTATATCCAAGAATCGAATATCATTACTATTAAAGTTCTCGATAAACCTAGTGTTAGTCTCCCTTCATATCCAACGGTATGTGATACTATTACCTCTGGTATTGTTTTAAGTGGTGGACTTCCTACTGGTGGTACTTATAGTGGAAATGGAGTAATCAATGGAGTTTTCTATCCTTCAATTGCCGGTGTAGGAATCACAACTATTACTTATTCTTATACAAATAATTATAATTGTACAGCATTTACTACTGCTACTATAGAAGTGGTTTCATGCGCTTGTAATGCCCCTTCGACTGCTCAAATTGTTGGTCTTAATAGATCATGCAGAGGCAGTAGCGGTATAAGCTATCAAGCTGTGGGCGCAATAGGTGCTACAAGTTATGTTTGGACAGTACCAACTGGAGCTACGATTACCAATGGTCAAGGTACAGCCAATATTACAGTAGCCTTTTCAAGCAACTTTAATGGAGGTAGTATTTGTGTTACTCCTTCGAATTCATGTGCATCTGCTAGTGCAAGTTGCATTGTGGTTAATCTTGCTACGCAAGCTCCAAGAAATATTGGTCCATTAACTGGACAGACTCTTGATCTTTGCCCCGGAACTATTGCAACTTATTGTATTCCTGGTTCACCTTTAGCTACCAATTATATTTGGACTGCCCCTTCTGGTGCAACAATTATTAGTGGACAAGGAACTACTTGTGTAACCTTAAGTTTCACTAGTTCATTCACTAATGGCAATTTATTAGTAGAAGCGGTGAATTGTTTAGGAGCAAGTGAAAAACTGTGTCTTACTTTATATAGGACACCTGCTGTAAATTCAAACCCATTAGTAGGTGCTACTACAATATGTGCTAATAGTACTGCAAATTACTCTGTGGCTACAGTTCCGGGTACATCATACTACCATTGGACTGCGCCTACAGGAGCATCAATCGTAAGTGGTCAAGGTACGCGTAGTATTGTGGTTTCGTTCAGTAATACATGGACAAGAGGAAACCTGATGCTAACCTGCAGCAGTGCTTGTGGTAGTAATAATAAACTCTACTTCTTACGCTCAACTCCTGATCAACCACTGACAGCCATTGCAGGACCTTCAAGTAATGTATGTGGTAACACTAATGTTACTTATTCAATTGCACCTTCAGCCTTGGCTACTCAAGGTTATAATTGGACAGTACCATCTGGAGTTTCTATTGTAAGTGGTCAAGGAACAACTTCAATTGTTGTAAGTTTTGCTAATAATTTTAGAAGTGGTTCTATTTGTGTAAGTAATGTGAATGCATGTGGAAGTAGTACTCCAAGATGTTTATCAATCACTGGTACGCCAGCAGCACCTTCAGCAATTAACGGACCTTCAAACGTTTGCCCTGGTACATCAGGTGCAGTTTATAATGTTGTGAATCCGCAATTGGGGGCTACCTACACTTGGTTTGTTCCTTCTGGTGCTACTATCACTAGTGGTCAGGGCACACACACCATCTCTGTTAGTTGGGGTAGTGTTGGAGGAAATGTAATTGCCCGTTCAAGCAATGCATGTGGAATTGGATCTTCTAAAGCGCTTTTGGTAAGCAACAGCTGCAGAACAATTGAGCCGCAAAAGCTAGACTTAACAATTAATGTTTATCCAAATCCTGTATCAAGTACCCTTAATTTAGAGCTTCAAGCAAACCAAAATGAAAGGTATTCAGTGACCATAAAGGATGTAGTTGGCAAACAAATGCTCTATCTGGAAGATGTGGCCACCTATGGATTAAACAGTCAACAATTTGACATGAGTGGATTTGCAAAAGGAGTTTACCTAATAACGGTAAATGCAAATGGCAACTCTAAAACTCAAAAAATAGTTGTCCAATAAGTAAACTATTAATGCGTAAAAAAAGCAGGTATCGAATAGGTACCTGCTTTTTTTGTGGCATTTTTCCTACGCTTCGTAATTCCAAACTGTTTATTCACCCAATTTATTGCTCCTAAGAATGATTCAATGATTAATTTTATGAATAATGAAAAACTTGTTGCTGACTATTCTTGGCGTAGCCCTTCTGCTCACATGTAAATTAGGCATTGCGCAATCTTCATTGCATTATAGTAGTTTAGCACTTTCCATTGCAGGAACTGCGTATTATGGCGATTTAGATGATAATGATAATAACCTGTTTCGTAATACTGGAGTAGGTTTGAACTATGAACGGCATGTAACCAATAGAGTGGGATTTAGAACTGAGTATTGGTTTGCTAAATTGAGTGGAAGTGACCGCGGGGAAACCTTCAATCAAAAAAGAAATTTGGATTTTTTTACCAATATCCATGAACTTAATGCCCTTTTGATTTGGTATGG
>JBDKJS010000077.1:0-24902 GCA_039806065.1 Bacteroidota bacterium | reverse complement strand
CTGACCATAACTTTAAAAAGTCCCGTACCACATACGTTAAAGGTACTGTCTGGATAAGCCCGGCTTATAGAAACATTTTGAGCTGATGCAGCCAATACTCCCACCAGCAAGAAACACACTAACCATAGTTGCTTTTTCATGCGCTTATATTTTATATAACCAATAGTAAAGCAATGCAATCTAAAATTGGTGGGATTTTTAGAATGCTTAAATGCCTTATTTATTTTACTACCGTAAATGTAACAGCTAAATTTTTAATTTGCAAATGGGGGGTGGAAAGCAATGGTAAGGTTTCAAAAGAAATTTTTCGAAAAAAGTTGACTTAACCGGAAAATAATTTTACCGTTCTACTGAGGCTGGCTTGCCATAATTGGGTTCAAGGGTTGCCAAATTGTCGAATTGTTGTTGATTGAACCTAGAAAATGCTGGTTCAATGAGATGTGCTGCATGGCATAAAAAATTTTCATGGATGGTAATAAACTTTTCTGCTTGGTATAATGTCTTTGCTTTTTTTGCTCCATCACCGATGATATAAAGTGGAGCGGTTCCCAATGTTTCAAAACTGTGGGATGCGAGCACCATTGGTTGTTCTGGCCAAATTTGATTTAGCGCATGATCATAGCAGCTGGTATATACTTCCATTCTGCGTGCATCAATCATGGGTATGATAAACGAGCCGTCAATCGGTTGATGTTGCGCACAGTAAGCATGCGATAGGGCATATAAAGTATTGATACCTATCAATGGCACGCCCAACCCATAGCAGATGCCTTTAGCAGTACTCATGCCAATTCTTAGGCCGGTGAAAGACCCTGGTCCCATGCTTACACTTACTGCCGAAAGGTGTTTTCTAGCAATATTGTTGTTTTTCAATAGTTGGTCAATGGCTGGGGAAAGCACTTCAGCGTGTTGCAAACCTTCATGGATAGTAATGCTGTTTATCAACTTATTACCATTGCTTATTGCCACAGAACAAATATTGGTACTGGTTTCTAAATGAAGTAAGAAGTGTTCACTCATTGTGGCATCATTCTTTTTTACTATAAACTTCACTCTTCTTTTTTATTTCCACCGCATCATTATTAAAAAGGTCTTTGGTAATGGCGCTATAAGGTGCTATTACAACCTGATCGCCTTCCTTCAAGCCACTAATTATTTCGATAAAAGAATTATCTTGAATACCACTTTTTACCGGCACCCATTTTACTTTGCCATCATTTACCACAAATACTAGTTCTACTTTCTTATTTTTATCATCACTAGTATTGTTTACGGCTTGCACACTTTCATCTTGCAATTCACCATCATTGCCAAAACTGAATTTTTTAATAGAAGTGTCGCGAGTGGTGACAGCCTGAATGGGCACCGCTATTACATTACTCACGCTATTGGTGTGAATGTCAACAGTGGCACTCATCCCAGGATTAAAAACACTTTTTCCATTTCTTGTTGCTTCTAACTCTTGATAGGATTCACGCAGTATTCTAACCTTTACTTTAAAATTTATAACTTGATCAATATTGAGGGTGGCATTTGTAGAACTATTGGCCACCTCAGTTACAATTCCTTTGAACTTTTTGTTTTGGTAGGCGTCCACTTCCACATCTGCACTATCGCCAACGCTCACTCTTATAATATCATTTTCATTTACATCAACACTTACTTCCATTTCATTCAAGTTGGCAATCACCATTATTTCAGTTCCTTCCATCATATTGGTACCTACTACACGTTCCCCTTTCTCTTTATTCAATCTTGAAATGGTTCCATCCACAGGGGCAAAGATGGAGGTCTTTCTTAGATTGTCTTGCGATTCTTTGACTCCGGCTGCTGCACTTTGAATGTTAAAATTGGCTCCTCTTACACTCTCTTTTGCTGCTTCCAATTCAGCCTTAGCCACTTCATAACTTGATTTTACTACTTCAAATTCATTGGCCGAAATTAATTTTTCATCATACAGCCTTTTATTCCTTTCATAGCTTGATTCTGCTCTTTTCAGCTGAGACTCTGCCTGCACGACTCTAGCTTTGGCGCTTTCAAAACTTGTTTTTGAAGCATTTAATCCGGCCATGGTCCTATCTACATTACTTTGATAGATATCTGGCAAGATGCGCAGTAGCAAATCTCCCTTTTTTACTGGCTGGCCCTCTATGACTTTGAGCTCTACTATTTCACCTGATACATCAGGCGTAATTTTAACTTCCACTTCCGGTTGTATTTTACCACTGGCACTTACTATTTCAGTAATGTTGCGTTTGATTGCTTTTTCTACTGCTACTGCAGTTTTCTCCTCTTTACCAATCCAGCCTGCCTTTTTACCTATGATTCCAATGACCAATAGTACCGCTATGGCTATACCTAACCATTTTAGTAATCCGTTTTTTTTCTTTGTCATATTATTAATTGAACATTAAATTAAAATTCTAAACTTTTACCTGCATAAAAATCTACTAACTTAGCCTTAAACAAATAATCATATTTTGCTTGAAGTAAGTTAACTTCAGAACGTATTAGGTTATTTTTCGAAATTAAATAATCGTAGTTGGCTATGAGCTGAAGCTCAAATTTTTTCTCATCTACATTAAAGGCTTCTTTATTTGCTAATGCACTTTTGCTTGCTGCTACATATTTTAAATAAGCGGCCTTTGCATCATTCACTGCTTGTTCTACATTCTTTCTAAGGGTGAGTTGTGCACTTTTCAAGTTTAAATTAGCCTGCTCCACTGCCAATTTTTGACGCTTTATATTAGTATGAATGCCTCTACCATTCAAGATGGGTATTGAAAGCTGCAACCCATAATTTCTGCTTAAATTTTCGTCAAGTTGATCGGAAAATGATTTCGTTTTAAGGGTAACAGTACTACTAGGAATAATAGAGAATACTTGATCGCCTGATTGCGTAATGCCTATTTGTTCAGGATTACCAAACACAATTCTATCAATCTGCTTAGCTGATGAGGAATAGGAAGTATTAACTCCCCCATTGAGACTTAATCTAGGCATGCGCGCTCCACGTGCTGCTGCCAGGCCAGATGATGCGGCTTGAATTCTAAGCTCACTGCCTTTTATATCAGGCTGATTGGTGAGTGCCTGCAGATAAACAGCATTGGCATCCACCCCCATTAAATCGGCCGATGGAAGCATGATTGCCGGTGTAACTATATCAAACGGGAGGCTTGGATCTAATTCCAATAGTTGCCGTAAATTGAGCAACGCTTGGTCGGCTTGATTTTTTGCATTGATTAAATTTAGTTCTTCGTTTGCATGTTGTGCATCAATGTTGAGCCAGGTACTTTTATTTACTTCATCTAATTCAAACATGCGTTGTGTGCGCTTGCGTTGTTCTGAAGTGGCTTGCAGTTGCAGTTCAGCGGTCCGGTAAAGATCTCTATTATAGAGTATTTGTAAATAGGCGGTAATTATATTGAGCGCAATATCATTCTTTATCTTTTGCAAATCTTGCTTAGCACTTAAGTAAGTATATTTACTTTGCTTTAGCTGGTTGTGTAACTGAAGGCCGTTGAATAATAATATGCTGCCATTTAGTGAAGCATTGTCATTAGTTACGGCCGACTGGGTAATTTGATTGGTATATGGATCAATACTCCGCCCAAAAAATGCACTTTGACCAGCATTTAAATTAATGTCAGGAAGGAAACTGGCATAGTTTTGCGATACTGTAAGTTGATTACTTTCTTCATTTAATTGATTTAACTTTACTTGAATATTATTTTGCATAGCATGATCAATGCATTGCTTCACGGTCCATTGATTTTGTGCAGTAAGTGTGGCTGCACTTAATATGGTTACCAAAATTAAAAACTGTTTAATCATGGGCATAGCTTTTGAGGTATTGGCCATTTAATAAAGTACGATCACTTTAAAAAAATGCGTAATTTTTATGGAGCTAAATGTACATGAAAACTTGCGAATGTAAAGCAATCCTTAACTGACATTAACCATTAGCTGGTTTGAATCAATGCTCTAACAATACTTCTAGGCTGGTGCGCATAATTTCGCCCATGTTGCGACACTTTAAAAAGTAATCACGTTGATAGTGTTTTGCCAACTCTTGCCTAAGGCTCTTTACCTTATCTGGAAGCGATATTTCTTCCCTCATCATTACATCCAATAAATTAGCCAAGCGATACCTTGCTGTGCGCACCCTGCGGGCCATTAGGTATTTTTCTTCCAATTGGTATTGTTTTACCGTTTCTGCATTGATGTATTTCATACACAAGTTCACAAATGGATTGTTCTCTTTAAAATATTGCGGAAGGTACATTGATTTGCGGCCTTCATAGCATTGTTGATCAAAATCAATGGCACGAAAACGGAACTGCGTATCATCAAAATCGGCTGTCATATCTATTACAAAATTATAGGATCTCATATCGCCCAGCAAACGCACAAAACACCGTTCATTAAATTTTATAAATTCCTTTGCCAAACGAGTGTGGTTAACTTCTTCACTTTCTAAATTATTTTTTATAAATTGATCACCAGGTATACCAATTATATGTTCCTCTACCAAGGTTTCTACATCTACTAAATAATTAATTCTATTGGGAGACAAGATATCCTCAAACTCTAATCCATAAACCCTACTGGCATCGGCCAATTTCACATAGTAATAGTCAAAGTTATCGTTGTACTGATTTTTAATTCTTATTCTAAATGGCTTAGAATTACCAAAGGGACAGTAGTCGATCCGATCTACATAGAGATGATCCATAAATGCCAAATTTCCTTCTACCTTTAGAATGGCATAGGTTTGAACGAGCTTCTGATTGATCTCTTCCATTTCGCCAGGATTAAAAAAAACAGTTTCCCAAAAGGTATCCTTCCCTTGCTTGTCGCGCAGTGGGTAGCTGGTGTTGTATCGTAATAAATCAGTATAGTTGAAAGGCAGTGTTTCAATCCTTCCGAACTCTTCTAAGTAGATGAACAGCTCTTCGGTAACTCTAAAGGTCTTTTTCTTTTTACTGATAGTATTCATTGGCTACTTTTTTTGACGAAAACATTGATATGGTTTCCTGACGGAAAGATAATTTAGGTCATGCTCATGGGCATAGCATTCTTGCTCAAATATAATATGCCGATAGGCTTGTTGGTGATTGGTGTACTTAATTAAATTAACAAGATAGTTTCCAATATAAATGAGATAGAAGAAGAGAATGGCAAGCTCCAACTGCTGTTGCAAATGAATGCGTTCGTGGTTGAGTAGTCGGGGGTTATTTAAACCTTTTAAAATGAATACAAATGGCCATAATGCGATACCGCTAATGCGAAAAGGTAAATAGGATACTAAAAAAGTAAGATTGACCCATCTCATGCCATAGTAGCCAATAATTTATACTGCCGCGAAGTATCGTAGGCAGCAATAAAATATAATGTGAGCCAAACCAATAGCCCAATAGCAATGGAAATGATGTGCAGCGTAACTCCTACCTCAAATGAAGCGGCTAGCATGCGTTGGGCAATTAGGTGGTAGGCAATAAATGAAATGGCAAGAGCACCTAGGCACACAATGGCAAACAATTTTACTAGTTTACCATTTTGAATACTTGCCAACGATTGATGCTGGTAGCCCAATTGGATCAGTGTTTTAATATTATAATTATTTTTAGCAATGAGCAATCTGGCATGTTGTATAATAGACAATAAACTTAACAATACAATAACTGCGGCTACTGATAGTAAAATACTCAAGCCGATAAGAAGCATGGAAGCAAACTTTGCATGTTTCAAAGCATCATTATTCCATTCATACCCCTGTTGAGAAAGGAATTTCAAAATACCATCATCGGCCTGATTTTCACTTTCAATAATGATTCTAGAAGCCTGCTTTGCCACCATGCCTCCATAATTTTGATTGGCAAAATCCAAAAAATTTTCCGGCACTAAAATCGAGTTAATGCGGGAGGTAAAGCCTACTATTCTGCCTTTGAAGATTTTCTGTTGACCTTGGCCGCTGATGCGAATGTTAAAAGTAGCCAATGATACTGCTCCTTTAGCGATTTGAGGGAGCCCTTGCGATGGAGCAAAGCCAAAGTTATATAAGTTAATATAATCATTGGGCACAACTATTGGCACCTCTTCCATCCCTTCTGACCAATACCAAACACTACGATCAACATCTAAAAATTGATTAGGCAATGATTCAAAAAATATTTCAGTATAAAATGGTAAGAAGTTTTGATTGGCTTCTACAAATGCACTTGCCTTGAATGAGTTTGATTTAAAAACACCTAATGCTGCTACTCCTTTTTGTTTTTTAATGTTTGCTATTTCTTCATCACTGAAGCCTGCGTTAGCCATGCCTAGACTATGACTGAGATTTACTTTTTTATTTACTACTATATATTCAGCCTTTAATAAATTTTCATCACCTAATAAGATCGCTGAAAAAGTAAGGTACAATTGAATGCCGATGATGACAATGAATAACCCAAACATACCGCCTACCATACTGAGCATGGTAGAAGCAGTGTTACTACCTGTATTGAGCAATTTTGTAATCATCAAGCTACCCATGTTTGATCAAAATGAATAATGTTGCTTGGATCAAGGCTAGTGATAATCATACCTGCTCCTAGTGATTGGTTGCGCTCAATGATGGCATTTGCTATAATTTTTGTCATAGCTGAATCAATATGACTAAACGGTTCGTCAAGTAGCAACCACTTATAAGGTTGAACCATGGCCCTGATGATGGCAATGCGCTGCTGCTGTCCATAAGATAAGGTATGCAGTGGTCGTTGGATGCAATGTGATAGTTCAAACAAATTAATCCAATACTGAATGGAGTCTAGCGACAGGTCAGTATGTAATTGAAACTTTAGCAATATATTTTCATAAGCAGTGAGTTGATTAAAGAGTCGTAAATCTTGAAAAACGATACTTAAAGTATTTTTTCTCAAATGAGCCCACTGATCTACACTCATGCTATGCAAAGCCGTTTCGCCAAGCAAAATAGTGCCAGAATAATCTTTTCGAATACCATACAGATAATGAATGAGTGTAGACTTTCCTCTACCGCTTGGAGCCACCACCAGATGATTAATACCTGCAGTTAGAACAACCTCGCGGCTCCACAATCGCTCAGCGGCCATGGACTGATCCTTATAAACTGAAGGAACTACCTGATTTAAATTAAAATCCACCGATAGCATGCATCATTATTGCGCCACTACTTCTGGAGCTGCTTCATCAATAGTGGAAACATCTGAACCTGCCTCTTCTCTTTTACCAACGGTTTCTGCTATTTTATCTACCATTTTAATCATTCGCCACAGACTATTTTCTCCAGTCTTACTCATGTTTAGGGTAAGTACGGCTTTTTCTGAATTTCCTGTAGCTTGAAGGTCCACAAAATTAGTAATCATTTCTACAAACATGGCTTTGGCAACGGCATCATTATCCATGGCTGAAAGCATCATGGTCTTTAAATTTTCTGGATAGCTACTAAATAACAGATTGAGATAAAGTGCACTTCCATTGTTAGCTGCCAAATCATATCCACTACCAGACCATTGACCAAGCGCTGTTTTGCCAACCACCTTTTGGGCTAAAGTGGCATCGTTGGTAATGGTGAGTGTTGCTCCCCTTTCAGCAAAATAAATGTTCATCTCTTTGTTTACTAACATATGCATTCCTGCTGAATCCATGGTGCCAATGTTTTTCAAAAGGCTATGCAAATTAGCTTGATTCCCTATGCCCATACTTAAACTAAAAATAGGCATTGGCATTGTATCCATCACTTCCTTCTCTGCATATTCGCCAGTAGCTTCATTCCATTCATAGCTATTTCTCCTAATACTATGTTGTTGCACATCTATTAAACAGGCTGCCACTTCGCCACTTAAAATAGTTTTCAGATCTTTAAACTTCATGTTCAGCGATTGTTCCATTTCCTTTACTGCACGTTTAAAGGTTGGGTCACCTTCAAAAAACTCCCAAGTTTTATTAGCATCTAAACTAAAACTAAGCAAACCTAAAGGTTGCCTATCAGTCATGTTGTTTAATAGCTCTTTGCTCACCGCCTTATTGGCCAGAAAACTATATTCATCGGATGCCTTGCTATTACTATTATAATAATAGGTGTTGCTTACCAATTGATCATTTTCAAAATTTAAATTTACAATCGCACTAGATGTTTTTAAATAATCAATCGCTTTATTTTGTCCAGCCATGGCCAGTAAACCAGCAATAGGTCCGCTACTAAGTGCACCGCTATAATTAATAAATACACCTAAATCTTGCTTGCCATTGGCAAATTCATTAAAATATTTATTTTGTGTAATAGATTTAGCTTTTTCCATATTCATCAATTCTTCGGCCCAATACTGTAGTGCGGCTTGGTCCATTTCACCACCCAATAGTAAACCAGCTCCTTCTTTCCAAGCCAACAGCATGTTGTTTTCCAATCCAAAAGATTTAAATCCCTTCCCATTCACTACTTTTTTCTCGCTAATAAATTTATCGGGTATGCTCATTAATATTTTTTCTAGATCACTGCTACTGCGTACAGCAAAAGCCACACCCACACCAGGTTTCATCCCACCACGCAAGGTTATAAAGGCATACAAATCACTCATCGGATCAATGCCCATACTCAATGGGTTGCCAAAGCCTTCCTTTAAAAACTTTCTCATCTCTTCATCATCAGCGCTCATTTTCGCTTTCATTTCCTTTGATCGTTTTGATAAATACAGGCTATCCCAAGCTTTGATATTGGCTTTCTCTGCTAGTGTATGCAAATCAAACGTGCCCACTACTATGGCATCGTTGGGTATGAGGTTCAGGTGCTCATACTTTTTAGAAAATAGTCCATATAGCCAAAAACCTCCTGCACCCAGGGCGCCCACTGCTAATAGTAATAATAATTTCTTTTTCATCTTATAATATGTTTGTAGTTTAGTTTGTTCTTTTGATTTTATTGATAAAAACCTAAGTGGCGTTTTACAAGTGCGAAAAGTAATATATTTTTTATAGATTTAAACCGCCCAACAACTATTATATGATTGAGATAAAAACATTTGATTCACTTACCCCACACCAGTTGTATGGAATAGCTGCCCTTCGTCAAGAAGTTTTTATCGTTGAACAACAATGTCTTTTTAATGACCTTGACCATAAAGATCAGCAGGCCATTCACTTACTTTACTATTTGAATGGCAATATCAGTGGGGTAGCTAGGATTTTATATTTGGATAAGGTATCGATTGGCCGCATAGTGGTGGCAAAACCTTACCGCAATCAAGGGGTGGCAGCAGCGCTTATCAATGCTGCCATGGATTACTGTAAATTATCTTTGAATGCTTTTAAAATACACCTATTCGCACAGGCTCATTTGGTCAAATACTATAATAAATTTGGTTTTACTGCTGTTGGAAATGAGTTTTTAGAAGATGGGATCCCACATCAAGAAATGTATTACTTGGCAAAATCAATTGCTGGGTCTTCGCAAAAATCATAATTCACTTCACTGGCAAGGTACATGGAAATTTTGAAAACAAGATGCGATTGTGCATCCACCCACACCCCGTAAAAACCATAAAAAGTAGGATAAATATAGACACTTACCGTTTGATCGTTGTCTGGTCTTCGCATGTCATTGATGGCCTTCGGATCGCCTAATGTTTGATACATGATGTCTTCTGCCATTCCTATCAATGGTAAGCTCGTGTGCACATTTTCATCACTCAATAAATCGATAGCCTTTTTATCGCGATACCAAAACAACTTAAATAGATCTGATTTAACCATCTCACCGCAATAAGTAAAATCACTTCCTACACTTTCCCATTTGGCACAACTTGTTTTTTTTATTAATGAGTCAGGAGCGTCCGCAGGCTTTAAACTTGCAATGCGCAAGGTATCCTTCCAAAATTCTACTCGCCCACTATCCAAGTTAAATACAATGCTATCGCATGCCGATCTTTCTGCCCGAGTTATCAGCGGCAAGCATACTATAAATAAGAAAACACAATTTTTCATCGGGCTTAAAATTATATATTTTTAACTAAACAATGACTTCATTTTTCAATTAAACAAAAATTTTTAACTACTTTAGCACTCCTATAAAAAAAATCTAGCAAGCGAAATGAAAATTACGATTACTTTATTGTTGGCGATATTTTTAATCAACGGTGCCAATGCACAATCTGGAATTACTGCTGAAAACTTGCAGCAACTCGGCCGATTGAGTGACCCACAAATTTCACCGGATGGAAAAGATGTTATATACAATGTAAGATGGAACAATCTTGAGGCCAATGCTGGTCAAAGTGAATTATACAAAGTTAATGTTAGC
Organism: Bacteroidota bacterium; assembly: GCA_039806065.1. Taxonomy (GTDB): domain Bacteria; phylum Bacteroidota; class Bacteroidia; order AKYH767-A; family 2013-40CM-41-45; genus JBDKJS01. The sequence continues at coordinate 14,584 of JBDKJS010000077.1, read as the reverse complement.
TCTAAAGCCGTCACCAGATTAACCAATGATGATAAAACTCAAGCATCGGCTAAATGGAATAAAGATGGCACAAAAATATTTTTTTTAAATGAAGATGGTGATGCCATGCAATTATTTGAAATGAAGCCGGATGGAAGTAATGTAAGAAGAAGAACAAACATTCCTGGTGGATTGGATAATTATGGACTAAGTGCCGATAATACACAACTTTGGTTTACTGCAGAAGTTAAGATCGGTAAATCATTTAAAGAATTGAATACTGATTTACCAAAAGCTAGCGGTAAACTGTATGATGATTTAATGTATCGTCATTGGACGCAATGGGCTGATGAAAATTACAGCCATGTATTTACTACTAAATTTACAGACGATGAAATTACGACTGCTAAAGATTTGATGCCAGGCGAAAAATACGATTGCCCATTAAAACCAAATGATGGCGAAGAGAATATTGCCATCAATAGCAATGGTACAAAAATAGCCTACTCTGCTAAAAAATTATTGGGTAGAAGCGCTGCCATGAGCACCAATAGCGAAATTTATATTTACGATTTGGCTAGTAGCACCACATTTAACTTAACCGAGGGGATGAACGGATACGATAAAAATCCACTTTTCTCTCCCGATGGCAATCAATTAATATGGAGTAGCATGGAAACTCCTGGTTATGAATCAGACAGAAACCGTTTGATGCTACATGATTTCACCACAAAAAAAACAACAGAACTTTCGATGGGACTTGATTATAATGTGGAACAAAAAATGTTCAGCAATGATGGGAAAAAAATCTATTGTACCGTAGGAATAAATGCAACCGAACAAATTTATGTGTTTGATCTTTTTGCTAAAAAAACCCCAATATACACAGCCATCACCTCAGGCGATTACGACCGAACCGCCATTAGCATAACTACTGCTAACAAGTCTGACATTATAGTTCTCACCAGAATGGATATGAGTCACCCAGTGGCTCTTTACCATTTAGATTTAAAAACAAAAATTGAAACATTAATAGCCGACCCTAACAGCCAATTGCTTACCACCATTAAAATGGGTAAGGTTGAAAAAAGAATGATTGCATCCACAGATGGAAAGCAAATACTTACATGGGTTATTTTTCCACCAAACTTTGATCCTTCTAAAAAATATCCAACCTTACTATACTGTCAAGGTGGCCCACAAAGTACCGTTTCACAATTTTTTAGCTACCGCTGGAATTTCCAATTGATGGCTTCTCATGGCTACATCATAGTAGCACCTAACAGAAGAGGTTTGCCTTCTTTTGGTGAAAACTGGAATGATCAAATAACTGGTGATTGGGGCGGCCAAGCCATGCGGGACCTTACAAGTGCCATTGATAGTGTTGCTAATGAACCCTATGTGGACAAAGAAAAATTAGGTGCTGTGGGAGCTAGCTTTGGAGGCTACTCAGTATATTGGTTGGCAGGCCACCACAACAAAAGATTTAAAACATTCATTTCTCACAATGGTGTATTTAACCTGGAAGCCATGAATGCCACAGAAGAACTGTTTTTCAATAACCACGACTTTAAAGGCGAATATTGGAATAACCCTATCCCCAGATCTTATACCATGTACTCCCCTCACAGATTTGTAGGGCTATGGGATACTCCAATATTAGTAATAGCTAATGAAAAAGATTACCGAGTGCCTTATACCCAAGGCCTAGACGCCTTTAATGCGGCTCGCTTACGAAATATTGATGCCCAATTACTAACCTATCCTGATGAAGGGCATTGGGTACTGAAACCGCAAAATAGTGTTTTATGGCAACGAGTATTTTTTAATTGGTTAGACAAATATCTAAAGTAAACTTTGCAATTTCAGCATCCTGAAAACTCCAATTTTTATACAAAAAATATTTGATGGATTTACTTGGAGGGTAAACGGGAGTAAACACCTATATCTCACTTTTGATGATGGCCCTGTTCCGGAAGCAACACCATTTGTACTCGATCAGCTAAAATTGTTTAAAGCAAAAGCTACTTTTTTTTGTGTTGGTGAAAATGTTGCCAAACATCCGCACCTTTATAAAAGAATTATTGATGAAGGCCATAGCTTAGGCAATCATACACAGCACCACTGCAATGGCTGGTTAACCACCACCGAAAATTATTTACAACAAGTAAATGAATGTGGTAAATTAGTGGATTCAAAAATTTTTAGACCCCCCTATGGAAAAATTACACCTTTACAGGCTTTCTCTATAAAAAAAAATTATCAAATAGTAATGTGGGATGTGCTCAGCCGAGATTACGACACACAACTTTTGCCCGAACAATGCATCGATATTGTTAAAAAACATGCCTCGCCCGGATCCATCATCGTGATGCATGATAGCATCAAAGCAATGCCACGTCTTCAACAACTGCTTCCGGCAATTTTAGAATTTTACACTAAACAAAGCATTGCATTTAAAACACTACCTGTTCATTAGTTTTAACCAGCCCTATCATTTACTTTTCTTCAACCCCTAATTTAGAGGCACCTAAATCGTTAAAATTAATATTACCTACAATTGAAAAACAATATTTTACTCTCATTGCTTTTGTTAGCAACGTGCAATGCTCTATCGCACACTTGGGGTGCAAAGGCCGCAGTGGGCCTTAGTGCATACCAAGGGGATCTAGATGCCAATGAACAATTTAATTGGCAAGACTGTAGTTACAATTTAGATTTTTCACTAAATTTAAATAGGCATCTTTCAATTAGATCTGGTTATACTTATTTATTTATTCAAGCTGCTGATAGAGCCAATGAGTTGAATAAGGGCCGAAATTTAAGCTTTCACTCCACTATACATGAATTGAGAGCTGATGCTCAAATTTATTTATTGAATAGCAAAAGAAATTTTGGAAGAAGAGATCCAATAATGCCTTACCTATTTGTAGGGGCTGGTATATTTAAATTTAATCCTAGAGCAGCTTATCAAAATCAGCTATATGATTTACACAGCTTGGGCACAGAGGGGCAATATCTGGAAGGTAATTACCCTTCACCATATAGCCTGTTTCAATTTTGCATTCCGTTTGGAGCTGGATTTAGTTTTAAAATTAATTCAAAATTTAGTATTGATCTAGAATTAAGCTATAGAAAAACTTTTACTGATTATCTTGATGATGTGAGCACGGTTTATCCTGACAAGGCAAAGCTACTAGCTAATAATGGCCAGGCTGCTGTAGCTCTTAGTGATAGAACCATTTCTGATAGAAACCCAAACGGAAGACCCTATCTGAGCTCACGAGGAAATCCTAATAATAAAGACTGGTATTCCAACTTAAATCTAGGTCTGGTTTACTTTTTCTTGAAGAAGAAATCGATTAATTCATTTAAATAATTAATTGCACTTAATTTATTTAATGATTTCGTTAATGTTTTTTTGAATATTTTCTGCCATCCTTTGCATTGGTAGATCATTGGTATCAGTCCCAAAGGGCTCTTCTATCTCTTCGGCAATGAGTTCAAGACTTGCCAGTACATAAAAAATAAAAGTGGTAACTGGAATGGCATATAACCCAAGAGTAAAGGCTAATCCAAAGGGCAATGTTGCCACATAAATAACAATGAACTTTTTAATAAATGAACTATAGCTATAGGGTATTGGCGTGTTTTTTATTCGCTCACATGCACCACAAATATCCGTTAACGATTGCCATTCGGCATTAAGTAACAACATGGAAGTGGCGCTTAGTTGTTCATCTTTATGCAACTGTTGTAACCTCTGCATCATTGCTGAGGCTAGCATATTAGGTTGGTGAATGGCCTTTGCCAAGTATTCAAATTCAGGATGAGGAATATCATCAAGCGCCAATCTGGTGCTATCTTTTTGCAGATGCCACTTTAGAGTAAATGCATACATAGGTATAGCCTGTCTAAAGTAATTACGTGACGACTCATTATCCGCGGGCAAATAAGCTTCAAGCTTGATAGCAAAGTTTCTGCTATTATTAATGAGTGCTCCCCATAGCTTTCGCCCCTCCCACCATCGATCATAAGCAGTATTGGTCCTAAAAACCAACAACATTGAAATAGCAAAGCCTAACAAGGTGTGCATAAGAATAATATTCTTTGCGTGGCTCTTCTCCCCTAGCATGAGGTAATCAAGCTCCATATAAATTATTCCCCAACTATATAAAGCCATGATGATTAGAAGTGGGAATAACTTCCTAAATGTATCAGCTTTGTGAAATTGAAAAACTGAGAGAAACCAATCCTTAGGGTTGTAGATGATCATTTTAGCCGCGTAATTTAATATGTATTAAAATAATTAAAACTTGATAAAATTAAATTTAGTAGTTCCAGTACTAAGGTAAGTTACAGCAGGAAGCGGCAATCTAATTATGTTTACCACATTGAAACATCTGCGCAACCATCTATGTCTTGTTTTTATTTTTACCAAATCTATATCTATACCTAGCGAAAATTCACTGGCTCTAAGTTCATTTGACGGTGGTAAGAGTCCATCAATGCTACTATTCACCCTTGCTCCTGTAAGTGCATTTACACCATATCCAAAACTCAAACATAACCATGCTGGCAACTTACTAAAACCTGTGGCCCTGGCTAAACTAAAACTTGCCCAATAGGTTTGGGCATTGTAGTCCTTCAATAAGGTATTAGGAAATGATTGGCCCAGTAACGAAGGCCTGTACTTATTAAATTTTGATGGCCAAAAGCTAAATTTAAACTTAACCAACTGTTCTTTAAAAAATTGCTGCTGCAAACAAAATGCTGCAGTTCCAGCTGTATTAGAAGCTATATCGGCCCAACTAAAACCCCATGCCGTGCTAAAACCATCAAACACTTCTACTGTTGTTTGAAATGCAGTACTTATTATTGCACTCCTCCACATGGCACGTTGTGGACTAAATCCTGAAGCAGTATACATGGCATAAATTCCACTGTTCACTCGGTTGGCGGTTACAAAATGTCCTACCTTATCCATCCCCTTCCATTCGCCTGCATCATTGAAAAAATGAAACTTACTACTTCCATAATCTTTATACCACAGTTGATGTAGTGCCACCATACTGCCACTGTACAACACTGCCACCGTTGCATCTATATGTTTTGATTTTATTTGAAGCGGTTTTTCTAACTCCTGAGCCTTTAATGAACCCTGAAAATAGTTTACCATATTTAAAAATATGCCCATAAAAATGAGGTTGGCAATCCTTCGCATCACCCCAAATATAAGGCATATTTATAATTATTTTATCATTATTTGGCCGCTACAACAAAAATAGACTCTTATCGTTAAACCATTGGGAGCCTTACAAGTCATAAGGTCATAAACAAAAAATTGATTAATATGAAAACAACATTCTTAAATTTTAGCGCAGTCTTATTGTGTGCATCACTGCTGATGATCACTTCCTGTAAAAAAGAAGAAAATGATAATGAAAGCGACTTCACAACGCAAAGTTCCAATCTTGGAGAAAGTGATAAAATAGGAAGTGATGCTGATGATATGAGCGATGAAGCTTATAAAACTGGAAGTATCAGTTTACGTGGAGGTCAAGATCCTAACAGCCTTCTATCATCATGTGCCACAGTAACACGTGATACCGTTAACCGAACCATCACCATTGACTTTGGCTCTGGATGCACCGGGCTTGACGGTAGAACCAGAAGTGGCCAAATTCTAATAAGCTACACTGGTTCCTACTTCACCACTGGAACTGTACGTACACAAACTTTTAACAATTACTTTGTGAATGGCAACCAAGTTACTGGAACCCGTATTGTTACCAATAATGGGACCAATACAACTGGAAATTATACTTGGACAGTTCAAGCTACCAACATGCGTGTAACCAAACCTGATGGTAGTTACCATGAATGGAATAGCACACGAACCCGTGAAATGCTTGCTGGATTTGGTACTGGATCATTAGGGGATGATGTGTACAACATAACTGGAAGCGCTACCGGAACAGATAGTAATGGAGGCAGTATGACTGCAACAATTACCAATCCATTAAGAAAAGAACTCGCCTGCCGCTATATTGTGAGCGGAACGATTGAAATAACCCCATCCAATCGTCCTACACGTACTTTAGATTATGGCAACGGATCTTGCGACAACCAAGCTACTGTTACTAGAAATGGAATTACCCGAACCATAACTTTGAGATAAAGTAATTAATGGCATAAAATAATAAGGGTTGCATCCAATGGCGCAACCCTTATTTATTTATACAATTCTTTATATTTATAACAATGTCTCAATCTTGTTTAATGCCATTGAAATACCTTCTGGTTTCTTACCGCCTGCAGTAGCATAGAATGGCTGTCCTCCTCCTCCTCCTTGAATATCTTTTGCCAATTCCTTAATGATGACGGTAGCATTCAGCTTTTTTTCTGCTACTAAATTATCACTTAGCATTAAAGATAACTGCGCCTTTCCATCTACAGCGTTGCCCAACAATAAAACCAAATTATCAATTTGCTGGCGCAACTCAAAACTCAAATTTTTTATAGCCTCAGGATGACTGATGTCAATACTTTCAGCTATTAGATTAAGACCCTTCACCTTGCGTACTTTAGCTTGCAGTTGCGATTTTATTTGGTGTACTTTCTCTATTGTAAAAGCTTCCAATTTATCTGTCAACTGCTGTTGTTCAACTAGCATCAATTCCAATCTCGCTTCAGCATCCTTTGGTTGCTTTAGAAGGGAATAAATTTTATCCAATTCGCGTTCCTTCTCTTTGTAGTAATTTAACGCACCTACCCCGGTGGTTGCTACAATTCTTCTTACCCCTGCCGCCACAGCGCCTTCAGATGTTATCTTAAACATACCGATGCTTCCGGTAGCATTTACATGGGTACCTCCACAAAGCTCAATTGAATATGCTTTGTCAAAAATAATTACCCTAACCAAGTCACCATATTTTTCGCCAAAGAGTGCAGTAGCACCCATTGCTTGAGCTTCAGCAATAGGGACGGCCCGTAATTCTTGCAAGGAAATATTTTCCCATATTTTGTCATTTACCATGGCTTCTATTTTTTCGCACTCCTCATCAGTTACCTTTGTAAAGTGCGAAAAATCAAACCTTGTATGTTCATCATTAACCAGTGATCCTTTCTGATTTACGTGTGAGCCTAATACTTGCTTCAATGCACTATGTAATAAGTGGGTAGCGCTGTGATTGGCACATATTCTTTTTCTTCTGAGTACATCCACTTGTGCATGGCATGCAACATCTAGTGCCAAAGGCAATTCTTCCACCACATGTATTATAAGGTTATTTTCCTTCTGCGTGTCAATGACTTGAATAATATCAGAACCAAATTGTAGTGTGCCCTTATCGCCCACTTGTCCACCACTTTCGGCATAAAAAGGAGTGGCCTCAAGTATCAATTGAAATAATTTTTTTCCTTTTGCACTCACCGTTCTATAGCGCAGCAATTGTGTACTGCAATGCAATTGATCATATCCAATAAAATTTGATGCGGCCTCTTTCAGTATTACCCAGTCCTGGGTTTCAACCGCTGATGCAGCCCTACTACGTTCCTTTTGCTGCAATAGGCAATTATTGAATGCATCCATGTCAACCTCCTTACCTTGCTCTCTTGCCATTAATTGAGTAAGGTCTATTGGAAAGCCAAAAGTATCATACAGTTCAAAAGCAAAGGCTCCACTAATTAGTTGCTCTTTATAATCTTCAAAACGCTTAATACCTGTTTCAAGGGTTCTTAAAAAAGCTTGTTCTTCTTCTGTAATCACTTTTACGATAAAATCTTGCTGCTGTTTTACTTCTGGAAACACTTGTTTAAACTGTTCAGCTAGAATGGGTACAAGTGTGTTTAATACTGGAGATTTAAAATTTAGATAAGTGTAACCATACCTAACAGCTCTTCTTAATATTCGCCTAATTACATAGCCTGCCTTATTGTTTGAGGGTAATTGTCCATCAGCTATGGCGCAAGCAATGGCTCGTATATGATCAGCAATTACTCGCATGGCTACATTGGTCATTGTTCCACTGCCCTGGCCAACACCATTTGTATAAGCAATGCCACTTCTTAAACTCAATTGCTGTATGATGGGTTGAAACACATCTGTATCATAATTGCTTTGTTTGCCTTGCAAAGCCATACAAAGTCTTTCAAAACCCATACCTGTATCTACATGTTTAGCTGGCAAGAGCACCAAACTTCCATCAGCCTTTCTATTATATTGCATGAAAACAAGGTTCCAAACTTCAATTACCTGTGGATGCCCGCTATTCACCATAGAGGCTCCTGGTGTTTGCTGTTTTTCTGTTGCTGTGCGCAGGTCTATATGAATTTCTGTGCAAGGACCACAGGGACCTTGGTCACCCATTTCCCAAAAATTATCTTTTTTATTTCCCCTTAATATTTTTTCTTCAGGCAAGTACTTTTTCCAAAGCTCAAAACTTTCTTTATCAAATTCTAACTGCTCTTTTTGATCACCCTCAAAAACTGTAACATATAAATCGGATTTATTTAATTGATAAACTTCCGTAAGTAACTCCCAAGCCCAGGCTATGGCTTCGTTTTTAAAATACCCCTTACTGTTGTTATCATTGCTGCCAAAGCTCCAATTACCAAGCATCTCGAAAAGAGTGTGGTGATAAGTATCTATGCCCACCTCTTCTAAATCATTGTGCTTACCACTTACCCTAAGGCATTTTTGCGTATCGGCTATTCGAGCATTTTTTATCGGTTGGTTTCCTAAAAACAAATCTTTGAATGGTGCCATACCGCTGTTGATGAACATCAGGGTGGGATCATTCTTTACCACCATAGGGGCTGAAGCTACGATGGCATGTTGCTTTGATTCGAAAAACTGTAAAAACTTTTGACGTATCTCGCTGGAGGTAAGCATATTATTATTTGATTGTTTAAAAATAACTTTTTGAAAAACTATTAATAATTCTATTTTTGCAAAGGTGGTGCCCATGAAGGGAACTGCTCAATAAAATTGGAACAAAACTAATAAAAAGCATCAATAGACTCACAGCCAGATGCCAAAAGTAAAATATCATTTTAATACACAAACTTTAAAGTACGAAAGGGTTGTTGTTGGCATTAGGCATAGATTGCTAACGATAGGTTTTTATTTACTTACTGCAATTGTATTTTCTTTTTTTACCATCCTCGTATATCCTTACTTTTTTGACTCACCTCAAGAAAAAGAATTGAAAAGAAAGCTTGAAAATACCAATATTGAATTGCAAGTTTTAAAACAACGCAGCAGGCAAATGCAAATGGTGTTGCACGATTTACAAGAGCGCGACAATACCATATATAGAGTAATTTTTGAAAGTGAGCCTATTCCTAGCTCCGTTAGAGAAGGTGGTTTTGGAGGGGCTGACAGGTATAGCCGGCTCAGTAGCCTCTACAGTGCTGAAACATTCACGGAGCTCACCCAGCAAATGGATAAGTTAAGCAAACAACTTTATGTTCAATCCAAATCGTACGATGAATTGTGGCAGCTAGTTAAAAATAAAGCTACCATGCTAGCAAGCATTCCTGCTATTCAACCCATCAGCAATCAAGATTTAACTCGATTGGCATCCGGTTTTGGAATGCGCATTCACCCTATTTATAAAACTGCCAAAATGCATGAAGGTATGGATTTTACCGCTCCCATTGGTACTGATATTTATGCCACCGGTGATGGCACAGTAGAAAGTGTGGAAATGGAAGGAAGAGGTTATGGTAACAATGTGATCATAAACCACGGGTACGGGTATCAGACCTTATATGCGCATCTAAGTAAAGTTAAAGTTGCACGAGGCGCCAAGGTGAAAAGAGGCGATATAATAGGGCTTGTAGGGAGCACCGGCAGTAGCACAGGGCCTCACTTGCACTACGAAGTAAGAAAAAACACCAAGGCTGTGAATCCTATTAACTTCTATTATAACGACCTTAGCCCTCAAGAATATGAAGCCATGTTAGAAAAGAGTAAGCAAAGCAGCCAATCATTTGATTAAACATAAAAACTAAAAAACCCATGCCTTACAAAGAAAAAGAAATTGAAAAACTTTACTACACCATTGGTGAAGTTGCAAAAATGTTTGATGTAAATACTTCACATATCCGTTTTTGGAGCAAAGAATTTGATATTATTAAACCTGCAACAAATAAAAAAGGCAATAGATTATTTACAATTGATGATATAGCAAATTTTAAAATTATCTACCAATTAGTCAAAGTAAAAGGCTTCACTTTAAAAGGAGCAAAAAATGAAATTAAAGGCAATCGCAAGAATGGTAAAGCTGCATTGGTTGATAGTGGGTCATTACAACCGGAAGGTACCCACCTTGAAAACCTACCTCAAGTAAACACTCAACCATCATCGATAGCATTAAAAAATACTGTTGAACCAGCCATCGAGACTGAACTCAACGCTGATCAAACAATTACTTCAAATAAAATAATAAGCCCTAATGATGAGTTGGAACTAGATTTCGATAACGATCTACTCATTGAAACCCTAGCCGATAAGCCAAGTGTAGAGGCTTTTAATCTTGGTGCCGATGACAAAATTGATCTAGTGGATCAAATAGCATTGGAAAATACGCTTGAAAACATTAAACGAACCTTGCAAAGTATAGACCTCGAGCTTGATGCTCTTAAGGTTTAATGCTAACCAACTACTAAGGCCCGAAAGGCCTTTTTTACTTATTATAATTTATTCAAATGAAAAATTTGCAATTGCTAGTCGCCTACTTATGGTGCACATTAACACTTACAGCGGGTGAAGGTATGTGGATGCCTAACCAGCTAGCAGGATTTAATGAGAAAGAAATGAAAGCACTTGGCATGCGATTAAATGCCCAAGATATCTTTAGACCCGATAGTGGTAGTCTTAAAGATGCCATCGTACATTTTGGATCAGGCTGTACTGGCGAAGTGGTGTCTAACCAAGGACTCGTTCTCACCAACCATCATTGTGGATTCAGTCAAATACAATCCCTGAGCACTATTAGCAACAACTATGTGCGCGATGGGTACTGGGCAAAAACTAAACAAGATGAATTGCCCTGCGCTGGCTTAACTGTTACATTTATTATAGACATAATAGATGTAACTCAAGTGATGCAAAAAGAATTAGCACACTTAACAAATGAAAATGACCGAGAAGCCAAAATAAAATTACTGAGTGATAGTCTTCAAAAAGCTGCAACCATCAATACCCATTATAAAGCAATGGTAAGAACTTTTTACCATGGCAATGAATTCCATTTATTTATTACCGAAGTGTTCAACGACATCAGGCTTGTGGGTGCTCCACCTGAATCTGTAGGAAATTTTGGTGGAGATACTGACAATTGGATGTGGCCAAGACACACTGGCGATTTTTCTGTTTTTAGAATTTATGCCAACGAACAAAATAAACCTGCCCCATACAGTTTAACCAATGTTCCATACAAGCCAAGAAGACACTTAAAGGTAAACCTGAGCGGCCTAAGCGAATATGATTTTGCAATGGTGTTCGGTTTTCCAGGCAGAACCAATCAGTATGCTCCTGCCAAAGCCATCGAATTAATTGCCAATCATACCAACCCCAACAAAATAATGATACGTGATCTTAAATTAAATATTTGGGATCATTGGATGCAGGCAAATGATACCATAAAATTGAAATATACCAGCAAACATGTAACTATAAGTAATCCATATAAAAAATGGAAAGGCGAATCTTTGGGATTGAAGCACTTCAATGTTATAGAAAAAAAGAAACAATATGAAGAACGATTTAAAACATGGGCTATCAAAAATGACACTGCAGCTTTAAATTCACTGGCCACACTTAATGAGAATTATAGCACCATCACATCAGAAAGCAATAATCAAGATTGGATCACTGAAACCCTGAAAGGAATTGAACTTACAAACTTTGCTTCATCCAGTGAAAAACTAATTAATGCCGCAAATGCAGATAGTAGTCAAGACTATATAAATTTAGAATGTGATAGAATAATCTCATCTGCTAGATCATTCTTTAAAAACTATGACACCCGAGTTGACGCCAAACTAGCACCAGCACTTACCAACCTGTTTTTGAAAAATACAAATGATAGTATTCACCCTACCCTAATAAAAGGAAAAACTGATTTAGAAATTCAAAATTGGTATCACAAGTATTATGAAACCAGCATATTTTCTGATAGCGTAAAGCTTATTGCACTTCTTCAATCAAAGAATACCAAGAAAATTGCTGCAATGAAAGATGATAAAATGTATCAACTTTCCAAAGAGATTAATGCTATTGCTAAACAGGTATCGGCACTTTATGCTAATCGGATGCAAACCATCGCTCAAAATATGAGGCCTTATATGAGGGCAATACAAAAATTTGATGCCAACAAAAAATTCTATCCAGATGCCAATAGTACTTTAAGAGTTAGTTATGGCAAAGTGGCCAGTGCTATGCCTAAGGATGGGGTAAAATATTTACACTTCACTACATTGGATGGGGCTGTTGCCAAGGCAGATAGTACCAACCCTGATTTTGTATTTCCACCTAAATTGATGGAGCTGTATCGTAAAAAAGATTATGGACGCTACGAGAAAAATGGCTCCGTTCCCCTAGCAATGATCACAGTCAATCACACCACTGGGGGCAATAGTGGTAGTCCGCTGCTAGATGCCGATGGAAATTTAGTTGGAATTAATTTTGATAGGATGTGGGAAGGAAACATGAGTGACATTTATTTTGATGATACCATCTGCCGCAACATAGCAGTGGACATTAGATATGTGCTATTTATTATCGAAAAATTAGGCGATGCCAAGCATCTTGTGGATGAAATGACCATTGCAAAGGACTAAAGGCTTGTGTTAATTCATAAAATGGTCAACAATCCTTTTATTTTGCTCCACCACGAAAAATAGAATTAATAGCTTGAGTTCAATTTTAGTGATTACATCAATTTATGAAAAGCCTCCAATTATTTCAATATCAATGTTGAGGAAATAGGGCATTCCTTTGACAAAACACATTTCTAAATCTCAGCTTCTTTTACCAATTTTTTTCTAAATATAAAGCTTAAACATTATCAGCTACCATATGTTGTTCCTAGTAGTGCTTCGTTACCAAACACCCTCAATAATTTAATCGCACAAAGAATAAAAATTGTAAATTTGCAATTCAAATAGCTTAAAATGTTAAGAGACACCTTTCAATCACGCCACATCGGGCCAAGTGAAGATGATACCAATAAAATGTTGGCTGCCATTGGCCTAAATAGCATAGACGATTTAATCAGTCAAACAGTTCCGGAACCCATCAGGCTTAAAAATCGACTTGACCTACCCGATGCCGTTTCTGAGGCTTCTTATTTACAGCAGCTTCGGGAACTGATGAGTACCAATAAAATATTTAAAAATTATATAGGCCAAGGCTACTATGGCACACATACACCTGGAGTGATACTTAGAAATATTTTTGAAAATCCAGGATGGTATACTGCTTATACACCTTACCAAGCTGAAATAGCCCAAGGAAGATTAGAAGCATTGCTTAACTTTCAAACACTGGTTATTGATTTAACAGGCATGCAAATTGCCAATGCCTCACTACTTGATGAAGCAACAGCTGCTGCAGAGGCCATGCACATGTTCTTTGCCAGCAGATCACGCGAACAAGTAAAAAATAATTACAATAAATTATTGGTATCTAAATATTGTTTCGCTCAAACTATAGATGTACTAAAAACCCGCAGCGAGCCTCTTGGAATTCAATTGGTAATTGCAGATGAAAATGAGGTAAACATCAATGAACAATTTTTTGGAGCCATACTTCAATACCCACATGCCAACGGCAATGCTCATAACTACAAAAATTGGATAGCAACTGCCAAAGAAGCTAATTTACAAATTGCTGTTGCTGCTGATTTGCTAAGCCTTACCCTACTCATTCCCCCTGGTGAATGGGGTGCAGATGTTGTTTTTGGAAATTCTCAACGATTGGGCGTACCAATGGGATACGGTGGACCTCATGCAGCTTTTTTTGCAGCAAAGGAAGCATACAAACGTGAAATGCCTGGAAGAATTATTGGCGTGAGTGTAGATGCACATGGAAACAGAGCACTAAGGATGGCACTTCAAACACGTGAACAACACATAAGACGCGACAAAGCAACCAGTAATATTTGCACAGCCCAAGTTCTTTTAAGTGTAATGGCTGGTATGTATGCTGTTTATCATGGTCCTGATGGCCTTAAAAACATTGCCAGCCAAGTGCATACCAAAGCCCATAGACTAGCTATAGCTTTGAAGCATGCAGGTTACCAATTGGCAAACGAAAATTATTTTGATACCATCTGTATCCTCCAAAATGACCAAACCAAAAATATTCGAAACGCTGCCCTCAAAGCCCAAATCAATCTTAATTACATGGGGGATCAGTTTATCACCATCAGTGTTGACGAGACCACAACCCATGATGATTTGGTCCAGCTTTCAAACATCTTCGGTGCAACTATTGATTTTAATGCTAATACAACAATTGCCATCAGCAACCAGCTTTTAAGACAAAGCCAATACTTACAACATCCTGTTTTCAATAGCCATCAAAGTGAGA
>JBDKJS010000076.1:0-13609 GCA_039806065.1 Bacteroidota bacterium | reverse complement strand
ATCATATTCGTGAAAGCTCTTGCTCATATCAATCATTGCTTTACTTATTTCGTCAATGGAGAATGGTGATACTGTAATACCAGTCCCCGGGGCTATTATTTCTTTTGGGGCTGTTTCATTTCCTACAATGGCTGGAAGCCCGCAGCTCATTGCTTCTGCAATTACTAACCCAAAGGTTTCATGTTCGCTAGGAAACACAAATACATCGCTCCTATTATAAATTTCTGCCATCTCCTTTTTCGTCATCGAGCCTAACATTTTTACCCGGTCTTCTAATTTATGGTTGGCAATAAATTCTTCAATAACTTGCCTCTCTGGTCCATCACCAATGATATTTAATTGCCAACCTGCACCTTTCAAACCACTTTTTTCGAATGCCTTAACCGTTTTAAGTCCTCCCTTATAAGCTTCTAATCGTCCGGCAAATGTAAAGGTATGCGGTGCCGAAGGGCTATTTTTTTTGGCGAATGCAAATGTACGAGTATCAACCGGATTAAAGGAGACCTCTAATGGAGGAGGTTTCATCCCAGAGTTTAGGATTTGCTGGGCCAGATCTTGGCTGACGGTAAGTAGTTTTGATGCATTTTTCCATGCTTTTTGCGCAAAAAGGCGATTCAACAGATTGCCTGATATTTTTGTAAAGGGTCCGGTATGTTCTGTGATTAAATATGGAATTTTTTTTGATAAAAAAACCCGCCTGGCCATATTCCCATACAATGGCGAACCGTGCACATGTATTAAATCAATTCCAGAAAACTCCTTAGCTATAATACTAGCACCAATCTTAAACCACCGTTGATAAGCTAAAGCTTTCGAAATGGGATTGCTGCCCTTGTTTCCGGTAATGTAATGGCGGTGGATCTTAACACCGTTCCAGGTTTCTATTGAGGGTGGCCTTGATTGATTGGAAAATTCTAAGGTAAATACCGATACATTGCAATACGGCAACACACACCAAGCATAGTCAAGGGTGAATATACCCTTGATATCGGCCTTTGATGTTGGGAATAAGGAGGGAAGTATGAGTAGGTTAATCAAAATTTGGGCGAAACAAATTTGTTTTATTTATATTTGTTCAAATAGTTTCATAATAAAGATCTTAATACATGGATAAAAGTGAATATACTTTAGAAAGAGTAAAAGCTGATAATATTTACAAACTTGGGGCCCTCTATAAAAATGCATTTAATATAAATCTCACTCAAGATTTTATCGAACGTAAATTTTTCTGTAACGCTATGGGGAAAGATACTTTTGCTTTCATTGCCGTAGCTAAGGATGGTACTGTGGCTGCCTACTATAATACTATTCCTTATGTGATTGAATATGAAGGGAAAAAAATTTTGGCCGCTCAAAGTTGCGTGGCAATGACTCATACTGATCACAGAGGGAAGGGGCTCTTTCCGTTATTAGGTAAGGCTGTGCATGATCTAACTCGGGACGAAGGTGCAAAGTTTATTTTCGGTTTCCCAAATGAATTGTCTTATCATGGGTTGGTGAGAAAAATGAACTTTGACCATTTTGATACTATGAAAAGTTACAGGATTAAAGTGAAAGCTTTGCCAGTATCTAAGGTACTTAAAAAGTTAGGTTTAAAAGACCATTATATGCGTTTTGCCGCCAAGCAAATTAGTAAGAGAGCAATATCCAATGTTACTTTTAAAAACTCCGTTTGTGAGGAAGGTGTATATGGCGTAACTCGAGATCAAAATTTTATAAACTATAAAGCTTATACAGGCTGTGTAGTGATTGAAATTCATGGAGTGAAAGTTTGGTTGAAAATGGAACATGTGCTTATAATAGGTGATATGGAACGAACGACAAGAGAAAATTTTATAAAGGTAATAGCCAATCTTAAATCTATAGCAGCTAAATATGGAATTGTAGATATTGTGTTCAATGTTTCACCCGGATCTTATTATGATCTATTAATGACCGAATTAAATTATCAGTTCATCGAAGGGTTAGCCATACTTTATTGGGATTTCAATAGTGGAGTAGATTTTAAAAAAATTAAATTTACCGGTGCCGATTACGATACGTTTTAATCTCTTTTTCCAAAAATTTCTTTGTTGATTCGCCAAACTATTCTCTTGGCATCAATAACACTAAGGTTTTCATTCCCACTCAAGGTATGCAATCCGGTGCGATATTGATTTAAAATTTTGGGCGTAATACTATTAATGGTACGCTCCTCAAATTCAGTGGGAGTAATTTTTACAACCTGTTTTATTTTAATTTGATCACCATAACTGTAACTCGAGTCTTGGGCAGGGCGGTATAACTTATTTTCTTTTATAAACATGCTTCCGCCTGGTCTTGCTCCACTAATATCTGTCAATACTGGGTTCATCTTATGAGGCAAGTATGGCCCTCGGAATTGTTCAGCATAAAATATATGTAACTTCATATCTGGCTGATCATTTTTAAGCGTACAGAAAAGCCACCATTTGTCGTTATAGTGTATGATTGATCCATCTACTACCGCCATTCCTTCAATCAAGGTAATTTGATCAACAATACTTGCACCATCATCGCTAAGTATATAGGCAACTAATTTATTTGAATCACTATTTTCTGGAATTAAATAGGTTTTATCATAATGACTTACAATATAGGGATAAGATAAATGGTGAGCGAGAACTAAAAAATTCGATTCAATATTGTTTTCAAATTTTGTGATAGAACCTTTGGTATCATTAAATGAAAGTGATTCATAATACACGATGGTTTTACCTTTTGATTGCATTAGAAAAGGATCAGCCTTAATTCCGTTGTGAGGTTTGGTGAGCCATTGCTGAATTGGCAATGATGGATCCTTAATAAAATCAGAAATGGGTTTATTTACAATGGCGGTATTCCATTCTTCTCTAGTAAATAGTAATTTAATGAAGTGATCAATCTTGTAAAAAACATACCGCAGTCTAAATTGTATTTTACTTATTAAATCAATGCCTAAATTACTTTGATTACAAGCAATTACTTCTAGTTTGGTAAAATCCTCAATGAGCCTCACTTTTTTCAACCAATTACTTGCATCTTCAGCTAAAAGTTGATAGGTTTTTTTGAGCTTATGCCTGTACCATCTATATTTTCCGCTTTCGACAACTCTAAATTGATTTTTGTAATAAATAAGTAATGCGGCACATAAATATTTTTTGCTTTTATAAAATGCTAGCTCAGGTGAAATAATTTTTTGATTATTTATGAATGCAAAAAAGATTACGGGCTTTGCACTTTCAAGGCTCAGTGCTTTAATCTTTTCTAAACTTGATCCAGTAAAAAGTATATAATTATAATCGTGAATATTTATTTTTGAAGCTGACCATTTTCCTATTTCAAGAATGTTTTCTACGGGTATTTTATTGAAAAATGAGATACCAATTTTTGAAAAAAATTTACCATACTTTTCAGTTCCATTAACTTTTGAGATACTATAAACTAATTTTCCATAGTTTTCGGATCCTGTAAACTTGTGAAAAGACTTCTTCCAGAAATTCCATACTCCTTCACCATCAATTATTACTGCTATTGTTAAGTCTTGATTCATACTAATCAATAAAGAGGCATTACAGAAGTCAATGGTTGAAAATATGGAAAATGCCTTGCTGCATCTGCTTGAAGTAATCTTAAAAATTGAAATCTACTTTTAATAATATCATCTCGTTCAACTTTTTGAAGTGGAATTTGAAACTCGTATTTATTAAATTTTTGAAAGGCTTTGTAAATTAATTTTTCATTTACACCTGGAATATAGAAAGGCGAAAGGCCACTAAATTTAAATTTGATCGAATTGCCAGTATGAACTTTGATAGCATTGGAAAATTTAATTGGTAGGTGAGTGTCATTAAAGAGAGAATGATCATTAAGAATGGCGATTATAAAATCTTTAAGTTCTGCAAAATAATTAGTAACCCAATTTTTAATTTCAATTTTACTAGGATTTGATTCAAACCATGTTTTTCTCCATTCTATAAGTTCATTGACCAAGCTGAGCAATGGGTGAGTTGTAATATTGAGAAGCTGAAAGTCATATTTTAAGGCATTTACCTCTAATAACAGACTGCGTACTTTTATGAGCTTGTTTATGCTTTGAACTTCTGATGTAATGTAGTTTTTAACAAGGTATTCTAAGGCTATTTGCGTTTTTAATAGTTCCGCATCAGCCTCTGATAATCTATTTTCATTCCAATCAATAGCAGCTCCATAACAAAGGTTGTAATTAATTTGAAGCTGATAATTATTCAAGTGGGCAAAATGCGATTTATTGATTCCAAATAATGAATGGATAAAAAGATAGCGTTCGCTTTCACTCAGTACTGACAGCGGATTAAAATTACAATTTTTTCCATCCTCAAATACAACAACCATATCTAGGTCTGAAATACCCGGCACAGATACGCTTCCTATTTGATAAACTGCAACTACTGAGTCAAATTTTTTCAAACGATCAACCATTAACGCAACGGAAGATTCATAAAAATCTCGGCTATAAAACTTTGGGAATTCAATTAATCTCATCTTTCAAATGCTAAAATTTTTTCTTGCATAGCTTCGCATAGTACTAAAATACTTTGATAAAATATTTCATTGCTACTATTCGATATAGCAGTAGGGAGAGGAAGGTCGTAGTATTTCATTCTTTGTCGATAAAAAGGTTTGCTATAAAGCATCCAGCTAGGAAAATCATTTTGCTGCCATTGGGCTCTAATATTTGTTGCTAGCTCTATTGCAGACCAAAGATTACTATCAAAATCTTTTTTTGCCAGGTCAAATGTTTCAGCTTTAAAGAATCCCCTCTTATATTTTGCCTGGCAGTAAAAAGCAGGAAGTAGCATTATTTCGCTTAGCAAATTTTTGAAGGCATACATTCCGGTGGGCCGGTAATTGTTTTTAATTCGAACTATGAGTGAGCTTAAGAGTTTTTCAATTGCCATTTGATAATTTACCTTACTATTGTCAAAACAAATTTCTAGCGTTTGTTGACTATAATTTCCTAAACTTTTGGCATATTCAAATAGCTCATAGGGGAAGTAGTGTTGTGGATAGTTTTTTAATTCCGATTGGAGCAATACAAACCATCCATGGTGTTGCAACGGATCCATTTTGTACATCCATTTTCTCGCTTTACTCAGTCCTTTTAATAGTTGATAGAATAATTTTTTATCTATTGGTTTTATGTCATTGATTATAATGAGTGCATCAAGGTCGCTGTAATTTACTTCTTCATATGTACCGACACTTCCATGTACATATACGCCCGTAAGAAATTGTGTAGGCAATTTTTCTATTTCAACAGTCAAACTTTGTATTAGTGGATTTTTACCTTTGTATTTATTGATCGAAAGGTTAACTAATTTTCCATTTGCTACTGGTGATTCAGGTGAAATTCCTTGGAATATTTTTTTGTAATTTTTTCTATAGGTAATATTATCTGCTATTAATGATAGCATCATATCAACATTGGAAAAGCTGCCGCCATTGATAAACCTTAATAAATTGCTTTTGTTGATCAAATCCATTTTTATAGATGTAATAGTAAATCTATAAATAGTTTACATCTATAGTCGAAGGTAAGTTGTTTTACTGCTTCGCGAGCAAGCGAAGCTTTTTGATGTGCTAGTTCTTTATTTTCTACTGCAGTTTTAATTCCTTGAATGAGTGATGGTGCATTTTCAGGTGCTACAAAAAACACATTTTTCTCATTTAATACCTCTCTAGTGGCAGGATAATCAGGCGTTACTACTGGGTTTCCCGTACTCATATACTCTGTTAGCTTTTGGGGGAAGCTGTTTTCTACATTGTGATCCTTGCTAGTATAATAGGATAGGAGGACATCAGCAGCTAATTGGTAATTGCGCACATAGGTGGAGTCATTGTGAAAACCCGGAAAAGTAACATTTTCAATACCCATGCTTTTACATTTTTCATAGAAATAATCTACCACTTCTTTTCTACCACCACTGAATAGAAAATTATAGTGTGGCAAAGCTTTTGCGGCTTCTAGATGGTAATCCATTTCTGTTACTCCTTTGCCTAATTTTCCGGTATAAACTATTAGAGGCTTTTCAGAACTGTAGTTGATTCTCTTTCTAGCTTCAGCTTTAGATACATCTTGTTTATAATTAGGAATGGGTGCATTTACCAATTCAAATTTATTTTCGCTGATGCCAAATTTTTGAATACACTGATCCTTCACCGCTTTATTGGATGCTAAAAATCCATCTATGTTTTTATATATCCAATGGCTGAATTTACCCTTTTTTACTTCCGGTATTACGTGCACTATTTTATATGGTAATAGTTTTTTCCCGAACAACTTTCGCAATAATACTATGGCGAAGAGTATTTTTGGATCGCGTGATAGGATAAAGGTGGATTTTAATTCACCAATGTTTTTTAAAATTATTTTAATCGATTTAAAGAAATAAAAAAGCATTAGAATAATGGCTTTCTTACTTCCTGTTTCATCTTCATGGAGGGGTGTCCAAAAAATATCAATTGGAATGAAGTTTTCAGAGCCGTAGTATTTTTTAATTTCGTTTACCTTGATATTATCTCTCAAGCGCATATAGGGAGCAACCTTGTGTGCGGGTACACCATTACTCATAAATCCATCGCAGATTCTCATATCGAATATGCGATTGGTGGTGGGTCGTAAAATATTGTATTGTGTGAGGTAATAAATCTTCATTTGAAGGGCGCAGGTGTTACATTGAAGATTGAAATTTATTTCTTAACTAAATGCATGTAATTTTTAATAGTATTACATATTAATTTTACTTGACCCTTAGTTAGTGTAGGAAAGCTAGGTAGCATCAAGCATTGATGGTTTAGTTGGGTTGCAATAGTATGGTCGCCTGTGATATGAGCCAAGTGTTGGTGTGCGTTAATGGGATAAAACATGGGCCTGGTTTCAATCCCGTTTTCGAAAAGGAATAGTTCTAATTCTTTTTTCTGCTGTACTGTAAATCCATCTAACCTAACTGCAAACATCCATTGAGCATGCGTACTGCCTTTTTCTACTACCTGCAATTTAACTTCGGGAACACTTGTCAATTCTACTCTATAGGTTTCAAATATTTCAGCTTTTAGCGCACGAATTTCATCAGCGAGTTCTAGTTGGCCATAGAGTATGGCGGCTTGAATATTGGTCATACGATAGTTGTAACCCAATTTATCATGTACATATTTTATTGGACTCAAGCCTTGACCTTTAACACTGTTGAGATGCAGGAATAATTCTTCATCATTGATGAACACTGCCCCACCTTCTCCGCTTGTGATAGTTTTATTTCCAAAAAATGAGATTGCAGAAATTAAACTCTCAGTACCTGCCATGGTGCCATTATGCATGCCAAAAAGTGCTTCGCAGGCATCTTCAACTATCACCGTATTAGGAAAGCGTTTTTTTAATTCAGGGACATTGATCACGTTTCCTAAATTATGTACTACTAACAGGGCAGTTTGATCATCAATAGATGTAATTTTTTGATGATCAAAATTCCAAGTATCTAAATTTGCGTCAACAGTTTTAAATTTATACCAATCTTGAAACATGAAGCAATTCCATGCAGCCACATACACATTGTTGGGTACAATTAACTTGTTAATGTGTGGGTATTTATATTTTAACCCTAAAGCAAGCATGTGAGTGGCGCAGGTACCGTTATTTGCCAAAATTACATATTTAGCTTTTACTTTTTCTTTAAGTAATTCTTTAGCCTTGTCTAAATATACTCCCTGGGATGAAATCCAAGTGCTGTCTAATGCATCGTGTGCATATTTTAAACATTGGGGTGGGAGGTAAGGTTGATAAATAGGAATCATAATGATTTTTTGATAAATAATTTATACGTTTCCAAAGGGCGATTGGTTATTGACATTTTTTATAAATATGGCTCACCAATGGTGTGTTTTCTTACAATTTTAGCCGGAATTCCATATGCCACTAGTTCATCGGATATTGATTTGTTAACCAATGAGCCAGCACCTATAATGCAATGATTCCCTATTTTTATATTGTGTAGCACAGTGGCACCTATAGATACAGCTGTACAAAGTCCGAGGTGGACATTGCCCCCTGTTACCACTCCTGGTGCTAGGCTACTAAAGTTTTCCATAATTCCATCATGATCGAGTGTACTTCCGGTATTTATAATGCAACCATTTCCAATTTTACTACCTGTATTCACTATGCTTCCTGCCATCAGTGCATTGCCATAACCTAAGGCTACATCTTTAGCGATAATACTTTTTGGGTGAATGGCATTGATTAGTGTGGCATTTGGTAGCAGCTGCAATATCAAATTAGTTATATTTTGTCGTTTCCAATTGTCGCCAAGCGCAACAAAAAAATGGGTGACAGATTCTTTGTTTGCTATTTGTATCAACTCTTTTTCTGACCCCAGGATTTTATATTTTCCAAAGTATGAACCTACTTTTTTAAAAGGGTCCAACAATCCTACTATTTGGTAATTCCCAATAGCTTCAATAATGTCTATTACCACTTTAGCATGGCCTGAGGCTCCAGATATGATTAGGTTTGGTTTATTCATGTGGCTATTTTTTTATGGCAGTAGCTCCTTTGCTAAAAAATTGAATGGCATCGATATTTTTGTCGTTTACAAAATTTTGAAAAGCACTGTTTTGGTGAACATCGTCACATATTATTATGCCACCTTGTCTTATCGCTTCGAACATTTCGTAGCATTCGAAATGAATATTATGATAGGCATGGTCGCTATCATGAAAAAAAATGTCAACTTTTGGTAACTGTTTTTTTAATGCTGGAAGCAAGTCAACCGATTTGCCAATTTGTAATTGCCACCGCTTTTTAAGGATGTCAGGTACTACCCAGCCTGGTTCTTTTTTAAAAGTATCCACATTATACATCCCATCATCAAAGTTGGGAAAATCAATGGAGTATAGTTTACCTTTTTGGTTTTTATGCATTGCATTAAGAATGGTCCATGATGATACGCCATGAGCAACTCCAGTTTCGATAACTACTTCAGGCTGGGTGATTCTGGTGATGAAGTAAAGCCATTTACCAAATAAGTAAGTTGGCCTATTGCCATGCATTTGTTTGCCTTCTATGGTATTCATAGCTATAAAGTCAGCCCTCTTTATTTCTTCAATAGCTACTAATGCTAATGGGTGATTATATTTTTCTTTTAATAACGACTTTGCAGCTTTTATCATGATCAAGTTGTGCAACAAATCTTTTTTCCCTTTATAAAAGTGATAAAGTTCGATAGGGTGCAATAGGAAATGGTGGTACTTATAAGCTAGATACATGCAACTGTTCGTTTTTTAATTTTTGTATAGCTTTAAATGATAAGAAACTAGTTGACGATATTACGATCAAATTAACGATTAAAATGCCAATGGCCATACCACTGCTCTGGTACAAAGGAATCAATATAATCCCTGAAAGATAGGCCATGATTACGGCTACGATATAAATCCTTAATCTGTAATGTACCAAACCCAGACTTTGCAACATGGGAATGGTCCAAAAGAAAACAGAACTAACCACAGCACCAATCATGAACCAGAAGAAGGGTGTGGCAGCGGGTTCAAATTCTTGACCATAGATGGACCTTATTAGCCAACCACTGGTAAAATAGGTAATCACTAAAAATATAAGTGAGGGATAACCTGAGAGTTTGGTAATCTTAACAAGCATTTTTTGAATTTCTGTATACCGTTTTTCGCTTATTAATTTTGACAATTGGGGATATATTGAATTTACAAGAGGGTCAGTGATGGTTAATAAGGAATAGGCTAAACTCTTTGCTACCCTATAAAAACCTACTTGGGCATTGCTATTACCGCCAAGCATTAATTTTAATAACAATACATCGCCTTGTGATATTAATTGTTTTAAAGTGTTACTAATAGAATTATTGATGATAAATGACCAAATTTTACTCAAGTCTTCTTTAATGATGGCAGACTTAATTTTTAAATAGGGTCTAAATTCATTTCTTAACTCATAAAATGCAGCTCCATTCACTACTAATGTATTCAAAAATCGAGTAATGAGCACTGCCCATAAAAAAATGGTTAAATTTTTAGGATACAGTAAGGCTGCAGCGGCTACTAAGGCAAATTCAATTACATCAGCTATGATGGTGATTAAACTATTTAGCTTAAATTTAAAATACAATCGAAGTATGGCTTTGCTCACTCCATTAAGATAGTTTAAACTATTGGCAGCTGCATAGCTAATGACAAACCAATGTAGGCCTGGATCGCTAATAAACACATCATATAAGAAGATGGTTGCAATGGCTACAGCAGCAATCGATACAAATGCCATTCGAATTGAAACTATTATACTGTATTTTAATAATGCAGTTAATTTATCAATCCGTTGATTGCTTTGATAATCGGCTCCATACTTTATGAGTGGTGTGCCAATGTTTAAATTGAGTACCTCTTGAATGATTCCCACTAACCCAACAATGATTACATAGGTTCCTAAGATTTCGGCACCAAACCCTCTTGCAATAACTACAGATCTGAAAAAGGCAAGGCCTGCGCCAATCATATTAGCAAAAAATACCCATGAACTGTTTTTGATGAGTATTTTTAATTGACCGTCAAGCTTGTTTTTAAAATAGGCCTTCCATTTTGTCATGACGCTTATGCCTTAGCATCTTTCTTTTTCTTCTTTGTAAAAAATCCCTTTTTGCTTGGCTCTACATCATAATAGCCATAGCCATATCCATAGCCATATCCATAGCCATATCCATAACCATATCCGTAGCCATAAGGTGTACGCCCTATTTTCACGGCATTAAGTATCAAGCTCAGGTTTCGTACCCTGCCTTCACGATACAACTTGTTTACCAATTCTAATTGGTTTTTACGAGTCACGCCCTGTCTTACAACATAAATAGTAGCATTGGCATATTTAGCTAAAAGCATGGCATCAGTAATTAGGCCTAGCGGTGGAGAATCTATAATAATATAGTCATATCTATCATTTAATGCCGCAAATAATTCATCCATTCTACTGCTCATTAATAACTCAGAAGGGTTTGGTGGCTTCGGGCCAGAAAGGATAAAATCTAAATGTTCTGACGTTCCCGATTTTTGAATTACTTCATCTAATTGATTGGTGCCAATCAAGAAATTGCTAAGCCCAATATCACTTTTCAAATTAAATCTTTCAGGGGCCTTTGGCTTTCGTAAGTCAAATCCTAGAAGAATAGTTTTTTTACCACTCAAGGAAACAATGGAAGCTAAATTAGTAGAACAAAAAGACTTTCCTTCGCTGCTGATAGATGATGTAACTAGGATTGTGCTACATTTTTTATTGGGGTCTCTAAAATATTGTACGTTCGTTCTAATTGAACGAAATGCTTCAGCTATGTTTGATTTGGGATTGTCTTGTACTACTAATTCAGAGTCGGCAGAGCTTAAACCTACTACTCCAAGAAGTGGAATTTTGGTTATCTTTTCTATGGAAGCTTTATCACTTACTTTATCATTAAGCATTTCTCCAATGTAAACCAAACCTATGGGCAAAAGCAGACCAAGTAGTAAACCGAACCCGTAAATTTGACCTTTAACAGGTTTTACAGGATTAATATTTGCATGTGCTCTATCCACTACCTTATTATCAGATGTACTGCTGGCCAGTATGATGGCAGTTTCTGCTCGCTTTTGCATAAGGTAGGTGTAGATTCCTGCCTTGAGTTGATTTTGTCTTTCCAAGTTTATAAGTTCTCTTTCATTCTCTGGAACTAAAGAGAGTAAACTTTCTATTCTACCTTTTTCAGTAAACCCTTGTTGACGTTGTGCAATCAACCCATTGCGGATGTTGCGGGTGGTTTCCAATAGTGCATCCTTGGTGTTGCTTATTTGTTCATTTAAAACTTTGTAAACAGGGTTATCAGGTGTGGCCGCTACACTCAATTCTATTTTCCGCTTTTCTAAATCATTCAATTGGGCTATTAGTTGCAATAGCGAAGCATCATTTAATCCAATACTTGCTGGATTGATGTCTTTTATTTTATTATCTCTAATATACTTCTCTACATTATCTAGAAATGAAAGTTGGAGTTGTATTTCAGCAATGCGAGCATCATAATTTTTTACGCTTTCTAAAAATGTGCTACTTTCAGTGCTAATATCTGTTATACCTTTTGAAGTTTTGAATTGAACTACACTTTGTTCTACATCATTCAAATCTTTGGTAATGAGTGCTAGCTGTTCATCTATGAAAATTAATGAATTTTGGGCCATTTCATTTTTTTGCTCAATGCTATTCTGCTGCCAAACTTCCATTAATTTATTTAAAAAATCTGTTGCTTTTTCTGGCACCCGATCTTGATAGGTCATTTCCAAAATAGAGCTTTGCTTATTGGCAAGATCAATAGATAAACCATTCCTATACCGGTTAATCATGTTTTCTAGCGTATGGAAATCAACAATGAAGTTTCGCTTGTCGTATTTGCTGTTATTGTAATTAGCGGCAATGAAGTAGTCAGTCTTTTCTATAGTAAAAGTTCCTAATAAGCCACTTACTCGCTCTCCAAATCTTTTTTTCTCGCTGATCTCTTCTTCAGTTTTAGGGTTTTCAAAAATGAGAGAATAATATTTGTCATCCAAAATCCTTATTTCAATAGGAGCATTATAGGCTAAATATTTTAATGAATCTATCTCCACCTTAAACGGACTGTCAAGATAAAGCTCAGTTGTTTTAAATGTCCCCTTAAGAAAATAAGAAACTCCCAAATTAAGTGATTCTACAGTTTTTGAAATCAGGTTACGAGACTTCAATATTTCAATTTCATTTTGAATATTTCGCTCTGTAGTGAAGTCATCAATTTCCTTTAAAATATCAGCACCGGTAGCGGCACTTTTCTGACTTTTGATTAGTACAGAACAAGTAGATTCGTAAATGGGTGTAGCATACCATGCATAAAAATTAGTGCCAATGAAGGCCAAAATGATACATACAAGGTATAAATACCAAAATCTTACCACAAAATTGAAGAAAAAATATTTGATGTCAAATTGTTTTTCTTCTGATTCTAGCTGCTCTTGTAACTGAGCTACATTATTATTTGTTTCTTCCATTGATGCGTTGATTAAAGATTGCCTCCGTCTATTGCTCTGTATATTACATAGCTAAGTGAAAGCCCGCTGAATATAAGTGGTAATAACCTGTGATAAGTTTGAACTAAGAATTTCTTTTGCTTTATAGGAGTAACGTATACAATATCATTGTTATGCAATAAAAAATTTTCAGATCTAAATAATTCTCTATTGGTAAGATCAAATTTCATAAACTGCTTTTGACCATTCACATCTCTAATGATCATTACATCATCACGTTTTCCATACATGGTTAAATCGCCACAGCGTGCCAATGCCTCGGCAAGGGTGAATCTTTCATTTTGAACTTCAAAATATCCTGGCCTGGAAACTTCGCCAAGTACACTCACTCTAAAATTACGAATGTTAATCCTTACTGTGGGTGATTGTACGTATTTTTCAAGGGCTTTGGTAATAGAATCACGTGCCTGGGCGGTTGATAGCCCCACTACCTTTACACTTCCCACCAATGGTAAATTTACTTTACCTGTTA
>JBDKJS010000075.1:0-3807 GCA_039806065.1 Bacteroidota bacterium | reverse complement strand
TATATTAATGACTAAATTTGCAAAATAATCTTAAATTTTATGCTAAATAAACTACGTTTTCTTTCTCTTTTCTTAATGGTATTAGCAAGTTCTAGTATCAATGCACAAATTTTTATTAATGAATACTCTTGTGGTAACATTAATCAATATTATGACAACAATAATAAGTACGAAGATTGGATTGAAATTTATAATTCAGGTTCTTCTGCGGTGAATTTAGGTGGTTACCACTTAAGTGATGATCAGGTAAATACACTTAAGTACACCATTCCAGCAACCGCTAATGTTCCGGCCAACGGATTTATAAGATTTTGGTGTTCGGGTAGAAATAACGCTGTATCTACACATTATCATACTAATTTTAAGTTGAGCCAAACTAAAAATAACCCAGAGTTTTTAGTTCTAAGTGATCCAAGTGGTGTAGTCATTGACCAGGTAGAGGTATTTAAGCATCAGGCAGGACATAGCTGGGGTAGAAATGTTGATGGTTTTGGGGTTTGGAAAATTTTTACTTCACCTACCATTCGAGCCACTAACACTGGAACGGTTTTCAATGTCTATGCCGAAAAACCTACCGCCACCCTCACTGCAGGATATTATACTGGTACCCAAACTGTATCGCTATCTACACTAGAACCTAATTCCGTAATTAGATACACCCTTGATGGTACACTCCCCACTGCAAGCTCATTGGTTTATAACGGACCAATAACCATTACCAATACAACTGTTCTCAAAGCGGTTACTTTTAGCAATGATCCTACAGTTCATCCAAGTTTTATCCTTTTCAATACCTATTTTATCAATATCAACCACACTTTGCCCATCATTTCTATTGCCGGTACTAGTTTGAATACTTTGGCTAACGGGAACCAAAGTTTAAAGCCCTATGGTTCGTTGGAATATTTTGATATTAACGGAGTGAGAAAGGCCAAGACTTATGGTACTTTTAATAGCCATGGTCAAGATTCTTGGGCAAATGATCAACGATCTATTGATTTTGTTTCGCGTGATGAATGTGGTTATAATGCAGTAATTAAAGAACAACTACTGCCTAATACCACACGTGATGAGTTTCAAAGAGTGATTTTGAGAGCAGCTGGCGATGATAATTATCCTTCTGCTAACAGATCAAGTAATGCAGGTTGCGCTCACCTGCGTGATGCATACATTCAAAATTTGGCTGATGAATTCAAACTCAATCTCGATGTTAGAAGAGGTACTAAATGTTTAATTTATTTGAACGGATCTTACTGGGGTGTGTATGATATTCGTGAGAAGCCAGATGATCATGACTTTACCGAATGGTACTATGGTCAAGATAAATACAATATACAATGTGTATTAACCTGGGGTAGTACATGGGCCGAATATGGTGGCAATGCTGCAATTACCAGTTGGAATACTCTTCGCAATTATATCATGACCAGTAATGTTAGTGATCCTGCAGTATGGCAAAACATCAATGATCAATTAGATGTGAGTAGTTTAGTGGATTACGTTATTGTAAATTCAATGGTGGTTTGTACGGATTGGCTTAACTACAACACTGGTTGGTGGCGGGGAATGGACACCTCTGGTGGACATCGGAAATGGGGATATATTTTATGGGATAATGATGCAAGTTTTGATTTTTATATTAAT
Organism: Bacteroidota bacterium; assembly: GCA_039806065.1. GTDB lineage: Bacteria > Bacteroidota > Bacteroidia > AKYH767-A > 2013-40CM-41-45 > JBDKJS01. Next base: position 2,163 of record JBDKJS010000075.1, on the reverse strand, counting down.
TACACTGGAGTACCTAGCACTTTAGCCAATGCACCTGTGTGTCAGGTTGAAGGCGGTGCACTCAGTGATCCTGAAAATCATATCGATCTTCTCAATAAACTTCGTCAAAACGCTTCGTTCAATCAGTATTACATTTCTAGATACATAGATTTAATGAATACCATGTTCAGCTGTGATGTTATGTTAAGCAGATTGGATAGTATTAAAAATGTAATTAATCCTGAAATGGCGCAGCATGCTACAAGATGGTTCGGCTCCTACAACGGATGGATTTCCAACTACAATGTGCTCCGCGCATTTATTGAAGATCGGTGCGTTCTTGCCGCACAATCGTTGAACAATTGCTATAGCTTGAATGGGCCTTATCCTGTAACCTATAATGTAGATCCTAGTGCCGCAGCAGCAACAATGAAAATTAATTCACTTGATATCACCCAATTCCCCTACACCGGAAACTACTATAGTGGTATAGATATTTTGCTACAAGCTGTGGCAGGCTTAGGAAGCGGTTATCAGTTTTCAAACTATACTACTGCTAATGCTACATTGGCAAACCCATCAAATGTGATGTTAAATAAGGCTAATATTGTAGCTGCTGATAGCATTTCTGCAAATTTTGTTCCTATTGGTACATCGCTAAACAATTCCTCTTCTTTAAACTTGGGAGTGTATCCTTCTGTAACACAGCAATTGGTAAATGTAAGTTTTAAAACTTCTGCTAATGTAAGACCAGTGGTACACCTCATAGATGCACAAGGAAAAGTACTGCTAAGCCTTACCAATGGATCTCTACAAAATGGAAGCTATCAAACCACCATAGATTTAAAAGCAATGAATTTATCGCAAGGCTTATATTTTGTGAGGCTTTCAACTCCAACAGAAACAGCTACAGCAAAAATTATTTTCACCAATTAAATTTGATTTTAAGTATTGAATAAAGCTGTCAAAAATTTTGGCAGCTTTTTTTATTTTACTAAAAAATCAAAAAGACATTCTCCATTTAAATATCCTTGCAAACGATCTCCTTTTTTAACAGCACTTACTCCCGATGGAGTACCGGTAAAAATTAAATCACCTTTTCTTAGAGTAATAATCGCTGAGATGTAGGCTATTATATCATCAATATGAAATAAAGTATCTGCAATGCAACCATGCTGTCTTGATTCGCCATTTATTGTAAGATTTATTGTAGCCTTACTGTGTGCAGCCTGATCAAAGGAAACGAATTCGCCAATAGCGGCAGAATGGTCAAAGGCTTTTGCTATTTCCCATGGTAAGCCTTTCTCTTTTTGTTGCTGTTGAATGTCACGGGCCGTAAAATCTATGCCAACTGTAACTGCATCATAATATCTATTTGCAAATTTTTTAGCTATATGTTTTCCTTCCTTACAAATTTTATATACCATTTCTATTTCGTGATGTACTTCTTTTGTGAAATCAGGAATAAAAAATGATTTGTTTTGCTGAAGCAGCGCTGTGTCGGGCTTCAAAAAAATAACTGGTTTCTCAGGTATGGCATTGTTGAGTTCGGCTGCATGTGCCACATAGTTTCTACCAACGCATATAATTTTCATACGGACAATAAATTTTATTTTCTTTTCAAAGTTACAGTTAGTGCTGGTTGTTCCAAATTTCCCAACTTCTATCAGCTTGCAACTTTAACATTCTAAAACCATTGTGTATGAATGCGCCTTTATCTTTCCCTAATTGTAAAAATTTGGTTTGAGCAGGGTTGTAAACTAAATCAAACAAAAGATGTTTATTAGTGAGCATTTCATAGGGGATAGGAGCACAGTCATTCACATTAGGATAGGTTCCTAATGGTGTGGTATTAATAATCACCTGGAATAACCGCATGGCATTGTGATTTAAATCGGCATAGCAATAATGAAATTTGGAAGGGTGTCTGGTTACAAAGAAATGCTCCATATTATTTTTAGTAAGTGCATAACTTACAGCTTTAGAGGCACCACCTGTGCCAAGTATTAGCGCTCTTCTGTGATGGGGTCTTATAATGGGTGCAAGTGCTTCTCTAAAAGCATCGGCATCTGTATTGTAGCCTTCTAGATAAATTTTATCTGATAAGCCATCACGCTTCACCACTACTGTATTCACCGCTCCAATTCTTTGAGCTACAGGATCTAACTTATCTAAAAGTGATGT
>JBDKJS010000074.1:0-4100 GCA_039806065.1 Bacteroidota bacterium | reverse complement strand
ATAAATGGCTTCGTTAATAAGTGGCATAAGAATTCTATTGCTCACAAACCCTGGATAATCAAACACAGCAGCAGGTACTTTTTCTAACTTGCGGCTCAGGTCCACTATGGTTGCTTTTACTTCTTCACTAGTTTCAAAGCCTCTAATTATTTCTACCAACTTCATCATAGGCACAGGATTCATGAAGTGCATTCCAATTACTTGGTGTGGTCTATTGGTGTGAGCTCCTAATTTAGTTATAGAAATCGAACTTGTGTTACTAGCAAGAATGGCTTTGGCAGGAGCCGCAGCATCAATTTCTTCAAACATTTTACACTTAATAGCTACATTTTCAGTAGCAGCTTCTATTACTAAATCTGCTGAAGAAACCCCTTCAGCAATACTGGTAGCGGTCTTGATATTTGCTAAGGTGGTGCTTTTTTGTGCCTCAGTAATTTTCTCTTTGCTTACCATGCGGTCTAAGTTTTTGGCAATAGTAGCGAGTCCCTTTTCTAAAGCTGTGGTAGCAATGTCTACCATTGTTACTTGGTAACCATACTGGGCAAACACATGTGCAATTCCATTCCCCATAGTGCCAGCTCCAATTACGGTTACTTTTTCAATCTTGATCATAATTTAAGTTTAGTATTATTATATATATTTATTTACTGATTGTAATTTTGTACTAAGCAATGATAGTTTAATTTTTGTTTTATTTTTGATAGCCGCAATATATTTTAAAACAACAATAGCAGGCCTATTTTCCACGATGCTGTACAATGATGAGTACTGTATAAATCATAATTTTAAAATCAAGCGCAAGACTCATATTTTCTATATATATTAAATCATATTTTAAACGCTCTACCATTTGTGAAACATTTTCGGCATAACCAAACTTTACTTGACCCCAACTAGTTATGCCCGGCCTTACTTTGTGTAAATGCCTGTAATGTGGATTTACTTCCATTATTTTATCAATGAAAAATTGCCGTTCAGGGCGTGGCCCCACTATGCTCATATCGCCTATCAGTACATTGTAAAACTGAGGAATTTCATCAATTCTAGATTTACGCATCCATCGGCCAAACTTTGTGATCCTATCGTCATGCTTGCTTGATAGTTTTGGGGTACCTTTTTCTGCATCAGTGTGCATAGATCTAAATTTGTAAATCTTAAATGGCTTTCCATGCAATCCAATTCGTTCATGAGAATAAAAAATAGGCCCTCTACTGCTCAGCAGTACACCTACCGCTGTGAATAGGTAAAGTGGTGAGAAGAAAATTAAGGCTACCAATGAGGCTACTATATCTATGGTGCGCTTAATGAAAAGTTGCCATGGAGGCATAATTTCTTGCGATATGCCTATAAGTGGAGCGCCAAAAATTGCGTTCATCTTTACTGAGCCTGAAAGAATATCGTACATATCTGGAATAACTTTTACAATTATTGGTAAATCCTCTAACTCAGATATAATTTTATTCAACCTTTTGTGCTCTGCTGATTCTATAGCTATGATCGCTTCTTGAATATTATGTTGTTTGATAATATTTCGTATTTGTGTATAATTGCCTAAATAGTTAAGCCTTGGTGCTAGCAACGAATCATTATTGCCTTCAACAGTCACAAATCCCTTAAAATCATAACCCTCACCTTTCAATTCTTTTTGCATTTGTTCAAGCAGGTTCAATGCATTCTGATTACTCCCTATTATGATAGTGCTAAATCCGATTTCACCCGACCTTATTTTATGCACTATGCGCGTACTTAAGATGGCCCTTAATCCTGAAGTGAGTAGTACATGTAAACCAAGTAAAGTGAAAAACAACTGGTAATAGCTTCGGTAGCTTGCTACTTCATCATCAAGCAGTAATGCAAAAAATATAACCAACACGCCAATAATACTCACAGAAATTGTTTGGGCAAATTCTCTTAATCTTGATTTACGGTAAACATCACGGTAATTGCCCATTAAAGTGTAGATTACCAGCCAAAAAAACGGAATGATGAGAATAGAAAAAATAAATTTATTGTCAAATGCCACCTGAATGTTGTAACCAAATTTTTCCGTTTCGATTACCTCTTTCCTGTAAATATAAAAAAGGCCCCAAGCACCAGCCGCAGCAATAGCATCTGATAGAATAAATAAGAGCGTTTCAAGTCTTTTCTTCATTCAACTAGTAAATTACTTTTAAGTTGTCAATCATTATTTCGCTAATTCCGCCCGTAGTTTGTTTAAAGCCCTTGATGTAAATTTTATGTGCTATGGGATTGGGAATAGTTTTAATTATATCATTTAAATTGATGTACACTTTTTTCCATATCGAAGTTGGTTTTAGTGTTACTATGTCATCATTAAAATTGCCTTGAACACTCAATGTATTGATGCCAACAGTGAATTCTTCGGTACACATAAAGTTTAATTCACAATAGCTTGGTGTAGTGATCGGTAGTAAATATCCAAATGATGATATGTAGTTGAAATTTCGTCTCACATCGTCCATGATTACATGCCCAAAAAAACCTTCTAGCGATTGTGCATTTTGACTTATGGTCATAATGGTGTCGGTCCCGCTTACACGCTGAAGTGATAGGTTTCCTTCAAAGTTTTCTATTTGGGCAAAGGTAGCATTGGCACTGTAAGTAAAATTCAGATTAAAATTTACCTCATCCGTGGGTTTTAAATTGAATACTGTATCTAAAGCATTGTAAAATGGGTAAGCAGTGCGCATCCCATTTATACCATTCACTACAATGCCAGGTTGTATGCTAAGTTTTACTATACCTGTTGGAATAATGGGTGCTGCTTTTCCTAATTCAAATACCCCTACTTCTTGGCCATTCGCAAAAAGCCATGCATCAGTGATTTTAGCATTGTTGCTACCTTGAGTAGCTAGGTCAGTTTGCAAGGAAAGGTTATTGACTTGTACATATCCCGGAATGGCTTCATCAGGATTGATGAGCTCGCATCCGGTAAAAAAAAATAGTATGTATAGGAGTACAAGTTTTTTCATGCAGGCGATGATAAATTTAACGATTGTAAAATTTTATCATTAATAGATTCGGCAACCTTGAGTGCTTGATGGGCTGCTTCAATAGTAACTATTATTGGTTGGTCATTTAAAATGGCATCCGTGAAGTTTTGTAACTCATCACGGATGGCGTTGTTTGCTGGAACCTCTGGAAGGTCAAAATAAATTACCTTGGACCCTTTATTAGGGCCCAAGTCAATGGTAACATCAAGAGGGCCGGCTTCACCTTCCAAGGGTTTTAATTTAACTATTTCTGTTTTCTTTTTTAAAAAATCTACTGCTATGTATGCATCCTTTTGAAAGAATCTTGTTTTACGCATGTTCTTCATGCTAATTCTGCTTGCTGTTAAATTGCATATACAGCCATTGTGAAATTCAATTCGAGCATTGGCAATATCTGCACTGTCACTTACTACTGCCACTCCACTGGCTAGTAATCTTTTTATTGGTGACTTTACTACGCTGAGCACTATGTCTAAGTCATGAATCATTAAATCATGCACTACCGATACATCAGTACCACGAGGATTAAATTCTGCAAGTCTATGTGCTTCGATAAACATCGGTTGGGTCAATGAATCACGAGCGGCTGTGAATGCTGGATTGAATCGCTCCACATGACCTACTTGGCCTTTTACATTAGCTTCCCTTATTAAGGCAACTAATTTTTTTGATTCATTAACTGTACGAGTTATAGGCTTTTCTATAAATACATGTTTAAATTTTTTAATGGCTGCGCTGGCAATTTCAAAATGACTAAGGGTGGGTGTCACTATATCCACAGCATCGCATGCATCCAATAACTCATTCAGATTTTCAAAAAACGGAACGCCAAACTCCGTAGCTACTTTTTGAGCTATGGTTGCATCGGCATCAAAAAAACCAACTAATTGCACATGGCTTATTTCTTTCCAAAGTCTTAAATGGATTTTGCCCAAATGACCTACGCCTATTACTGCAATCTTTAACATTTTACCTACTTAAAAGTGGCGCGAAGGTAGCTTTTCTGCCTTTGAAAGGCAACTATCTCCACTTATTCTACACAGTGTTTTTGTTGAAAATTTAACGAAAATAGGGCTTCCAAATTGT
>JBDKJS010000073.1:0-5423 GCA_039806065.1 Bacteroidota bacterium | reverse complement strand
TTAGCTGCCGCCAAAAAAAACTTTTTTTGGCGGCACTATGAGCGAACACCGGCACTGCTGATGATCGATGGCTGTGGAGGTGATGCCGCACCACTATATAGGTGGGGGGTTAATCGGTTATATTAGCAAAGTCATCGAAAAGTTGATCCCACTGAGCTTGGAGGGTGATTTGGGTTTCTTTGAGTTGTTGCACTTGGGTTACTGCTGCTTGCAGTTGCGATTTGTCATTAAATATCTGGGGCTGGGCCATGGCTAATTCTTGTTGGGCAATGGCTAGTTTGGTTTGCTTGAGCTGCGCCTCGGTGTGATCCAGTTTTTTTTGAATGGCGGCCTTTTGGTTTTTAGGTTCGGTGGTATTTTTTTTATCTTTTGATTCGCGTTGTGTTTTTTGTTCCTTCTTTATGGTGTTTTGGCGTGCTAGGGCTTCGGCACGTGCCTCTTCAAACTCATGGTAGCTGCCCGGATATTCCTTTATTTGTTCATCTTCGATGTACCAGATTTTATTGGCTATTTCTGAAAAAAAATAGCGGTCGTGGCTAACTACTACAAAACTACCCTCATAATCATTGAGTATATCGATGAGCGTGTTGACAGTTTTCATGTCGAGATGATTGGTGGGTTCATCGAGCAGGAGAAAATTGGCATTGCTGAGAACCAATTTAGCAAGTGCTACTCTTGATTTTTCGCCTCCGCTGAGTACTTTAATTTTCTTATACACATCGTCACCGCTGAAGAGGAATGAGCCAAGTATTTTTCTTATTTCTCCATCGGTTCGATCGGGCGCAAAGCGGATGAGTTCTTCGAGCGGATCGAGGTTGAGGTCTAAGCTTTCGAGTTGGTGCTGTGCATAGAATGATGTGTTTACATTGTGCCCATCGATGTATTGGCCGATGAAGGGTTCGCTTTGATGGAGCATGCGCAGCAATGTTGACTTTCCTTTTCCATTAGCTCCTATGAGTGCTATTTTATCGCCACGGAGTACTTTGCACTGGGTGTTGTTAAGTATTTGTTGTTGTGCATAGCTTTTGTTTTGGATGGCCAGGTCTTTGAGTGTTCGGCCGGGCTGTGTACCAATATTGAATTTGAATTTAGCAGCAGCGGCATCTGATGCCACTTCATCTACACGATCCATTCGTTCCAGCATTTTCATTCTTGACTGGGCCATTTTGGCTTTGGAGGCTTTTGCTTTAAATCGGTCGATGAGTTGCTGTTGTTCCTTGATATATTTCTGTTGATTATCGAACCGTGATTGCTGCAAGCTATCGCGTTCAGCTTTTTGCTCTAGGAAATCGGTATAATTTCCTTTGTAATGATAAAGTCGTTGGTGATTTACCTCTACTATGCTGGTAACGATGTTGTCAAGGAAATACCTATCGTGCGAAACGATGATGATGGTGCCAGCGTAATTGCTTAGATATTCTTCTATCCATTTAATAGATGGAAGATCGAGGTGATTGGTTGGTTCATCGAGCAGGAGAATATCTGGCTCTTGCAGGATGATTTTGGCAAGCATAACACGCATGCGCCATCCACCACTGAATTGATTCATGGGGCGGTTAAGGTCAGCGGTAGCAAAGCCCAGACCTTCAAGAAGTGCTTCGGCTTTATGTTGTAAATTGTATCCATCAAGGTGATCAAATTTTAGCTGAAGGTCGTGCAGCTGATGGAGCACTTCTTCAGAATGATCGGTTTCTATTTTGAGAAGCAGTTCGTTAATTTTATCTTGTACTTGAAGTGCCTCTTCAAAAGCTTGCATGGCCACATGAAGGATGCTTTCTTGTGTGTTGTAGGATAGTAGGTCTTGATTTAAAAAACCGATGGAAAGGTTTCGCAGCTTATTGATGGTGCCACTTTCTACTTGATACTGTCCGGTAATAACTCTGAGTAGGGTAGATTTTCCGGTTCCATTGGCTCCGATGAGTCCTATTTTTTCTCCGGCATTGATCTGCCATGAAACGTCTTTGTATAAATACCTACCTCCGAATTCGAATGATATATTGCTAAGCGATAAAAGCATAATGAGCCGCGAAAGTAATCAATTTGCTAATAGCGGATAAGATTGCCTGCACCATTTTTTTTCAAATCAATAATGGGCGAACCGGTGTAATATACATTGCCCAGACTTATAATGCTGCAGATAAGCTTGGTGGGTGCTGCTATGGTCACATCATTGGTGCTACGCTGGTCCACCTCTACGGTGGTGGCATTAAAGGATTGAAACTGCGACCGGCCATTGCCGGCATTGTAAACTTGAAGGTAAGGTGCGCTGCCTGTGGCGCTTACATCACCCACTCCCACATGTTGAATGATTTTGAGTGAGTCGCATTGGGTGTGCAACGCTATATTGCCACTGCTCCAATTATTGATGGTGAGGGTATGTGGCGTAATGGATCCAAGTAGGGTTATGGTGCCCACACCATTGTGAATGATGGTATTCACATTCTTACAATGCACCACCACTATGGTTTGATTTTGACTACTGCGAACCCAATTGCACTTATTATGATCTGCAATAGCAAGCGTGCCCTGATCTACCGTAGTGGCAATGCCGGTAATTATATTTTGGCCGGTGATTACATCAATTCTGAAAAGGGTATCAGGTAGGATGGTTACATTCATTGTTTGATCCACAATGAGGGTATGAAAAGGGGGCACTAGCCTTTGTTGCGAAACAATTTTACCAAATGAGGTGAGGCAATCAAGCCGATGATCTTTCTTGCAACCAAAGGTAAGGAATAGCAGGAAGGTTAAAAAATACTTAGTCATTTAGCGAAACAATTTAATGCCTAAACCTATTTCGGCATAATCAGCCTTAGCGAAATGAGATTTGAGTCCGATATTTAAAAACAAGTTTTCAATAAAATGATACCGAAGGGTGATACGGTGATAGAGCGGCCCATCCTCTCGATACGCTGCACGAACATAGGCTCCCATGCCCAATAGCAATGTTACCTTACTAAAGTGGAGTTGGTGTTCTAAAGCAAGGCCATGCCTGTTTTGGAGCGAAGTATTGCTCGGATTTGTTTTGTAGGCAAGGCTTTGATCAAAAAAATAATCATAGCGCAGCAGCCAGCTTGATTTATAACCTGTGCGATGGCCAGCAGCTATGGAAAAAGTATGTGCAAAAAATTTTTCGCCATCAGGCGGGTAATTTTCCTTTAAAAAACCTGCTGCACTAGCCTCCAGCACCATGCTATAGGGAGCCTCTGGCAATGCAGTGGTACCAGCGGAAATGGACTTGGTTCCAAAACTGTAAGCAGCGCCCAGTGTAATACTATTGATCCCCAAATTAGGTGTGCTATAACTGGCATTTGAAAAATGGGTGAGATCCAGCAATGCTTGCAATGTATTGGTTTCATTGCGCCATAAAACATGGTGGTATTGCAATTGTACCACCGTATTGAGGAAAGAGCCTATGGCATTATTTTTATAATTTTCTAATCTTTGAAATGATTGGGTAGCCATTCCCATGCCCCATCCCATAAATATGGAATTGACTCTTTGAGCCGATAAGTAGCACTGAACCCCTCCTACCACTCCCAAACCCATGCCCAACTGTGATGGATTGCCCCACTCTAGCGCCAAGGCTTTTAAATAAAAGGATGGATGCCGGTATGCTTGCATCATAGCAGAAGTAGGATTGGCATTGATTCTATAGCCTATTTGTAAATGATGGATTGGTTTTTTAATGAGGTGTTTCATTGATGGTCGGTGGGGTATGATGAATCCCCTACCGGCTTCAATAGTCACTTGGGCTTGTAGCGTGCCAATGTTCCATACCACCAGGGCCCAATATAAAAATTGCTTCTTGCGTTTCATGGCACTAGTTGGTATTCCATTAATTTGCTGGCGAGTACTTGTGCTATTTTATAAAAACTTTCCACTGTCCATCCTCCAATATGAGGGGTAAGAATTACATCATCATGCTGTTTGAGTGATTCCCAATGTGGTAGTAACTGATGGTGCCAGGCTCCTTGGTTGAAGGATGTGTCTTCATACTCATTCACATCAAGGCAAGCGCCTTTTATTTTTTTTGATTCCAAACCTTGTAACAGAGCTTCGGTTTGAACGCATTTTCCACGCGCCAAATTCAAGAGTATAAATGGATGCTTGCATTCAGCTATAAAATTCTGGTCGATATAATGAGTGGTTTCTGCTGTCAAAGGTACATGCAAGCTAATAATCTCACTTTGCTGCTTCAGCTCTGCCAGCGATACTTGCCTAACAAAGGGATCAGCTATAGGTGATTTATATTTGTCATACACTAACAATTCACAATTGAAAGCACTTAATTTTTTGGCAAACGTACTTCCCATATGACCATAACCTATGATGCCCACTCGCTTGCCACCGAGCTCAGTACCTCTAAAAGATTCACGTTGCCATTCGCCTTTTTTCACGCTGGCATTGGCTAAATGCAGTCTATGAAGCAGCATTAACAGCATGCCCATGGCATGTTCGGCCACAGCATCACGATTTCCTTCTGGCGAATTAAAACAAGCTATTCCTTTAGCCTGCGCATAATCTGTATCAATACTTTCCAAACCAGCGCCCGCCCGAAGTATTACTCTAAGGTTTGGCGCTGCGTCTATGAAAGCTTTATCGATAGCTAAACGGCTGCGAATAACTATTACTTGCACATCATGCAAAAGTGGCTGGATAGCATCACTGCTAAGTTTAGTGGCGTCAATACAAATGGCATGCTGTGGCAATGATTGGTAGAAAACCGGATGCACATTATCAATCACTAAAATTTTCATAACAGAATTTTAAATTTTCACCAATTCATAAAAGATAAAATCGTAAGCATGCTTGGCATCACGAGAGTGTTCTGACTGGTTTACTATTTTCCATTCGGCCCAATTGATGGGTGGGTAAAATGTATCAGCCTCGAAAGTGTAATTTATTTTGGTAAGATAAATCTTATTGATAAGGTGCATAGTCTGTTTATAAATTTCGCCTCCGCCTATGATGAAGCACTCTGTTTCATCATGCTGTTTAGCTTGCGTAATGGCATCAGCTATGGATTCACAAACGATGGCTCCGTTGGCCTGGTAAGCCATACTGCGAGACACCACAATATTTGTTCTGTTAGGCAAAGGCCTAAATTTAGTGGGGATACTTTCATAATTCTTTCGCCCGCTGATAATGCAATGGCCTTGCGTTTTATGTTTAAAAAATTGCATATCATCAGGCAAGGACCAGAGCAATTTATTATTTCTACCAATGGCATGGTTAGAGGCTATGGCTACAATATGCGAAAGAATCATTGGTTAAAAAAAATTATACAGCCACCTGTGCTTTTATAGCAGGATGTGGGTGGTAATGATTGATTTGAATATCATCAAATGTGAAATCAAAAATTGATTTCACCGAAGGATTGAGCGTGAGGGTGGGCAGGGGCTTAGGGTCGCGCGATAATT
>JBDKJS010000072.1:0-39357 GCA_039806065.1 Bacteroidota bacterium | reverse complement strand
TAGGTGAGAATAATATTACTTCCGGGGGCAAATTGCCATGTCAATACAAGGTCAACATTGAAAAAATTGGAGTTAAAATAATATCCATCTAATAAATTTTGGTCATTAGATTGTGTATCGTCTTTTGCTAAGGTACCGTCCAAATTAAGAAAGTGTATGGCTTTATATTTTCCTCTTGCCCAATAATGCCTGTTATTGAGGGCGATACTTAGTCCATTTTTAATTAAATATTTGATATTTATATTATTTACTATGGTATTAATAGTTCGTTGACCAATATAAATGCTGTCTATGTTTAGACTGCTAATGTACCCTAAGTCATTGTCGGCAATAGAATGCATATGCCTGAGTGTAATGGTGAAATGATCGTTAGCTTTCCAGATGGGGCTAAGAAATATCTCTTTGTAACTACCATTGTATGGATTCCGTACTCCATAATCGCCTCCCCAGTCAAGCGCAAATCTTTTGGCATAATTGGTGCTGAAGAAGATATTGGTATAAGACTCTTTTGGTTTGATGAATATCCGGCCAAGGTAACGTGGTTCATAATTATCAATCGATGAAATCAATTCTTCATTATGATTAATGAATACTGCAAAGAATTTTAAGGTCATAATAAAGGCATTTATATTGATAGCCTCAGAAATTTTCCTTTTATTATCATATTGATAGATGGGTGTATAGCCAATATTCACATTCCCCTCTTTAAATACTTTTCCAAAAGGTGTAAATTGGTTATAGCTAAGTGCTGCCTCATTATAAATATAATTGAGGTAAAAATTAAAGCCCATATCATTGATATTGTAATTGGGACTTACCCATTCCGTAAAAGCGCTCCACCGCCAATGGCCGTTGATTTTTCGAATGTTTGCATTCCACAAACTACCTTTTTCTGTGGTGGCCTCAGTGCTGGCAGATGCATTAGATGGTTTGTGTCGATAGCTATTTACAAAAGATCCACTTATTTGATATTGTTGTTTCTTATCTTGTAAGTTTAATCCGGCTCCAGTTACATTGGCATCAGTAAATTCTTTGCCTCTATTGGTATTTAGATTGATTAAATAGGCACTACTATTACTTCCAAATTGTTGGTCCGCAACTAAAATGTTATAGTTAATTAAGGGTTCTGTGAGCACCTTACGGGTGTTTTCGGTTTGGGTGTCTTTTATAATGGCATAAGTAGGCGCGGTAATGGCATTGAAAATTCCGATACCTAATTTTTTTTCGGTCCTTCCTGATACTTTAAATGAATTTAGTAATCTTGATTTATCTGGATTTATATCTACTATTTCATTCGGAGATAAATTGTTAAATGCATTTCTTGCTTGCGAAGGGTACTGCCCAATTCTTCTGCTGTAGAATAGGTTTCCACGTTGAAAGAGTTCTATCCCTTCATTAAAAAATGGTCTGTTTTCATTAAAGATTACTTCGAATGCGCTTAAATTCTTAACCCTATCATCACTTCTCACTTGTCCAAAGTCTGGCAATAGCGTCATATCAAGTGTAAAGCTTTCATTGATACCATACTTAATATCAGCCCCGCCAGTGATATTGTATTTGTTTGCATAGGTGGTGGGTGAGTTTTGGGTCAGTGGCAATCTATCTGCTGTTGCTGCTAGATAGGGCGTAAGCGACAATCGTATAGGAGAAATGATGTTGTTAATTCCTCTTAACCTTCCCCATTGTACTTGTGGGTTGGGTGCACCCCTTTCAGTTAAATTGTATTGACTAAATTCTCTTGTTCGGGCTATGTATCTAGTAAATTGAAATCCCCAAACCTGTTCTGAAGCATTTGAAAAACGAATAGCAGCATACGGAATTTCCATTTCCACACTCCAACCATTAGGTAATAGTTGAACAGCTGAATTCCAAACACCATTGTAAGTATTATCTTGAAATCTATAATCAGCTTGTACTCCTGATGCATGCACCTTAAACTCATAGCCATCTTGATTGGTATTGTATGTATCAATCAAAAATCTAAAGTTCTCACATCGCTGAATAAAATCATCACGATCACCCAACTGAAACCACATAGAATCGGGCTGGGTGTCATACATCATAGCGGCTACATAAATGGCATTGTTATCATAAGTAAGTTTAACCACAGTTTTCTGTGCGCTGGGCCTCCCTTGAACTGGATCATTCTCTGTAAAGTCAGTTGCTTCGGGTAATGTTTTCCAACATTCATCATTCAATTTGCCATCTATTTTCGGACGATTCGTAGTTCGTGTGGTAATATAATCTTTTGGAGCTTCGGCCATACTCCAAAGTGAGGGGATGAAGAAGAAGGTGAGCAATAGGGAAAAAGAAATATGTTTCATGCAGCTTAACAAAGATAAAATTTTACTTTTAGTGACTGCGTTAATTTTTGTTAATCTTTAAACTTTTGTTGAAGTATTCGATTCCTTTTTTACTTTCTTTTCTTGTTCATTAACTATTTCAATATTCACCATAGCCACAGTCATTTTCATTCCACCATAGTTGATCAACACTTCATCCTTTTTTATCTGCTCTATTTGACCCACTTGTTTTGATTGGAGTGCTCTAACGTTCATTCCAACTTGTAGTGTTTTTTGTAAATACTCCAATTTCTTTTGTTGCCTTTGACTTGCTTTTTCAGGCGTATTTTCTGCAGCGCGTTTTTTGTATTCTACATTCATAAGTCCAGCAAATTTTTTGAATATACCTTTCTTATCTTTACTCTTTTCCCATTCATTAATCAAACTATTTAATTTTTTCCCTAAATCTATAAATAACTGGTTATTTATTTTTTTCTGTTGATCTATGTTGGCATTTTTAGAAATCTTCTCCTGCAATTGGTCTAGTTTTAAAGCGCTGTTTTCTGCCTTAGTAATGGCTGCTTCTAGTTTTTCTTGGTTCTGCTTAAGGTTGTTCTTTTGCGATTGTAGGTCAGCTAATAGTGAATTCAATTTTATTTTTTCACGTTGTACCTTTGATTTTGCTCTTTCTAATACTGATTTTGGCAAGCCAATCTTTTCGGCCACTTCAAAAGTGTATGAGCTACCTGGTTCTCCTATAACCAATTGATATTTTGGACTCAGCGTTGCGGGATCAAACTGCATATTAGCATTCAGTGCACCTGCTAATTTGGAGGCTATCAATTTAATGTTGGTATAATGGGTGGTGAGTATTCCAAATGCATTCTTTTTGCTCAACTCTTCCAACATCACCTCTGCAATAGCTCCACCCAATTCAGGGTCTGTTCCAGTACCAAATTCATCTATCAATACCAACGATCTTTGATTGGCAGTTGCCAAGATAGATTTCATTCTGATTAACCTACTACTATAGGTACTTAATGCATTCTCTATACTTTGTGCATCACCAATATCTATTAGAAGATGATTGAAAAAACTTAGCCGACTTTTTTCTTTTACAGGTATCAATAGCCCGCTTTGGAACATAATTTGTAAGATCCCTATTGTTTTAAGAACAATAGATTTTCCTCCGGCATTAGGGCCACTTATTATCACCAATCTTTTTTCTTTATTCAAGGAAATGGAAAGCGGAATTACTTGCTTTCCACTTTTCTTATTTTGAAGATAGAGTAGGGGATGAACAGCCTGATCTAATGCTAATATGGGTTCTTGTTCTATCTGTGGCAATTGTCCTCCAATGCTTCTTGAAAAGATGCTTTTGGCTCGCAACAAATCTATTTCCATTAAAAAATGATGGTGCAGCTTTATTTGACTTGCATCAATGCGAAGGCTATCAGTTAGAATGCGCAGTAATCGATTGATTTCATGAAGCTCATCTTGTTCCAGTGCAGCTATTTCATTATTAATTTCCACCAATTCTTCTGGTTCCACAAAAGTAGTTTTTCCGCTATCGCTTCTTCCGTGCACTATACCTCCGATAGATCGCCTATGCTCGCTGAGCATGCATATCACCCTTCTATTATTAAAAAAACTTTCTTTATTATCGCGTAAGTAGCCCTTCTTTCGCAGTTCATTCACTAGTTGGTTAAATTTTTTATCTGCATCGCGGTGAAGGTGGTGTAAGGTAGCTCTGATATTGGTCAATTCCTTACTTGCGCTAGATTTAACCTGTGCCTGCTGATCAATAATTTCATCTATGGCATTTACCGTATCTTGTTGATTGCTTAATTTTTCAATGAGAAAATTTAGTGAAGGTAAAAATTGACTTCTATCGGCAATAAATTTAAGTAGATGATTAGAAAGTGTTAACCCTAGTCTTAATTGATGGAATGATTTTTCAGTCAATACCGATCCTTCTAACAAAAGTAGTTGAACTTCTTTTTTGAAATCTTCAAAAGTGCTATCGGGAAAAGGGTAGGCGCCATTTTGAGTACTTTGGAATTCATTTGCCTGAGCTAACTTTAATTTCAGTGTTGCTCGATCCATAATAGGGCTTAATTTGAGAGCCATCTGGGTGGAGGTGGCATGGCGGCAATGACTTGCTATATGTTCTCGTACCTTATCAAATTCGAATAGGGTTAACGTCTGATCATCGTGTAGATACATGCAGTGGAAACAAAATTGTAAACGTGTTGTTCTTCAATTGTCAGCAAAAATACAGATTCTTATTAATGCATTTGTAATTTCATTTATTTGCCTATATTTGATTACATTAAAGGCAATGAATGCCGCTATATTTATCAAATCAATTTCATTCTCAAAGCTTTCACAATGAAAAATTTCTTATTTTTTTCCTTTTTAATTTCTTCTTTAATTTCTTTTGGATCTCATGACATTAATCATGTAAAGGATGCTGCTGAGGTGAGGTACTATGGTAAGGAAAATAAAGTCGATAGTGAAATACAAAAGCTATTGTTCAACCAAGCTAAATGGCAATCGTTTAATCAAGTTCACCCTGGCTGGCAGGTATTATTTAATCAGTCATCGGGGTTGCCTCATCGTGCTTATGGAGGTAGCATACAACTGCATAGTGGTTCGCTTGTAGCTAATGACTTTTTGCAATTGTTACAAAGTGAATTGAGTATATTTAACCTCAACACTAACGAATTGCATTTTGAATCAGCTCCTCGCAGTGATCGATATTTGCATTATAATTTTTCACAAATTTATAGAGGTTTACCCGTAATTGATAGCAAGGTAACTTTCAAAGTTAGTCATGATAACAGGCTGCTATTATTTGGTTTGGACTACATGCCTAACTTACAAATAAGCACGCAACCAAGTATTACGCCCGAAGCTGCAATGGCTGCCGGAAAGATGGGGGTCAATGCTGAATTTGTTGGAAGTGATACTCCGGAGTTGGCTATTCTTCCTCTTCCTGTAAAGTTGGTTTATAATTATAAATTGATATATAGATGCAATTTGTCATTCAAAAATGGTAATGAACTGATGAAATATAAAACTTATGTGGATGCGCTTACCGGTGAAGTTCTTTATAGAGTAAACAAAGTAAACCATGCAATTGATATAAGTTTAAATGGCACCATCTATCCCACACATCCCTACAATCCTACTGCTACTGGTGTGATGCAATATGGTAAAATCAATGTGGCCGGGAATGATTTTTTTGCTGATAGCCTTGGTCAAATTTTTCTTACCAACACATCTAGTGTAAATGCAACTGTTTCTTTTGAAGGTCCCTGGGCTAGGGTATTTACTGGAACCACCGGTGGTAATCCCACTAGTTTTGTCACTACGCTAAATCCCGGTAGCAACATTATTTCTTGGAATCAAGCGGGTACTGATGAAGAGATCAATGCCTATCATCATACTAATATCATTCATGATTATATGAAGAGTTATTTGCCATCGTTTAATGCACTTGATGTACCACTTGAGGTTCGGGTAAGTAGAACTGACGGTAGTTGCAATGCATTCTATGATGGAAGTTCAATCAACTTTTATGTAACTGCTGGTGGATGCTATGCACTTTCATTAGCTGCAGATGTAGTTTATCATGAGTATGGACATGGAATTACCAATAGATTTTATGATGAAAATGGAACTACTTTTGATAATGGAGCCATGGGCGAGGGGTATAGTGATGTATGGGGAATAAGCCTTACCCAGAACCCTATTCTTGGAATTGGCTTTAGTGATTCTGATCCAAATGCCTTTGTAAGAAGATACGATGTAAACAAAAAAGTGTACCCCCAAGATCTAGTGGGTCAAGTGCATGCGGATGGTGAAATCATTGCTGGATGCTGGTATGATACTTATTTAAACATAGGATCTTGGTCCTATATGAATTACCTATTTGCACAAACTTTTTATCCCTTGCCCAATGCACCAGATGGTCAGGAGGGACAATTGTATACTGATATATTAATTGAAGCCATTTATGCAGATGATGATGATGCAAATTTAGCCAATGGTACACCTAACCTGCAAGCTATTCTTGATGCTTTTGATTTGCATGGCATTACACTGGCCAATGCCGCCAACTTATCGCACACAGAATTATTTACTGCCACAAGTGGTACGGGGATTTTAATTTCAGCAAATCTAACCAATACACTGCCCTTTCTTCAAAATAATGTTTCGCTTTTTTATAAAGTAAACAACGCTCCTAGCTTTTCATCCATTCCTATGCTCAATACCATTGGTACAACTTTTGAAGCCACCATTCCCGGGCAAGCTGCAGGAAGTATAGTGTCTTATTACATAGCCACTGTAGATGCTGGTGGTGTGGTTCAAAGCTCTTTACCTAGTGAAGCCGCAGCTGCCGATCCTAATATTCCCTATTTCATATTAGTTGGTTACAATTTGGAACAGTTAGATGATCTCGAAACTTCAGGAATCAATTGGACCGTGAATCCTGCAGCAACTGATAATGCTACTACCGGGATTTGGTTAATTGCTGATCCGGTGAGCTCTTTTGCCGGTACTGAGCAGGTGCAAATTGAAGATGATCACACTTCCATTGGTGTAAATTGCGCCATAACTGCCAATGCTTCCATTGGCGATCCAGCCGGAACTCAAGATGTGGATGCCGGAGCTACCACCATACAATCTCCCAGCTATTCCATAGGGGCCATTAACGATCCTGCTATAGCCTACTGGCGTTTTTATTCCAACGATCAAGGGTCAACGCCAGGTACCGATTCTTGGAAAACATTTGTAAGTATAGACAACATTCAATTTACACAAGTTTTAGAAAACACTCCTGTGGCCGACCATAATTGGCGAAGATTTGCTTTTAGACTAAGCGATTATTTTGCTGGACCTTTCACTACGGTTTCTTTGCGTTTTGTGGCTGAAGATGCAGCTACTGGTAGCCTTATTGAAGCTGCTGTTGATGATATTGAAATTTATGATTTAGCAAACGGCAACAATGTTGATGATATAACTAAGAAACCCTTGTTATTGTTTCCTAACCCAGCATCAGACTTTATCACCATTCTTAATAAAGAATTGGGAAATAATTTGATCAAAATTTATGATGCTAGTAACAGGTTGGTGATGCAAACAACGGCTACCAATAATCAAACACTGGTTAATGTTTCGACTCTTACAAATGGGGTATATACAATATCTATTGATCTAGATAAAGCGATATATAAAGCCAGATTCTGTAAAATTCAATAGGGGGAATTAATCAATAATTCCTTTCCCTTCTCGGATGATGATGGGCTCTTCACCACTACAATCTATTACGGTGCTAGGAGTAAAATCGCCATAACCTCCATCTATCATGGCTTCCACGGTGTTTTCAAATCTTTCAGCTATTACTTCAGGATCGGTTGTGTAATCTAGAAGCGCATCATCATCATGTAATGATGAAACCATTAACGGGTTGCCAAGAGCTCTTACCAATGCAATGGAAACGGCATTAGACGGAACCCTAATACCTATAGTTTTTTTGTTGCTTTTAAATAAGTTTGGCACCTTTCCACCGGCATTTAAAATGAAAGTGAATGGACCAGGTAAATTATTTTTCATCAGCCTAAAAATGGAATTACTGATTGGCCGAGTGTAATCTGATACGTGACTAAGGTCGCTGCATAAAAATGAAAAGTTAGCTTTTTGTAATTTTACGTTTTTAATTTTGCAAATCTGTTCCACCCCTACTGAACTGTTGATGTCTGCCGCAAAAGCGTAAACAGTGTCAGTGGGAATGATAATTACGTTTCCTTTTTGAAGTAATGCTACGCAGGCAGCTATGCTGCGTTCATTGATAGCTTCTCCATAAAATTTAAAAACCTTCATTGATAGGAGAGATTTTTTCTGAATTAATTTGCTTTTTAGGCTCACGAAGTTAAGCATCATTTTGCAACTACTACTGAATTCTATTTATTTCTGTTTAGTTATTTTATGTTAACTAAGTTTTATTAATTGCTCACAGTATTATAAGTGCAAACCTTTTTTTACATTTGACCAATCGCAGTTTAAAAATTCCTATGTATTCCAAATATTTCAAAAATCTTCATAAAGATATTCCTTCTTCAATTGTAGTGTTTCTAGTTGCACTTCCACTTTGCCTTGGAATAGCTCAGGCGAGTAACCCACAGGGTGTTTCTGATTTAGTACCACTTATGGCAGGTATTATTGCAGGAGTGGCTGGCGGAATTGTTGTGGGATTGGTGAGTGGCTCACAATTGAGTGTTAGCGGTCCGGCTGCTGGGCTCACTGCTGTGGTAGGTGCTAGTCTAGTTACACTTCAAAGTGGAGCTAATCCTTATGCTAGTTTTCTTCTAGCAGTTGTTATTGCTGGTGCCATTCAGCTTCTAATGGGCCTGCTTAAACTTGGAGTACTAGGTGATTATGTGCCTAACGCTGTTATTAAAGGGATGCTTGCTGCCATTGGTATTATTCTTATCATGAAGCAATTCCCTCACCTCATTGGCCGCGATAAAGATTTTGAAGGTGATGAATCCTTTTTTCAAGTAGACAATGAAAATACTTTTAGCGAAATATTAATCGCTATGCAAAATTTCACTCCTGGCTGTGCTATAATCGGTATTACCTGTATCATTATTCTCTTATTGTGGGAGACAAAATGGATGAAACAAACTAAGATCGGTCAGCTAATGCCTGCGGCTTTGATTGTAGTGGTGGTAGGTAGTTTAATAGCCGACTATTTTGAAAGTATTTACCCTTCATTGAGCTTGAGCACCGAACATTTAGTGCACTTACCCACTAGCCAAGCTGAACTCAACAATGCCATTACTTTTCCTTTTTTTGAAGCCATCTCAAATTATCAAATTTGGATCATAGCACTTAAGCTTGCCATTGTTGCCTCACTCGAAACTTTATTAGGAATCGAAGCGGTAGATAAGTTAGATCCTCAGCGAAGAATTTCCCCGCCCAATAGGGAGCTGATTGCTCAAGGAGCAGGAAATATAGTGAGTGGATTTTTTGGAGGACTGCCCGTAACAAGTGTGATTGTGAGGAGCTCTGCCAATGTAACAGCTAATGCCCAAACTAAAGTAAGCACCATACTACATGGCTTGATGCTGTTATTTGCTGTTATGTTATTCCCGAATGTAATTAATAAAATACCATTAAGTTCTCTAGCTGCTATACTTATTTACACAGGCTATAAACTCACTAAATTGAATATGTTCAAAGAGTTTTATAAAAAGGGTTGGGATCAATTTGTACCCTTTATAGTTACCATTATAGCTATTTTGCTTTCCGATCTACTCATTGGAATTATGATAGGTATAGGGGTGGGCCTGTTCTACATGATTAGAAGTAATTTTAGATCCTCAGTATTAATTGTTAATGACAAACATCATTATCTCATTAGACTTAGAAAAGATGTTTCATTTTTAAATAAACCAATTCTTAAGCACCGCCTCAGTAATATTCCCGAAAACTCAATTTTATTTATTGATGCCACACGTGCTGATTTTATTGACAAAGATATCATAGATGAAATAAATAATTTTATGTTAGCAGCACCAGCCAAGAATATTAAGGTAGAAATTAAAAAAAGTATTCACAAGCCGCTCCATTCTTTGTTTAACCAGTTATAAACCATTTAAATCTAACCATAAAACACTTACTTATGCAAACATATGAACGATTGCTTCTTGAAAATAAAGCTTGGGCAAAAGAAAAAGTAACTGATGATCCAGGTTTCTTCACTAGACTGGAACACCTTCAAACGCCAGAATTCTTATGGATAGGCTGTAGTGATAGTAGAGTGCCTGCCAATGAAATAACTGGCACCCAACCTGGCGAAATTTTTGTACACAGAAATATTGCCAATATGGTTGTTCACACTGATTTAAATTTGCTTTCTGTTCTTGAGTATGCTGTGGTACATTTAAAAGTAAAACACATTATTGTTTGTGGCCACTATGGCTGTGGTGGTGTAAAAGCAGCAATGACTCAACATAATTTTGGCATCATTAACAAATGGCTGAGAAATATAAAAGATGTATATCGCTTTCATCGCAATGAAATAAAAAGCCTGCCCAACGATGAAGCTAAAACCAATAGATTGATTGAATTAAATGTGCAAGAGCAAGTGATTAATCTGGCTAAAACTTCAATTATTCAAAAGGCATGGAAAACAGAACAAAGACCCCACCTTCACGGCTGGGTTTACAGCCTACATGATGGTATTATTAAACCAGTTTTTGAAATGCCAGCAGGTACTCATATAGATTTTTTATATGAATTTGACGATTTATAAAAAGCCCTAATAGCTTTTAATTACACACTGGCCTTTGATTGAACCTGCTGATGATCAGCTAAAAATTTAGCCAATCCAATATCAGTAAGCGGATGCTTCAACAAATCAGTTATAGCGCTTAAAGGACAAGTAGCCACATCTGCACCAGCTTCGGCACATTTAATTATGTGCAGCGGATTGCGAATGCTAGCTGCTAATACTTGTGTTTGAAAATTATAGGTGCGGTAAATGTGAACTATTTGACTAATTAAATCCATGCCATCAAAACTAATATCATCTAACCTTCCTAAAAATGGGGATACATAAGTAGCTCCAGCCTTGGCTGCTAAAAGGGCTTGACCAGCAGAAAACACCAAGGTACAATTTGTTTTAATCCCTTTATTCGAAAAATATTTTAAAGCTTTTACACCATCTTTGATCATTGGTACCTTCACTACTATTTGTTTATGCAATGAGGCTAAATACTCCCCCTCTTCAACTATCCCTTTGAAATCAGTGCTTATAACCTCAGCACTTACATCTCCATTCACTATTTTGCAAATTTCAATGTAATGCTTAATGATGTTTTCTGTTCCTGTAATTCCTTCTTTGGCCATTAAACTGGGGTTCGTGGTTACGCCATCTAATATACCTAATGATTCGGCTTCTTTAATTTGTGATAAGTTAGCAGTGTCGATAAAAAATTTCATTGTCTTATAGTTTGAAGGATGATTGAAGATTTTGACAAAATTACTAATCCTATTTTGTTTCAAGGCTCAAACCTAAACATTTTTTTAGCGCTAATTGCATGCACTACGATAACTGAAGGAATATTAAGAAAAGCTGTCATTATATAAAAAAAAGAAGGTAAGCTTACTACATCGCACCGCTCAACCGCGTACCCTTGCTGCATTCCTGCCCTGGGGAGTTTAGCAGGAGCTGGTCGTGTAGGACTTACCCGTGGCAAAAGTAGTAAAATATTCGGCATCCCCAAAACTGTGGTAAATAATGTGAATATTTATTTTTTACCATTAGATGCAATGCTTTTCTATTTATATTTTTGTTTGCTAAACAAATCAATATGTTAAATCAATACATTCTCCGTCATGGACTTATTTATGCTGCCATTAGCGTCATTATTACCATAGTTTTATACATCCTCGGTGCCGATTTCTTTGCTAATAATATGATGGTTATTTCTATTCTACTACTTCTTATAGCCATCATTTACCCAATCATAGTGGTTAGTCGTTTCAGAAAAGATAATGGTGGCTATTGTACTTTCATAGATGCATTCAAATGTGTTTTTGGAGTACTTATTTTAGCAGGGGCTATAGGTTTGATTTTTAATATTGTGATGTACGGTTTTATTGATACTGAATATCCAAAACAGATTAATGAAAAAGTTATGATTAAAACCATGGAGTTCATGCAGAAAATGGGGGCATCCGAAGATGATATCAATAAGGCAATGGAACAAGCACAGTCTAATAACCGCTTTGAAATTGCAGCACAAATAAAAGGATTTTTATTCTCAGCCGTTTTTTATGCGCTCTATGCATTAATTCTAGCTGCTATTTTTAAAAAAGACAAACCCGTTTTTGACACCACGCCTCAGGCTTAATTTTTCATGATTGACATTTCAGTAGTTATACCATTGTACAATGAAGAGGAATCCCTTCCTGAGCTTTGTGCGTGGATCCATAAGGCAATGTTGATTCATCAGCATAGCTACGAAGTTATATTGGTGGATGA
This sequence comes from Bacteroidota bacterium, assembly GCA_039806065.1. Taxonomy (GTDB): domain Bacteria; phylum Bacteroidota; class Bacteroidia; order AKYH767-A; family 2013-40CM-41-45; genus JBDKJS01. The sequence goes on along the minus strand of JBDKJS010000072.1, from coordinate 27,015 downwards.
TGGAAGCAAAGACAATAGTTGGAAAGTAATAGAACAATTGGCTGCTGGCAATTCAGCCATCAAAGCCATTAAGTTTAGGCGTAACTACGGAAAATCAGCAGCACTAAATGAAGGCTTCAAGGCTACCATGGGTCAAGTGGTGGTTACCATGGATGCCGACCTGCAAGATAGCCCTGATGAAATTCATGCACTTTATCAAATGATCATGCATGATGGAAATGATCTGGTAAGTGGTTGGAAAAAGAAAAGGTATGACCCCATTTCTAAAACGCTTCCTAGTAAATTTTTTAATTACATAACCAGGCGCATGTCAGGCATTCACACGCTTCATGATTTCAATTGTGGTTTGAAGGCTTATCGTAAGGAAGTAGTCAAATCCATTGAGGTCTATGGCGAAATGCATCGGTACATACCAGTTATTGCTAAATGGGCAGGATTTAATAAGATAGTAGAAAAACCAGTTGAACATAGGGCTCGAAAGTATGGGACCACTAAATTTGGACTTGAAAGATTTATTAATGGGTTTCTTGACCTCCTAAGTATTACTTTTATTGCTCGGTTCGGAAAGAGACCCATGCACATTTTTGGACTGCTAGGCACAATGGTATTTTTGATAGGATTCTTTAGCGCAGCTTATTTAGGCGCTAGTAAAATTTATCTTGTGTATAAGGATATTCCGGCTAGACTTATCACTGATAGACCTTCATTCTACATCGCCCTTACTTGCATGATTCTAGGAACTTTACTTTTCCTGGCAGGTTTCCTTGGCGAACTCATAAGTAGATCTGCTCCTGACAGAGATCATTATCTTATTGAAAGGAAAATAAAAATTTAATCCATCAATTTTGAAAATTGCTATCATAGGTCCTGCACACCCTTTAAGGGGAGGCATTGCAGATTTCAATGAAGCGCTGGCTGCAGCTCTTGAATTAGCCAATCACCAAACTGCTATTTTTTCTTTTAGTCTTCAGTATCCTAATTTTTTATTCCCCGGTAAATCGCAATTTACCGATGCACCACCACCAACAATTAGCATTCATACGATCATCAATAGTATCAACCCATTTAACTGGATCAAAAGTGCCAATTCTATTGTGGCCTATAAACCAGATATGGTTATCATTCGCTTTTGGCTCCCTTTTATGGCACCTTGCCTAGGTAGTATTGCGCATTTAATAAAACGTAAATTAAAAATACCTGTAATTGCCATAACTGATAATGTAATCCCACATGAAAAACGATTCGGTGATCGAGTTTTTATAAAATATTTTTTGAGTAAGTGTGATGCTTTCATGGCTATGAGTAATGATGTAGCCATGCAAATAGATCAGTTTATCAAAGCACCTTTAAAAGCTGTTTCACCACATCCAATTTATAATATTTTCGGAAGTAAAATTGATAGAGAGCAGGCCAAAGAAAAGTTGGCACTTGATAGATCAGATAAGGTAATCCTGTTTTTTGGATTTATTAGAAAGTATAAAGGACTTGAATTACTACTACAAGCCCTAGCCATGCCTCAAATAAAAGCATTAAACATTAAATGTATTGTAGCTGGTGAATTCTATGAAGATAAAGCTTCCTACATTGATTTTATTGAAACACATAGCCTTCAAGAAAATGTATTGCTTCATGATTATTTTATACCTAAAGAATCAGTAAATAAATATTTTTCCGCTGCCGATCTTGTTGTTCAACCATATCTTTCCGCTACGCAAAGTGGCATAACCCAAATAGCCTATCATTTTGATGTGCCTATGCTGGTAACAAATGTTGGTGGATTAGCAGAAATAGTAAATCATCAGACTAATGGTTATGTAGTTCCAACCTTTGCTGCAAGTATAGCTGATGCAATTTCTGATTTTTACAAAGGCAATAAGTATGAGACAATGAGTGCAGCTGTACAAATTCATAAAGAAAAATTTTCATGGAATTATTTTGTTCAAAATTTAATTGCCCTCTATGAAAAAATACATTAGCATAACTTTGGCTATTTTCTATTTTATTTTAATTCCTAAATTGACTTTAGCTGGATGGTTGTCAGGAATTGTACTTGATTCGGGAAATAAACCAATCTCTTTTGCAAGTGTATATGTAGTGGGTACCACCATAGGTACAAGTGCCAATGCAGATGGAATTTATAAATTGACCTTAGCGCCAGGGACTTATCGTGTAGCCTACCGAATGATGGGATTTGAGATATTGGATACGCTGATAAGTGTTGGTCAAAATGATGTGAGTTTGGATGTTGTTTTGCAAAACGAAGCATTGCAATTAAACCCGCTGAATATTAATGTAAATGCAGAGGATCCTGCATATGCTATTATAAGAAAAGCCCAGCAAGCTAGAGCTGCACATTTGGCTTTTTATGAAAACTATACCTGCAGCGCCTATGTAAAGTCAACCCAGCGGATCACCGATTATCCAAAAAAAATTATGGGCGAGAAAGTGGATCTCTCTACAATGCTGGATACCACTACTGGTATTATCTATTTGAGTGAAAGTGTTTCAGTTCTCTATGTTGGAGAAAATGATGCTTATAAAGAAAGGGTAGTATCAAGTGTTTTAAGTGGAAGCCCCAAAGGTTATACATTTAATAATGCTGCTTCAACTCGTTTTAATTTTTATGAACCTAATGTGCAGTTAGGAAATTTAACCCCTAGAGGTTTGGTAAGCCCTATAGCACCCAATGCCCTCCTATATTATCAATATAAATTGCTTGGTGTGCATTATGAAAATGGGCTGGCTATAAATACCATAAGTGTTGTACCTAAACGCATCACTGATCCTGTATTTGCTGGCGTAATTGAAATTCGTGATGATAATTATAGTATTTATGCAATCAATCTTAGTTTTTCAAAACCTCAAGTTACCGCTTTAATAGATACTTTTATTATTAAACAAATAATGGTTCCCGTTACAGAAGCTTTATTGATGCCATTTAGCACTACACTTGATTATAAATTTTCTTTTTTAGGTTTTAAAGGTAGGGGCACTGTTTTAGGTATGATGAGTAATTATGAGATGAATCAAAATTATACTAGCGATTTTTTTAAAGGCCCTGTTTTAGAGGTTACCAAATCCAGTAATGAAAAAGATAGTTTGTATTGGCAACAACAGCGTCCAATCCCTTTAGTGCCTGATGAAGTTAAAGATTATTCAGTAAAGGACAGTATTAGAATTGTTACCACTTCAAAAGCCTATGTCGATAGTGTTAACCAGCGCAATAATCGCGTTTCACTCATTAGCTTCTTAAATTCTTATACTTATACTAATGCTGATGCAAATGGAATAGGGTCTTATTTTACCATTAAGTCGCCTATAAATCGTATTGCATATAATACAGTTCAAGGTTGGAATGCTGATGTCGATTTTAATTTACTTAAACGAAGCATTGGTGATCACTTTTCTTCAAATCAATGGCATGCACAAATAGGCTATGGCCTAGGGAATAAAAAATTGTTTTTCAATACCGACTTCACTCGAAATTACCATAGAGATAAAAGTAACTATTTCAAAGTTTACCTTGGTGCACGCCCATTGCAGATTAACGAAAGAGGGCCAATCAATAATACGGTCAATACTATCTATACGCTATTTGATGAACGAAATTTTATGAAACTTTATCATAAAGATTTTATAGGTGCCGCCAATCAAATTGGTTTATTCAGGGGATGTATTCACACTTTGGAAGTTATGACTGTAAAGAGTAGTCCTATGGTGAATACTACAGATCAAAAATGGTTTGATCGTCCATCGAGGCAATTTACCTCTAACAATCCGCTAGTCCCATCAATTGACTCCTTGGCTTTCAACAAGTTTAATTTTCTACAAATCAATAATAAGATTAAGTATGTCTTTGGACAACGTTTTATGATAAGGCCAGATGAGATCATTAGATTTGAATCAAAATACCCAACCCTTACCCTAGAGCACACTTTTTATTATAGTAATAATTCCAATGCCAATAACTTACAATTATTGAATATTAATATAAAACAAATGTTTAATTTTAGATTGCTAGGAGCTGCAGCTGTTAATTTGAATGCTGGTTTTTTTAGTAGAAATGATGGACCATTTTTATTAAACAAACATTTTAATGGCAATCAAACTATTATTTCAAATGGATTGTCTAATGAATTTATGTTATTGCCTTATTATACGCTTAGCGCTTCTGACCGGTATTTACACGGCCATATTCAACATGATTTTAGAGGTTTTTTATTCAATAAAATTCCATTCATTCGTAAGTTGAAACTCAACGAACTAGTTGGGGCAAGGTTTTTAAAGAGTGATAGCAATAACATGTATGCTGAGTTTAGTTTTGGAGTTGAACGATTGCAGTTTATACAACTGCATGCTGTTATGTCAGTTCAAAATGCTAATATTAAATGGGGGTGGATGATCGGCTTAAAGAAGAGTATCGTTTTATAAGTATTTTAAACCAAATTTAGATGGCTGTGTTCAATGAGCTTTCACCATTAGCTATAGCGTTTCTTTCCCTCATAGCTTTTATCGCTGGATTTGTTGAATCGGCAGCAGGGGGTGGCGGTATCATACAATTGCCGGCTTTGCTCATACAATTACCTAATTTGCCCTTTACTACTATTTTAGGCACAAATAAAATCGCAGGCTTTTCTGGTACTTTGGTTTCAGCTTACCAATATTCCAAAAGTGTGAAATTCGATTTTATGCTACTTGTGGTTGTAATAATTGTTGCAGCCATAGCGGCTTATGTTGGTGCTTCAATGGTAAGTACCATTGCGCCTGAAAAATTAAAACCACTGGTATTGATATTGCTAATTTTAATTTCACTATTCACATTTTTTAAAAAAGATTTAGGCACTGTAACCATCAATACTCCCAGTAGGAGTGCTCGAATTCTTTGGGGAATAGTGTTGGGTATATGCATCGGCTTTTATGATGGATTCTTGGGACCAGGCACAGGTACTTTCCTCGTTTTTGGTTTTGTATTGTTGCTCGGTTTCGAATTTTTAGTAGCATCGGCCTATGCTAAAGTTATTAATTGCATTACCAATATGGCAACTCTTTTTGTTTTTGTTAGCAAAGGTTCTTATGTGTTTTTCATAGCTTTTATCATGGCATTTTTTAATATGCTTGGGAATTATATTGGTAGTAAGGTTACTATGGCTAAAGGGAATGGATTTGTTAGAAGTGTTTTCATGATAATGGTTTTGTTGATGATAATAAAATACACTTGTGATGTATTTAAGTAAGCTCATTCAAAGCTATGAACCTAGTGTTTGTTTTTTTATTCCAACTGTTTTTAATTAAACATTCGCAAACTCAACTAGTAACAATAGCATTGGTGCGAAGTAAATTTTCAGCCACTGTTCGATCAATTGGCAAAGTTAAAATTTGCGGGTTAAGTGTATTGATGGGTATCCAAAAGAACTGAAATGACTCTTCAGTTAGCTCGTTAATTGTGTGTGGTAATTGCTCAAAGGCAGAGCTATTTTTAGCTTCCATTAAGAAATAAATACTAATTATTTGTTCATTGCTTGCAAAGGCCGATGGGATAAATTTCTCAGTGGTATAATAATGGCTATGAATATGAAAATTTTCTCCACTTTCTTCCATCATTTCCCTTGCCAAACATTCTTTTATTCCTTCTCCAAATTGTAGACCCCCACCAGGGAATTTAATGTACTTTTTACCTCGAATGACTTCTTGTGTTAGCAAAAGCTTACCGTGTTGAATATAGATTCCATAAACCCTCACGTTGAAAGGATAGCTCATATTTTGTTAATTTATTGTTGGTAATATACTTGTAAACATACTCAAACTTTATTTGTTTTTTATTCATTTGTTGGACAATCTAAAAACCTATTTTCATGAGGCAAATATTATTTTTTTTCTTTTGCATAATATTGTGCGCCTCCAGCAATGCTGCAGGATTGCTTAACAATATTGTTCCGGTTCCGCGTCAGGTTAATATTTCTGAGGGTTATTATACACTACCCTCACAAATTAAAATTCGATTGAAGGGCAATGACCGTGATCAAATTAGGTTAGCAGCATTTCAATTAGCTGAGTGTTGGAAAGAGAATTTTGGAGTAGAGCCAGTGGTGTTAGATGCTGCAAGTAAGGAAGCTGCTCATCTTGTTTTTTATATTAATACTCGAATGACTGCTGATTCCCTAGCTCTTATTGGAAATAATGTTGGCGAGGGTTACTTCTTAAACATTAATGAAAGCGGAATAGTGGTAGAGGCGCCATCAGCCAAGGGTTTATTTTATGGCACCATGAGCTTGGTACAACTGTTTGATAAGGCCAGCGATTCTAAAGTGCAAATGGGAGCCATAGCAGATTTTCCTGTTATGCAAATGCGAGGGATCAGTGACGACATCAGTAGAGGACAGGTGAGCACGCTCGATAATTTTAAGCGAATCATAAAATTTATGGCTCGCTATAAAATGAATAGCTATTTTCTTTATCTAGAAGATATGGTGCAATTGGAAAGCTATCCAAGTATTGGAAAGGGTAGGGGAGCGCTCAGCAAAAAGGATATTATAGAATTAGATAAATACGCAAAATCATACTATGTAGATTTAATTCCGATTTTTCAAACCTTAGGTCATTATGAAAACATTCTCAACCAACCTGAATTCCTCCATCTAGCTGAATACCCAGGAGCTGCTTCGCTTTGCATTACTTGTGACAGTGTGTACCTATTCTTAGATAAAGTGCTGGCTGAAGTTTCTTCCATGTTTTCAAGTGATGTACTCCATATTGGTGCAGATGAAAGCTGGGACGTTGGCTTAGGTAAAAGCAAGGCCTATGTAGATAAAGTAGGTATTGCTGCTGCACACGCTGCTCATTATGATAAAGTGCTACAGCTTTGTAGGAAGTATAAAAAGAAGCCCATGATGTATGGTGATATTATTCTTGACCATCCTGAAATACTCACCATGCTTTCAAAGGATGTGACCATCATGAACTGGCAATATGATGATCAATATGCCTATCCATCTACCAAAAAATTAAAGGATGCTGGATTTAATACACTTGTTTCCCCTGCAGTTTGGAATTTTACTACTTCTTTTCCTGCTTATACCATTGCCCTTCCTAATATCCAGTATCTAACTAAATCGGGAATTGAGCAAGGCAGTCTTGGAAGCATCACTTCTCAATGGGGCGATTATGGAGCAGAAACCTTCAGAGAGCTCAATCTATTTGGGTATGCATGGAGTGCACAGTGTAGCTGGTCTTACGAGAAAAATGATCTGTATACTTTTTCAAAAAATTATTTTGCCGATTTTTTTGGAACCACTGATAGCCAATTGCCGCGCCTCTACCAATATTTTAGTGGTGTATTCAGCACCCTCATTTGGAATGAGGTGTGGCAGCATCCTATGTTGCCACTGAAGGAGAATAAATGGTTGGCCTACGGTCTTAATCCTTCAGCAAGAACTTCATTTCAAAATTGGACCTTGCCAGGCATTGTGGATCAGTTGCAAGATTTAAAATCAAAAGTTAAACGAAATGCCGCTCACTTGGACTACCTAATATTTATTGTACAATTAAATAAATGGTTTAGCAATAAAACACAAATGCAAAGTTATTTACAGGATGCACAGAAGGATCGGCCAGTAAGAATGGATAAACTAGCTGATTTAATTGATGCGAATATAAGTGCTATCCCTCAGCTAAAAGGTGAGTATAGAAAACTTTGGCTGCGAACCAATAGACCTGAAAATTTAAATCTGATCGAAGATAAGTTTGACAGAATGTTGTCAAATGTAAAACAGATAAAGGAACAAGTTAGGCGTGAATCGTTCAAGCCTCCATTAATCGAAAGTAAATTTATTTATGCCAAAGATTCAGATACTTCATTTGCAAGAGTGGTAACTTTTAGAAAAAACTTTAGTGTAAAAGGAGATATAACAAGGGCGCCAATTCAAATAATTGGTGATAGTTATTGTAAACTTTACGTTAATGGCAAGCTGGCAACGCAAGTATATACTACTGCTTCTTTAAGTCTTACTACTGAATACAATCGAGTTAAAATGTTGGATATAGCATCCTTGCTGAATTCGGGAGAGAATACCATTGAAATTATTGCAGAAAGCTTTAAGAAGAAGCCAGCTGCTGGGTGTAACTTCATAGGGGTAGTTGCATGCAGTGGTGGAGATGTGGAACTTTATAGTGATGAAAAATGGGAAGCTAAACCTCTAGGCAAGAATGAATGGCAAAAAGCAGTTACCAATAAAAACACCTTAAAAATTACTGCCCCTAATTTTGCAACCAACACGCCTAGTTGGATTGAGAGATAATTTAGATGATTTATTTTCTAAAATCCTTTTCATTAAGGTGGTAGCGCTGAAGTATGTTTTTATACTGTTCAGCTTGACGCGGAAATTGTTTGTTCCACATTGTTACCAGTAAATCATATGCTTTTTGGTTGTGTATTTTTTTTCCAATGTAGAATACTTCCTTCAAAGTGGAAAATCTTCTTTTGAATCGTAGCAAGGTATCATCTGCATCAGAGGTCATTCCACCACCTAAGTGAAATTTATTTGCTCCTGCAGCCTTACTCCAATTAATGGCTTCATGTAATATATAGTTGGTGGCAGGATATTTTTTACCTTCCTCATTTGCCGAACTTAAAAAATAATGACTAAGGTCAGTACCTTTAAAGAAAGTAGCACCAGCTATAGGCTTGCCATCTTTTAAGACTACTATTAATATGCCATGGAGCCTTAAAAATAATTTCAATTGATCAAAAAATGGTTGCGAAAAAAAGTACATGCTCACTGCATTGTGCGATCGCATATTTTCAATATAGATCTTCTTGAAATCTTCAAAATATTCCAATTCAGCATCAAAAATTATTTGTAATCCTTCCTTTCTAGCTTTTCTGATTCTATTTCTGTTTACACTTGAGTAAGATTTATTCCATAATTCATCTTCATTCAATCTTAAATCTACATATACATAGTGTCTGAGTGGTACTATACTGATACTATCATCGTGCCTTGAAAATACGATGTTGTCTAACAGTGGATTGAATCTAATAAATTCACTTACCACATTTTTGTGTTCAGCCCAATTATTGAATACCTGTCTTGATTTTTTTAGAAAATCAGGATTGATGCTGTTACTCAATGGGCCAGTATATCCATATACCGTTTCAATGTCGAAATATTTTTCATTGAATACATTTTGTTTGATTGCTTTTAATACGAACGGATAGAAGTAGAAATGCTCGCCTTCGCCATATACAAATAATTGCATGGCACCATCGCCATTGAGTTCATATAAATAGTTATAATCATAGCTATAGTGGATGTCCTTGAAGTTTTCTGGTAATCGGTCAAACCAATAGTTCCATTCCTTTTGATGAGAAAAATTGTAGACCGAAAAAAAAGACATAAATATTAGATGCTACTAAAGATGGTTTCAGCCAAATATACTTCAAACTTCATTTTTCGTAGCAATTTTTTTGAGAATTTTATGTGAATACACTTATTTAAGTGACCAATAAACGTTTGAAAGGATTATCATTTGTATTTCAGAACTTCCAATAAAAAAAACCGGTAAAATTTTTACCGGTTTTTTTAATTAGGTGCGTGCTCAATTATTGCCTTTGCTGAGCTGCTTCGACACTGAATTCAATTTTTGCATCGTTACTTAAAAATCCATTATCACGAGATCCCACACCAAATTCAGTGCGATCAATCTTCACGGCTCCTTCAAAATTTTGGATATTGCCATATTCAGTCTTGGCCTCTCCCACGTAGTTGAAAGGAATGGCTATAGGTTTAGATATACCTTTCATGGTTAAATTACCATTGGCTATGTAGTTATATTCTCCTCCATTTTCGTTTTTCGTAATGCTATTTGAAGTAAAGATAATTTTACTATGCTCATTTGCATTAAACCATTCTGCTTCGTGAACCACACCGCTGTCGCGAGCTTCATTTTGTGAATTGAATGATTTTACATCTAAACTAAAATACAACGATGAAGTGTTTAAATCGCCAGTGAAATTAATTGATCCACTATCAATTTTCATGGTGCCTATAGCACGGCTCATGAAGTGTTTAATACTGAATTGTACAATAGAATGACCCCCATCCACTACATGCATTCCTTTTAAAGCATCAAGGCGCTGGGTTGATTCAGTAGAAGTAGTGGTGGTAGCGGTTTCATGTTCTTTATGACTTACATTGGTCAAAGCAGGTGCAATGATCAGTGCTACGATTGCGGTTAGTTTAATTAGGATGTTCATGGATGGTCCACTGGTATCTTTAAATGGATCACCTACGGTATCACCTGTTACTGCTGCCTTATGTGGGTCGCTACCTTTGTAATAAAGTTTACCATCAATTTCTACTCCTTTTTCAAAACTCTTTTTGGCATTATCCCATGCACCACCGGCATTACTCTGAAACATTGCCATTAATACGCCACTTACTGCCACCCCAGCTAGTGTGCTTGCCAATACTTCTGCTCCGTTAAATCCGATTAAATTAAATCCAAAACCAATAATCACTGGAGTGAGAATGGCTAATAAACCGGGTAGCATCATCAAACGCAGCGCACTTGATGTAGATATTTGAATACAACGATCATAATCTGGTTCTACTCCTGATGTTCCTTCAAGCAACCCTTTGATTTCTTTGAACTGTCTGCGAACTTCTACTACCATAGCATTAGCTGCTTTGCCTACAGCGCGCATGGCCATGGCTGAAAACAAGAAAGGCACCATGCCACCAATAAATAGACCGGCCAATACTTCTGCTTTTGAAATGTCAATCACTGCAATACCAGTGATTTCTTTAAAGGCTGCGAATAAGGCCAATGAAGTTAATGCTGCTGAGGCAATAGCAAATCCTTTTCCGATGGCTGCGGTGGTATTTCCTACAGTGTCTAAAATATCGGTACGTTCACGAACTTCCTTGGGTAGGCCGCTCATCTCAGCTATTCCTCCCGCATTATCAGCTATGGGGCCAAATGCATCTACTGCTAATTGAATGGCAGTAGTAGCCATCATTCCGCTTGCGGCTATTGCTACACCATACACACCGCCTAAGGCAAATGAAACAACTATGCCAGCAGCCAATACTAAAATAGGCAGTGCAGTGCTAATCATTCCAACACTTAATCCACTGATGATATTCGTAGCGGCACCACTCATACTCTGTCTAGCGATTGAATTTACAGGCCCTTTTCCTAATGAGCAATAGTATTCTGTGATCAAGCTCATGAGCATTCCCACAGTTAGTCCAACTACTACAGTTAAAAATAAATTGGTCGATTTATATACCTGCCCAGCCACTGTAAATTCTGCTGGTATCATCCATTTGATGACTGCATACGAGGCAATAGCAGTGAGAATAATGGAGCCCCAGTTGCCAATGTTTAAGGCAGTTTGTGGATTCCCATTTTCTTTAATTCTTACAAACCAAGAGCCAACAATAGAAAATATCAAACCCAATACCGCAATTATTAATGGTAATATTACTGTGCTCAGTCCGCCAAATGCATCAACACCAACTAAACTAGGAGCTAAAGTTGCACCTAATACCATAGTGGCTAATACAGTACTTACATAGGAACCAAATAAGTCGGCTCCCATACCTGCTACATCACCTACATTGTCTCCAACATTGTCGGCTATAACTGCAGGATTTCTAGGATCGTCTTCAGGTATTCCAGCTTCTACTTTTCCTACTAAATCAGCACCTACATCAGCCGCCTTGGTATAAATACCACCACCAACACGTGCAAATAGGGCTATACTTTCTGCTCCAAGTGAAAATCCTGTTAAAACTTCTAGCACTCTTCTCAATGGCTCTCCCACTGATCCTTCATCATTAAACATGGTTTGAAAAAGAATGAATAATAGACTTAAACCTAAAATGCCTAAGGCCGCTACACTTACACCCATTACAGTACCACCGCCAAATGATATGCTAAGGGCTTTGCTTAGACTGGTTCGTGCCGCATTGGTTGTTCTAACATTGGCTTTAGTAGCTATGCGCATGCCTATGTAACCTGCTAATGCACTTAAAAGTGCTCCAACAACAAAGGCCAGTACAATTAAGGGGCTTGATTTTTCGGGATCAGCTGTTGCTCCTAATAGAATGCTTACCACTACCACAAAAATTGCTAGCAACTTATATTCAGCCTTCAAGAAGCTCATGGCTCCATTGGCTATATAAGTACTTATTTGCTTCATTCTATCATTGCCGATTTCAGCTTTTGATATTTTAAGGCTCAATAACAGAGCGTAAATGAGGGCTGCTACCATTACAGCCGGAATTAACAATACAATCAAATCCATAATTATTTAAATTAACTTTTTTTAAGGGGTGCAAAGGTAAACTTTGAGCTCAAAAAGACAAACTTTTCTTCAATTATGATTCTGATTGGATAAGCTTAAAGTGTTGATCATCAAACATAAATGATCCGTTGTTTATATTCCTGTTGATAGGTTATTAAGTTTTAATACCTTTTTCAGTCTTTGCCCATTTTATTCTGTTGTGATCAAAAAAAACCTGCCCAAATATTTATGGGCAGGTTGGGTGTTTAATTGATTGCAGTTTTCTGCAAAAGGTCAGAGGTTAATTATCCCACCAAACACGAGTAGTAGTATTGCTCACTACTACGGCATTTGGATTATATAACCTTTCATTTTGCTCGGTAGGAAATCTTACTGGAATGGTAGCTTGTACACCTGTGGTTGCAGGATTTAAAACGGGTAGGTTGGTTCTTCTCCAATCATGATAGGGTTCTAATTGTGTAAACAATGCTACATATTTTTCGTCCATTATCTGTGCTAGTTGGTCGGCAGTGGATCCACTCAAGGTTCCATAGTTAGTTAAATAGGCACTTACAGCAGCAGCGTCAATACCAGGATAATCCATAGCAGCAGTGATGGCTTCAGTAAAAGCAGTTTGGGCGGCTGCTGATTGGCCAAGTCTTAAATTGGCTTCGGCTTCAATAAATTTAGCCTCGGCAAAAGTTAACAATGGTAAGGTGGTGGCATCTGGTCCGGCAAAGTAGTTACCGATAGATGATGTGCTGATATCAGCATAATCATCTACAGGTGTTCCGGTAAAGTTACCATTATTGTCGGGTTTGCAATAAAAAGAGATACGGGGATCATTTTTAGCAATCATTTTGTTTACCAATGTTGCATTCATCTTAATATAATTGCCCCGCTGATTTTCAAATGCATACCAACTATTTAATTCATTTCCTGCGCCACTAAAACGAGCATAGGTATTATCGGCATTTCCACTCCATCCACCTGCTGTTAGGTTTGCCAATGCTTGCGTAGCAGAGGTAGTTGCATTGCGTTGGCTCAATCTGTTGGAATATCTCGCTTTTAGTAGATAGGCGGCTTTAATCCAAAGGCTTCGATCTCCATTGTGGATCAAATCATCACTTGCCGGAATTACTGAATTGGCAGAAGTTGCAGTTTGTAAATTTCCAATAGCTTCGCTAAGCATTGTTTGAATTGATGTAATCACTGCTTCTTGGGTTTCATATTGGGGCGTTAGATTGGCCACTCCCAGACCAGCTTGGGTATTGGGCACATCATTCCAATAGTCAGTTGCTACCCCCACTAGCATGGCATAGCATATTTGGGCAATCCCTTTGTAATAAGGGGCTCCTAAGGCATCAGCTTTGGTGATGATGTCTTTAGCATTCACTATACCACTTGCATAAATAGTATTCCAATCATTCTGAATACCATTTTCGGTAATTTCATAGCGTGAGATGTCAATCATTTGTTGATCGGTCCCTTGGAAATGTTGGATCCATAAGCCACTTGTTCTGGAAATTTGACCTGTGTATGTAGCAAATACAGCTACTTCAACAGTGGGCAGTAAAGTAGGTAGGGTAGAAGAGGTAGGCTGATTCGGGTTGAAGTCATCCTTTGAAACATATTTTTCGCATGCGGTACTACTGAGCAATAGCGCAAATGCCAGAATGTATATTTTGATATTTTTCATTTTATGCAAATTTAAATTATTAGAAAGAAATGTTAATGCTTGCTCCATAGGATCTAGAGTTAGGCATGTTAAACCAGTTAATTCCACCATAGTTAGATCCTGCTCCGGTGAGACTATTTTCAGGGTCAATTCCAGTAAAATCTGACCAGTAAATTAAATTACGACCAAATACACTAATGTTAATTGTTTTAGCAAATTTTAATTTTGGTTTGATGGTCCATGTGAGGTTTAATTCACGCAGTCTAACCCATGATGCTTCTTCAATTGCCTCTTCCGTTGCACCAAAATCACCTTTGTAAAAAGTAAAATAGTCTGCTGCATCTACTGCAACATCGTTAGGTGTTCCATCAGCTTTTACTCCTTCAATTATATAAGTGCGTTCGCGATCCTCAGTAGCTATTGATTTGCCTAATCTATTCAATCGGGCCATCGTTCCATTCCATATTTCGGCACCTTGGTTAATATCAAATAGAGTGGTTAATGAAATATTTTTATAAGTAAAAGTATTTCTAATTCCTAAAATATAATCAGGATATGCACTTGCTACTTCTTCTAGAGTTAATTGGGCTACCGGTAAACCATCAGCTCCAATAAGTAAACGGCCTGATGCATCACGCTCCCACTTAGTGCCGTAAATAGCACCATATGGACTACCAACTTTAGCAAATACAGCAGGGTCTCCAAACCCTACCTCGATTTCTACTTGCTCTATTCCATCAGCCAATTTGGTTACTTCATTTCTATTAGCAGCATAATTTGCTTCTATACTCCACTCGAAGCCATTCTTTGTTCTTACTGGCACCACTCCCATTAAGAGCTCCACTCCTTTATTGCGCATCTGCCCAAGATTTTCGAAAATAAAACTATGACCGGTGCTATATGCTATAGGGCGTTGTAGTAGTAAGTTATCACTAGTTTGATTGTAAACAGTTAAATCAAATGTTAAACGATCTTGCCAAAATTTTAATTCGGCACCATACTCAAATCCTTTAGTTAATTCTGGTTCTAAGTTTGGATTGCCTATGGTGGCATTTTTTCCATATCCGTTTTGCCCTGCATAGGGAAATGAAAATCCATTGGTGTAACCATCAGTAAAAAAAGGTTTTGAATAGGTATTAACTGATGAATAGGCTAGAGGCGCATTACCTGCAATAGCATAGTTAGCTCTAAGTTTTCCATAACTAAAAAATTTAGAATCTCTAAATGGTTTTAACTCAGTTAAAATTAATGATAAACTTGTTCCAGGATAGAAAAATGATCTTCTATTTTGACCAAAAGTGCTGGCATACTCATTTCTTGCTGTAACACCTAGGTAAATAGTGTTGGCATAGGAAATATTAAAATCACCAAAGAAGGCTGCACTTCTCACGCGTTCGCGTGTTTCATCAGCATAAAGATCGGCTGCATTGCCAATGTTGTAGAAGTTAGGTATGGCTAATTGTCGGCCTCTTGCGTAGAGTTGTTGATCATAGATTTGATTGGTGTTGGCACCAACGGTGAGCGTAGTATTAATCTTTTTATTCAATGGCCTATCAAAGGTTATCAAAAGATCTTGATAAAGCTGTTGGTGAAATATAGAATTCTCAATTACCTGACCAAAGAGGGTAGAAGCATCATTGTTTGATCCTTGTGCATAAGTTACATTCCTTACATCACTAAATAGATCAGTACCGGGTCTGTACATTATTTTTATCCAGTCTACCGGGAAATAGTTAAAGGTTAAGCTACCAATTAATCTATTCACATTGTCTTTGAACAAGTTGTTATAAACACTCCAATAAGGATTGTCATAAAACGAAACATAGGTTCGTTGACTACCATTTGCATTGGTTGATCCCGCACCTAAGTCAAAACTACTTGGAGCTCTCAAAAGTCCTAGCATTACACCACTTAAGTTGCTTCCTTGCTGCGCGCGCTTACCCCCGGAATTGATAAATTCTAAATTGCTTTGAACCGAAAGCTTTTCATGCAATTGTGATTGTGCATTTAAGCGAGCGCTAAATCTTTTGAAATTGGTATTAGGAATAATTCCTTCTTGAGAAGTTCGGGAGATGCTCAATCGATAGGCATTCTTTGCGCTTCCTGATGAAATGGCTACAGTATTAGTAAAGGTAACGCCTGTTTGGAAGAAATTTTTAACATTATCTACAGGTTGTATTCCTAGTGATGAGTTGCTAGGGCCCCAAGAACTTGTAGAGCCTTCAATGTCATCTGTATTTGGATCGAATGGGTTGTATATCCCATCTGCTCCAGGTAAATAAGGTCTATAATTGGGGGTGCCTCCAATGCGCCCGCCTCCAGTTCCTTGAGCATATTTTAGTTGCAGATCAGGAATACCATTGATCTCATCCAAGCTAAAAGTGCTACCCAACGTAACTTGTGTTGGCTGGCCATATTTGGCACGTTTAGTAGTAATCATTACCACACCATTGGCACCTCTTGATCCATAAAGTGCACCTGCTGCTGGCCCCTTTAGGATTGAAATGTCCTCAATATCGGCAGGGTTAATGTCAACAGCACGGTTACTATAATTTACTTGTTCTAAATTGGCATTAAATGGATTGTCCCTAGCATTCGTGTTGGTGGTGGTGTTGTCTATAGGAACACCGTCTATTACAAATAAAGGTTGATTGTCTAATAATATTGACTTATTACCACGAAGCAGAATTTTTGTACTGGCCCCTGGTGTTCCGGCACTATTATTAACTTGTACCCCAGCCACCTTACTGCTTATTGCGTTTACTACATTTACCTCACGCGAATTTACAACATTGTTGCCTCCAATGTTTCCAGTGGAGTAACCCAATGACCGAGTTTCTTTTTCAACCCCCAAAGCCGTCACACGTACTTCATTTAATTTTACAAGATCACTATTCATGGTTACATTCATTGTGTTGCTGCTGGTGATAGCTTGTGTATTAGTTTGAAGGCCAATACCAGTAAAGATTAATTCCTTTGCATTGGAAAAAATTTTTATAGTATAATTTCCTCCAGCATCAGTGCTGGTTGCATTGGCAGTACCTTTGACTGCTACGGTTACCCCTGGAATTGCTAAGCCATCTTCCTTGGCAATAACTTTTCCACTGATGAATCTGTCTTGAGCGTTAGCTTGCCAAAACAAGCCCATGGTAAAAAGCATGAGCCACGCGATTTTTTTTCTCATAATGATTGAAGTTTTAGGTTAAACATTGGTTGATTTATATGTAGAGCAAGCTAATTCATTAACATGAATTAACAAATTATAGATATTAACAATAAAGACCTCGATCCTCAGAATCTTAAATACCTCATGGATAGCATGTTGCTTTTCAAAACTGTAAGATTTTCTTATTTTTTAGGCTAAAATGAAACTTATGGTAATAGTAAGTAGTTCAAGTAGCATGTCAAGTTTTTAATAAAATATTGGGCTAGAGATTAACTGATTGCGGTTAATTACTACTCATGAGCCTTGACAGAAATTAGAATAATACTATACATTTGCATTAATAAACAAACTAAACCCAATTAAAAAATGAAAAAAGTAATCTTGACTATTGCACTTGCAGCTACTGCAATGTTCGCAAATGCTCAAACCATGACTTCAAAAAACGGTACTATGATTCTACCGGAAGCCGACAACTGGTGGATAGGAGTTGATGCTGCTCCAGCATTAAATTATTTCGGTAATTTATTAAACAACTCATCTTCAAACAGCGTTGGTTTTTCTTACCAAAAGCCACTTACGATCGTTGGTGGTATGGTTGTAGATGCTAACACATCTTACCGTGTACAAGTAGGTATTGGTTTCGGAAGCAGCACAGTTAATGCTCTTATCGATCAGGATGGAAGTACCTCTAACCCGCCAGCGCAGGTTACTGATACTTACAAGGACGGTGGTTCTAACATCACTATCGGTGGTGGTCTTCAAAAAAATCGTGGAAAAGGCCGTTTACGTGGTATCTATGGTGTTGAAGCTGGTATCTCTTTAGGTTCATCTAAAGACACTTACACTTATGGTAACGCTATTAACTCAACTTATCCTAACCCTGGTACTACTAACTTCGGTGGCAACATCGGTGGTATCGGTCGTATCAAAGAATCTAAAGCTGGTTCTACTTTCGGCTTTGGAGTAAGAGGTTTTATCGGTGCAGAATATTTCTTCGCTGCTAAAATGTCTATCGGTGGTGAATTCGGATGGGGCCCTTCATTGAGCTCTACTGGAGAAGGTGAAGTTACCTCTGAAGGTTGGGATGCTCAAGCCAATGGCGTGAAAACCCTTACTACTAAAACTGGAAAATCTTCTAGCTTCGGTCTAGGTGTTGATAACGCTAGCGGTCAAATCGTAATGCGTTTCTACTTCTAAGTAAAACGAAGTTTAATAATTTTAAAAGACTGCTTAGCAAATGGGCAGTCTTTTTTATTTACATTTGTTTGCCACTAGTTTCTTAGTGGTCTTTATTTTCCCCAAACAATTCTATCATATGGAACAACAAGACAATCAACAAAACCAACTAAATATTGAATTAACTGAAGAAATGGCTGAAGGTGAATATTCTAACCTAGCAGTTATTACTCATAGCAATGCTGAATTTATTATCGATTTTATTAAAGTTATGCCAGGTGTGCCTAAGGCTAAAGTAAAGTCTAGAATACTGCTTACCCCTCAACACGCCAAAAGATTATTGATGGCTCTAGGTGATAATATAAGCAAGTATGAAAGTATACACGGACCAATAAAGCATACAGAAGGGATGAATATTCCTATGAATTTTGGCGGCCCCACCGCTCAAGCCTAATGAAATGAATCAAGAGTTTGTAATCGGTGCTGCTGCATTTCTCGGTTCATTGTTTACACTATTTTCTGGATTTGGCTTAGGTACACTGTTGCTTCCTGTTTTTGCCCTGTTTTTTGATTTGCCCTTGGCAATAGCCCTTACAGCCGTTGTTCATCTCCTTAATAATATTGTCAAATTTTTATTGTTTTATAAACATGTAAACCTTGTGGTGCTTACTCGTTTTGGTATAACCGCAGTGTTGTTTTCTTTTGTTGGAGCTTTTTTTCTTCAACTGTTCCCTAACGATCAAATAAATATAGCATACAAGTTGGGCACTTTTACTTGTCATCTTACACCATTGAAGGTAGTTATTGGTCTTCTATTATTGCTTTTTGCACTAATTGAACTTTTGCCTAAACTTAATACGTGGGGTGCACCTGCTCATCTAATGCCTTTAGGCGGTATTTTGTCAGGTTTTTTTGGTGGCCTTAGCGGACATCAAGGAGCTTTAAGAACAGCTTTCCTTAGCAAAGCAGGTCTTGATAAAAATTCTTTAATAGGGACTGGTGTGGCCATTGCACTTGGTATTGATGTGGTGCGGTTGGCAGTCTATAAAGCCAAGTACCAAAATTTGAATCAGGAAAATATGGTGATTCTTTCCATCGCTGTGGGAGCGGCTACGGTAGGAGCATGGTGCGGCTTTTTGATGCATAAAAAAATGACCTTCGGTTTTCTGAAGGTCATCATTGGTAGTTCACTGATTTGTTATGCAGTGTTATTGATATTGGGTGTTATTTAATTGCGTTAATAATTTCTGAACCCAGTGGATCAACTCCTGATTTGAATCTATTAATTAATTGGCCCTTCTCATCAATTAGAAATTTTTCAAAATTCCACCTAATGTCGCCACTTAAGGATTCACTTGCTTCTTTAGTTAACCATTTAAATAATGGATGAATGCCTTCTCCTTTTACCACACTTTTTTCTAGCATGGTAAAAGAAACTCCATAATTTTTTTTACAAAAGTTGGCAATCACTTCATTTGAACCAGGTTCTTGGCCACCAAATTCATTGGCCGGCACACCTAGGATTACTAATTCTGGATGTTGCTGGTGCAGTAATTCCAAGTTTTTATATTGGGGCGTATAACCACATTCGCTGGCAGTATTTACTATGAGTACTTTTCTTCCTTTAAGCTTTTCGAAATCAAAAGATTTACCATCAATAGTTTTCATGTTGAAAGAGTAGAATGGTGAAGCACTGGTTGCCAGCATGGTTAATATTAAGAGTAGGTTCATATTTTATAAACAAGAAAGGTTGATTTTTGTTCTGCTAAATTTTTTCTATTACAACAGCACTAGCACCGCCACCTCCATTACATATACCAGCCGCACCATACCTGCCTTTATTTTGTTCTAATACCGTCAATAGGGTAACTACTATTCTGCATCCCGAAGATCCAAGTGGATGACCTAATGATACTGCTCCTCCATAGATGTTTACCTTGCTTGGGTTTAAATTCATGAGTTTATTATTGGCGATACTTACCACACTAAAGGCCTCATTGATTTCAAAATAATCTATTTGATCTACATTTAAGCCCGCTTGGCTGAGTGCTTTTGGCAATGCTTTAGCAGGGGCAGTAGTGAACCATTCCGGAGCTTGTTGTGCATCGGCATAGCTTAGTATTTTAGCAATAGGTTGGATACCTAATTGCTTCGCTTTTTCAGCACTCATTAAGATGATTGCACTAGCGCCATCGTTTAAGGTAGATGCATTTGCGGCAGTTACAGTTCCGTCTTTTAGAAAAACTGGTTTTAACGAAGGGATTTTATCAAACTTAACTGTTTTATACTCTTCATCTTCAATCACCATTAATGGATCTTTTCCGCGCTGGGGCACTGCTATAGGTATAATTTCATCTTTAAATACCTGTGCTTGATAGGCTGCATGTGCTCTTTTGTAACTTTCTATTGCAAATGCATCTTGTTCCTCTCTACTGATATTCATCTCGGCTGCACATAGTTCTGCAGCATTTCCCATATGATAATTCTTATATACATCCCACAATCCATCTTTTACCAAGCCATCAGTCAATTGGCCATGGCCTAATTTATATCCATTGCGAGCCTTGTCCAAATAATATGGAACGTTGCTCATGCTTTCCATACCACCTGCTACTACCACCTCGTTTATACCCAAGGCGATACTTTGCGCTCCTTGCATAATGGCCTTCATCCCACTTGCGCAAACCTTGTTCACCGTTGTTCCCGGTACACTGTCTGGTATTCCAGCATAAAGACTAGCCTGTGTTACTGGAGCTTGACCAAGATTTCCTTGCAATACACAGCCCATGAGCACTTCATTCACTTCTGATGGTGACAAATTAATTTTTGCTAACGCTCCCTTGATGGCTTCCCCACCTAGCTGTGTTGCACTTAAGCTTGATAAAGATCCGCCAAAACTTCCTATAGCAGTTCTTACTGCTGATACTATAACTACTTCTTTCATTTTATGATATAATTAATTAGTAGGCAAAGTTAATAATAAGTATTAGATACACGTATTAGAAACAGAAAGGCAAGTAGCACTAATTGTTCTATTTTTCATGCTTTTCTTTTAATTGTGTTTCCGTATGTTGATATTTAGCTAGTTGAATAATATCCAATTCAAAAAAAATATAGAATTTTATTGCATGAGAAAAATCTTAATAGGGATTAGTAACCGTCATGAACAAGTAGTAAAGTACTTAATGGCATTTACCACTGTGTTGCTTATAGTTGTTGCTATGCCAAAGGAAATACAATTTAATTTTTCTTATAAGAAGGGAAAGCCTTGGCCATATGATAACTTAATGGCTCCTTTTGACTTTGCAGTAAATAAATCTGATGAAGAACTTAATGAGGAAAGAGCCCAGGTGCTGAAATCTCTAAAGCCCTTTTATAGGTTCCAATCAGAAATTGCAACTCAAAAACTAATTGCATTTAGAAATGAACTTAATGAAGCTTGGAAAAATAGGTATGCTGCTGCTACTACCCCAGCACAAGCCGAAGTATTGAATAAACAAAAAACTGAACAACTACTACTTGCGGAATCAATTTTGAATGAAGTGTTTAACAAGGGAATTGTGAGTCTGATAGGATTGAGTCAACCACCAAACTCAAAAGAAATATTACTGATTAGGAATAACATTGCAGAACCAGTAGTGGTAAGTGACTTTTTTACAATTAAGACTGCATATAACTATATAAATAGTAAAATTAAAACTGATCGGCCAAACGATTATGATTTTCTACTTCCCCTTTTAGAAAATGCGCTAACTTATAATGTTGTTTTTGATGAAGCTACAACACAGAAAGATGCAAGACAGGCATTGGAAAGCATAGCTACTTCACGCGGCTTAGTTAGAGAGGGTGAACTAATTATTATAAAAGGTGAGGTAGTTGATCAAATAAAATTTAAGAAATTAGAATCCTTACAGTTCGAATTTAAAAATAAAGCATACTCTTATTCCAGCAAGTGGTGGCTCATGTTAGGAAACTTTATTCTAGTTGGCGCTGCTATTTCTATGTTTATAATTTTTTTGGCTTTATTTAGAAAAGATATTTATGCCGATAACAAGCGTGTACTTTTTCTGCTCCTCATGATCATTTTAATGTGCTACTTATTTTTATTTGCTCGCAAGCTAAATATTATTGATATGTATTTGGTTCCGGTTTGTATTCTTCCTATTATAGTAAGAGCATTTTATGATACACGTACTGCCTTGTTTACACACATTGTTACCCTGCTAATAATAGGGTTTGAGGCACCGGCAGGCTTTGAATTTATGTATATTCAAACAATAGCTGGTATGGTAGCCATATTTACTATTGTAAGTTTTAGCAATAGATCTCAATTTTTCATTACAGTTTTATTGATTTTTCTAACCTATGCCATTACTTTTATTGGGGTTACTATTGTACAAGAAGCGAACCTTCGAAACATTGATTGGATGAACCTCAAATGGTTCCTTGGAAATGCTGTGATCACACTATTTGCATTTCCTTTAATATTTGTTTTTGAAAAACTTTTTGGATTTTTATCGGATGTTACTTTGCTGGAATTGGCTGACAGCAATGCCCCATTACTACGTGAATTGGCACTGAAGGCTCCTGGCACTTTTCAGCATTCATTGCAAGTGGCTAACTTGGCCGAGGCTGCGGTTACCCGAATAGGTGGCAACCCGCTATTGGTAAGAACAGGTGCTTTGTATCATGATATAGGAAAGATGGAAATGCCAGTTTACTTTATTGAAAATCAATTAACCCAAGTTAACCCTCATGATGAGCTTTCATTTGAAGAAAGTGCAGCTATTATTAAAAGCCATGTTACCAGAGGGATTGAAAGAGCCAGAAAGGCAAATATTCCTGAGCAAATAATTGATTTTATTAGAACTCATCATGGAAATACTAGACTCCAATACTTTTATCAATCCTTCATCAAAAATTTTCCTGATGAAATTCCAGATGAAGAAGATTTTCGATATCCAGGGCCTCTACCTTTCAATAAAGAAACTGCAGTTTTAATGATGGCCGATAGTGTTGAAGCAGCTAGCAGATCACTAAACGAAGCCACGAGTGAACATATAGATTTATTAGTTGAAAGAATAATTGCAAAGCAAATTGAAGATGATCAGTTTATTAACTCTCCTCTTACCTTGAAAGACATCTCTGAAGTGAAACGAATTTTCAAAAAAATGCTTTACTCTATTTATCATGTAAGAATAGCTTATCCACATTAGTCATTTGTTGTCCTAATCGATATAATCTGTATACAGTATACATAATTACCAATCCAGGAAATACCGCTACCCACCAAGCACTGAAATTACTTCTCGATTCCTGAAGTAAGACGCCCCATGTGGGTGTATCGGATGCAAGGCCCATGCCTAGGTAAGACAACGATGCTTCACTCAAAATTGCAAAACCTATGAGTGTTATGGACATTGGAAGTACTACAGCAGCCACCATTGGTAATGCATGTTTACTAAGCAATATCAAGTTTGGTAGGTACAATAGTCTTCCTGATTGTAAATAATTTTCTTGACCTAGCTGATCAAGTAAATTTCTTGAAAGGTTGGCAATTAGTGGCCAATAACTTATACTCAAAATAGTGATTACAGCTATGGTTCCTTTAGTTATAAATAAAGATAAGGTTAGAATGAGTATCAATTTAGGTATAGCAGTAAAAATTTCTATTACTCTGGTAGCCAAAAAGTGTATTGGTATGCTTATTCTTTTTCTTGAATTTTTTTTAGCTAGATTACGATGTAACAGAGTGTGTGCATAGCAAATAGTGGTTGCAATAAAAAGATGAAAATAAACAGATACTGTTAATCTTAGGCAATAAAACCAAAAAATGAATATTGAAAATAGGATTAAAAATACCTGAAGCCAACTTAATTTAAAATACTTGTCCTTATAAAAGCCTGCGCCAAGCCCTATTACCAATCCTATAAAACTACTTATTAGTGAGACCATAATTCCTATCCACAACGAAACGCGTGTGCCATGAAGTAGGTTTGATAATACATCACTTCCGTTTTTGGTAGTGCCTAACCAATGGACCTTAAAAAAATTAATATACATACTATTTGTATGATAAGTTTGATTGCTGAATAATGGTGGTAGGTTTGTATTCTCTAAATTACTCTTTAACGGGGCATAAGGAATGGCACAGGAAATTTTAAAAGTTGAAGTTTCATTGTATGTAATTTGTTGCCTGGGAATCCAAATGTTTTTCACAGCTGGAAAAGTCAATGTGCCTTCTTTAGTAGTGGTTACAAGAGGTAAATCATTGGCTAGTATAGGACTCAAGATTGAAATTAGCAAGACCGCCTTTAACCAGTATTGATTTTTTATATAAGGTAATGCGTTATTTATTCGATCATTGAGATACAAAGCTGTTTCTATCACCATATTGCCTCATTTTTAGGATTAAACCATTTTGCAATTACATCAGCTAATAAGAAGGATACTAAAGTGATGGTTCCCATTAAGAGAAATATAAAACTTATGGCAACATGATCACCCTGCTGGATAGCATTGAAAATTGAAAATCCCATTCCAGGAATTGTAAAAATTAATTCAATCACCACTGATCCACTTAATAAGGCTGGTATTGATTGCACTAGGTAACTTAATGCCGGTAACAGCGCATTGGGCAATTGGTGAAAGAAATACAATTTGGATTTGCCTATTCCTTTATATTTGGCAGTATAATAGTAAGCTTTGTTTTCGTTGGTTTTTAAATGTTGAATTAAAAGATTAACCAACATTGCGGTTAAACCATAGCAATAACACACTAGTGGTAATATGAAATAAATAAAATGGACTGGAACACCATTGCTAGATGAAAAGATTGGTTGAATGCCTGATGCTGGAAATATGTTTAACAACTCAGGGTTGCTAAATGTAGTAAGTAAAATAGAACCTACCCAATAGCTGGGTGCACACAAGGCAGCTATGGTGAAAGTTGAAATTAGCGCATCAAGTTTTGGATTCCATTTCCAAATTGTCGCAATGACTATTGCTAGCGCCATACTTAATATTATCGATAGGCAGGTGAATATGAGTGTGTACTTAAAACCGCTAAGTAAATTTTGAGTGATCGGCTGATTCGTGTAAATGGAATTTCCAAAATTTCCTTTTAATACGCCATCTTTTTCATCATTGCCAAAAAGCCATAAATGAAACTGGTTTTCTATCGTAAAATTTATTCTTGGAATAAAAAACGCAAAATTCCAACTTGCTAGCTTTAGTTTATTTAAAGCATTGTTAATCTTACCTGTTGCCTTCGTTTCGAGGACAATGGAGGAGTGGTGGTCTATTTGAGGTTCGGTTAATAGTAATTTTGCCAGGTGCCTTATGGATGGGCTTGAGTCTGCTATTGAAATTTGTTTCAGTTCATGATAATAAGTTGATACTGCTTCCCAATTTTTAATTTGATCTAACCAAGTAATCAGTAATTTCTGGATATTTGGATTTATTATTTTAAAAATTGTATCAGGATTCTCAAAACTATTGATAGATATATAAAAGTAGGGAAGCTGAAGGTTATGCGCTTTGATAAATGTTTCTTGGGCTTGTTCGTATTTGCTTGATTCCTTCTGGTCTTCGTTAAATGAAAGAGTAGGCGTAGGTTGTAATGCTTGTATATAAAAGCCCAAAATAATAACCACCAGCAAGGTAGGGATTAGTATAATTAATCTTCTAATAAAATAAGCCCACATACATTCAATCGTGTTATTTTAAATTTTACTTCTTAAGAATTAAATTGTCCAACATTAGACCAGGTCTCTCAGCAAATATTTCTATATTCTTCCATCTTTTATGAACAATATTTCTTCTTAGCGTGCAGTATAAAAAAACAATTGGTTGTTCATCATAAATTTTGGTCTGCAAGGCTAAGCATGCTTTATTTCTTAGTGCAGTGTCAAGTGTAGTTCGCATGGTGTTTATGAGTGAATCACTTTCTTCATTTCCAAAACCCGAATAATTACTACCATTGTTTTCCCACGAAGAAGTATGCCATAATTGAGTATAGTCTTCAAAAGTAGATGTCCCGCCCCATGAGCCTAGCATCATATCGTAATCGTGTCCCCGTGCCTTGTCAATAAATAATTTTAAATCAAGTGGTATTAAATTCACCGTAATTCCTAAAAGATTATACTTTTCTGCAATAAGCAAAGCCATGTCTTTCCAATCTTGATTGGTATTTAAATAATGGAGGTCGAATTTGAAGGGAGTAGCTACACCGTTTATTATTTTATATCTTCCATTTTTATCATTTAACCACCCATCTGCCAAAAGTAAACTATCTGCCACCTTCAAATCAAAAGGGATTGGTGAAAGTTCTCTATTTACATAAGGCTTTAAGGGCGATACCATTGAAACCATTCTCGTACTATTTTTGGCATAAGCTCCATATATTAATTGCATTATTTGTTCCACTGGAGTTGCACATGCAATTGCTTTTCTGGTTTTAATACTTGAGAATATTTTTTTTCTTTTTATGCCATCGGGTTTGTTATTCATGGCTAAATAGGTGTAGTTATAACTAAGTGACGGTATTGCATAGTAGTTTGTACTAAAACTGGGGGACTCATTCAATGCAATGAGTGCTTTCATTGAAATATTTGTACTGACATCAAATATTTGCTTTTTAAACTCCAGCTGAGTGCTTTGTTCATCCTTGTTTAGTTTGAAAATTATGGTATCTGGCCCCATACT
>JBDKJS010000071.1:0-17671 GCA_039806065.1 Bacteroidota bacterium | reverse complement strand
TAATAGTGCCGCTTCCGCCTACTACCGTAGCACATGCACTGCCTTCATTATTGTTGGCACAGGTTCCATTCGTTGGGGTGATGCTTACACTTAAACTAGGATTCACTCTAATAGTAATTATATTAGATTCTTGTAAGTAAGAATTACATCCAACTCTTCTTACACATCTTCTAAACTGTTTGCTAGTAGTTAGCACTCCTGGGTCATAAGACAGATTGCTTGCACCTGGTATGATGGTCCATGAACCTGTACCAGCGTTGGTAGCATTATTATAGTTTCTAGTAATCCAAACAATTTCTAAATTACCAATTCCACCGGAAGGAGATACTACGTTAATTAGAGGAGAGGGATCAAAGCCACCACAATTGGTTTGATTGTATCCAATACTTCCTGGTGTAGTTACATCACAACAAGTAGTAATAGTAACAGTAGAACTACATTCAGCTACACAACCAAACTCATTGGTAACAATTACTGAATAAGTGCCTGCAGTCAGTCCATTAATGCTTGAAGAAGTTGAGCCATTATTCCATAGATACGTAAGACCAGTGGTATTTAGCCCTGCGTTAACGCTTATAGAACCTAGATTGCCATTTGAGCAATTTCCATTTATCACGCTACAATTTACAATTGGTGATGGATTTAAAACAATATTTATTGAGGCTGTAGCAATACATCCATTGTAATCCTTAACTTCAACAGAATAGGTTCCTGGAGAGTTCACTGTTATTGACTGAGTAGATTCGCCTGTGCTCCAATTGAAAAGTATGCCTTCGGAGGCAGTCAATTCTATTGATTGACCATTACAAATTCCATTGCCCTCAGAAATAATAAACGGTTCAGGAGCAGGATTAAGTGTAACAGTTATTGATGCTTGATTTGAGCACCCTGTAAGACTATTGGATACTGTTACTGTGTAAACTCCCCCTTCGGTGACACTAATTGAACTTGTAGTCTCATTAGTGTTCCATAAGTAGGTATCACCACCAGAAGCAAAGAGTGTCAATGAACTACCTTCACAAAAAGTAGTAGATCCACTAGCATCTATATCGGCAACCACAGGTTCATAAACCTTTATTGTTACAATATTCGATTCTGGAGTAAAACCAGTACAACCTTGACGCTGAACACATCTGCGGTATTGCTTACTGCTGCTGATAAAGCTTGGTTGATAATTTAAGTTAGTAGCTCCTGGGATTTGGCTCCATGATCCTATTCCTGCATTGAGTGCATTGTCATAGTCTCTTACAATCCATATGATTTCTAAAGCACCTATTCCTCCACTTGGATTGGTAATGCTTACTAATTCATCTGGAGTAAATCCTCCACAATTTTGCTGATTGTAGCCTATCGTACCTGGATCTGTTACATTACAGCATGGTGTTACCGTGATCGTAGTGCTTGTTTGATCGCTGCAGTTATTTGCATCGCTCACTGTTACACTATAAGTACCTGCCGCTAATCCGCTGATGCAGTTTGTGGTGGCACCTGTATTCCATAAGTAGCTAATAGTGCCGCTTCCGCCTACTACCGTAGCACATGCACTGCCTTCATTATTGTTGGCACAGGTTCCATTCGTTGGGGTGATGCTTACACTTACTGTTGGGTTAACGGTGATCTTGATGATGTTGCTTTCACCTACATAATCTGTACAGCCTGATCTGCGTGCACATCTACGGAACCAGGTTGTTTGACTTACCTGACCCGGATCGTAGCTCGCATTCGTTGCTCCTGCTATTACACTATAGTTGGCCCCATTGTTGAACAAGCCATTTACTGTGCTCATCAACCATACATATTCTGTTGCTCCTATTCCACCACTTGGTAAGCTTATTGATACCAGCTCTGATGGATCGAATGATCCGCAGTTGCTTTGTGCGTAGCCTATCTCGCCTCCATTGGTGAAGTTACAGCATGGTGTTACCGTGATCGTAGTGCTTGTTTGATCACTACAGTTATTTGCATCGCTCACTGTTACACTATAAGTGCCTCCTGCTAATCCGCTGATGCAGTTTGTTGTGGCCCCTGTATTCCATAAGTAG
Organism: Bacteroidota bacterium; assembly: GCA_039806065.1. Taxonomy (GTDB): domain Bacteria; phylum Bacteroidota; class Bacteroidia; order AKYH767-A; family 2013-40CM-41-45; genus JBDKJS01. The sequence continues at coordinate 15,629 of JBDKJS010000071.1, read as the reverse complement.
TTAATAGTGCCGCTTCCGCCTACTACCGTGGCACATGCACTGCCTTCATTATTGTTGGCACAGGTTCCATTCGTTGGGGTGATGCTTACAGAAAGATTATTGCCTATGGTATTAATCGTTACCGATGTGCTTGTGGAACATGCTCCGCTTGTGGCAGTCACATAATAGGTTCCATTACATAGGCCATTAACTGCGTTAGTGGTTGCTCCATTTGACCAGGTATAAGTTACCGATCCACTAGAACCTGTAACACTAGCCAAAGCAGCACCACTGCAAATTGATGAAGCACAATTCGCATCCACATTGATATCACCATGTCCTGATATTGAGCCTGAATGTGTAAACCAACCACTCATACCAAATGAAGTATTTTTACTATTGGCAGCTTGACCAATTTGAAATCCAAATTGATAATTTGCTGGAGCGTGTTGTAAATTTAAATTTGTACCTGAATATCCATCTAAACCAGTGAGTGTATTTGGCAATGTGGTATTTAAGATATAATAAGTCCATGTAGTATAATTAGAGCCTGCTACACCAGCTTCATCTTTGTAGGAACGACCAAGAGCACTCCAATCATTCCAGTTTTTGCCATCGGTGAAATTAAGTTCTACCCTAAACCTTTTGGTAGGATCTACAATAGATTGGATAAAACCAGTAAGCCTTGCTGTGCCGTTACTATACTGAACTAAGTATCCGCCTGGCTGTTCGAAAATGAAATTTGGTGAAGATAATCCCAAATCGGGAAGCCAAAAAGCATGATTTGAGTTATTGGTATAAGCAGATAGATAACAAGCATTTTTTATCTGGCAAGAGGCATTATTATCATAACTTACTGAAGAAATATCTAAGTTGCCTGAAACATATTTAACAACATTATTTGATTCGCCATTATAATTGGTGCATCCCAAATTCCTTGCACACCTGCGATACCAGGTTGTTTGTGAAATAACGCCAGGATCATAAGTAGCATTGGTTGCTCCTGGGATAACCGAATAATTAGCCGTATTATTAAAATTGCCATCAACAGTAGACTGAAGCCAAACATATTCAATTGGGCCAACACCCCCAGAGGGTAGGCTAAGACTTGTAATTTCATTTGGATCATAGCTGCCACAGGCAGTTTGATTAGACCCTATTTGACCACCATTGGTTAATGGGCAACAAGAAATAGTTAAAGAAGTTGTGCAATTCGCTTGACAACCATTGGCATCAGTGACTGCTAAAGAGTAATTGCCCGACACTAAACCTGAAAGATTTGCAGTAGTTTCACCGTTAGACCATAGATAGTTATAGGGAGTAGTTCCGCCAGATACATTTGATGAAATAACCCCTCTATTTCCATTTGAACAATTTCCACTGGTCACATTGCACCCGATAGATAGCCCATTGGTAATTGTTATGGTGATATCATTACTTTCGCCTACATAATCGTTACAACCTGCTCTGCGAGCACATCGTCTGAAAACGGTAGTTTCATTTAGTAAACCTGCATCATAGGTTAGCGAATTTGAATTATTGATCATTTGAAAGTTCCAACCGGTGGAAGCATTCTTATAAATCCAAACAATCTCAAGAGCCCCTGATCCTCCTGAAGGGCTTGTTACATTTGTAAATGCAAGTGGATTAAAAGGCGCGCACCCAGCTTGGTTGGAAGCTATTGTTCCGCCATTGGTCACATTATTACATGGCGTACTACAGTTGAAAGTACCATTTAGGTCTAGCATACCAGCTATAGATCCATTCGGGGAAGTCGCAAAATCAAACCAAGAAGAAATTCCGTTGGCATTACTATTTTGGTCATTGGCACCATTTCCGAATTGAAGACCGTAAGTATTAGCGGTCATATCATAAAGATAAAGTGTAGTACCGCTTAGTGAGCCTGCTCCCGTGAGGGTGTTTTGCTGAGAGCCATCTATATCATAAAAATTCCAAGTCGACTCATCACCATACCCTGTGCCTTTAGCAGTACCACCATTTGAGGTCCAGGTACTGTAGTTAGAAAGATTGTTGAACCAAATATTCACCACAAACTTTTTATTGGCATCTGCGATTCGCTGGATGGTTCCAGTTAGTTTAGCACGGCCATTTGCATACTTGGTTAAGGTGAGCCCATTCGCATCAGGGGCAAAATCAGTTCCATAATTTGGAATATAAAACACTCTTCCTGTTCCACCATTGAACCCTGTTATTGAACAGACTTCTGTGGTATTTCCTAAAGTATAGTTGCAATTAGTACAACCTGCTTCAAAATTTTGGTTCACTTCAGATTGGTCAAGCTCTTGACAGTAAATGGCAGCAATATAAATTTCTCCAAGCCAAGGTCTATCGAGCGTGAATTCATTGGCTAGGGCAAAACCATATCCACTATTCCAGTTGGTTAAATTACCAGCTCTTGTACCTGTGAAAACTAACTCTTTATTGAGGTAAATTTTTTCAATACCATTTTTCCAAGTGTATACATAGTGCATAGGCGCTATGGCTGAATAACCATATTCCAAAGTTGGAAGGCCATTGTTATCACCACCGCTGGTAGTTCTCAAGCGGGTTATAAATTTTGAATTAAGTTGACCTACTGTAAAATTTCTTTCACCGGTATTGGCAGACATGGTCATAATCCTTGCTGGGCCAGTCTGATTTAAATTTTGGGGTTTTACCCAGCATTCAAACGACAATTCACCTGAGCCACTCAAAGCATTGTACAGCCTTGTGGCGGCACTTGAGGTTTTGATAATGGTAGAGGTGTTAATGTCCAATCCACCACCTGAAATCCACGATGTATTAGATGGATTTTGAATGGTGAGATTCAGTGCAGGAGAATTTCCTGAATTGTCATTTACGGTGCTTCCACTACCTTCATTGAAGTTGTAGATGGACACCAATGCTGTTGTAATCCTTTGTGCGTGGCTCACATTTAATATCCACAATGCACAAACGGTAAGCATCATTAAGAACTTTGTAAAAGTTGATCTCATAATGTGTGTTGGTTATGTTATGTTTTAATACACCCAAAATTTAGGGTGGGGCTAAAGTATGTGAATACTTTTTTGTAGGCCTAAAGACGACAATAATTTTCCAATAATTTTGGCAAACAGTTGAAAAATCTTGGTGAAATACAATTGAAAATGATCATTTCTTTTAAAAAACAAAGAAATGCGTTGCAACATACAATTTTATTTGATTTGCCTTAATATGGTTTTTGCAGCTTGGCCTTTGTCTTGAAAAAAATAGGATGCCGCTTTTTTAATTTGGGGATTTTTAATCAGATCAGCAAGAGGGATGATGCTATTCACGGCATTTACCTCAGTAAAAAGGCCAGCTCTTCGAAGTTCCTGAACTTCCACAAACTTTTTGTTTTTAGGGCCCCCAACCAAAGGAATTTGAAATACGGCTGCTTCCAAAGTATTGTGAATGCCTGCACCAAAACCCCCACCAATATAAGCAAGTGATGCTGAAGCATAAGCCTTGGATAAAAATTTCGGCTTGCTAAATATGTTCACTTGGTATTGAACGAAGTCAAGCTCATCAAAATGATCTATCAGGTTTACTTTTAATTTTACAAAATTTGTTTTTGCCTCATTTAAACTAGCTTTATCTAACAAATGAGGAAAAACTAATAGCCTCATGGTGGGATTTAACTTCAATGCCTCTGTCAAACTTCGAGCTAGAATAAAGTTATCGGGGGGCCACGTACTCCCTGCAATAATTATTGAAAACTGTTCACTTGCTTTATCTAATTGCGCTATTCTCTCACCTTCTTCTGCAATGCTCATAACCCTATCATATCTGGTATCACCAGCACAAACTATTTTATTTTTTAAACCATTACTTTTTAGTAACATCACGTCAGCCTCAGTTTGAACAAAAATATAAGAAAAGGATTCTAGTACTTTTTTAAAAAATTTACCATACCACTGAAAGTAAATTTGATTTGCTCTAAAAGTTGAAGAAAATAAAATGCATTGGCATTCGAATGATTGAGCCTCAAGAATAAGGTTTGGCCATATATCATATTTTGATAAAAAAATTTTTTTAGGTTTAACAGCTTTCAAAAATGCCTTGGTTTTAGAAATGGTATCAATAGGCAGGTATATTACATCATCAGCCAATGAACAGGTCTTGTTAAGTTCATATCCAGAAGGAGAAAAAAAAGAGACTAAAATATAATCGTGTGGATTTTCCTTTCTATAGGCTTTTATTAAGGGCAAGGCCTGTTCAAATTCACCAGCACTTGCACAATGAAAAATTATCTTGGACCTAGCGACCTGTAGAAGGCCTTCAAAATATTTGGGATTATAAAAAGACCTTCCTGCAATAAATTTTTTAGCTTTACTATTGCCTATAAGGCTTGCCAGTTTAATAGCTAAAAAATAGCCATTTATAAATATATTATATACTATTCTAATCATTTATCTAAAATAGTACTTTAGCGGGGTTTTTTTATATAGTGGAATTATCCAACTAGTTTTTAAACCTATCAGTACATCTTGTCTATTCTTTTGATCAACCATCCTTAAATCGTAATTAAAAGAACGCCTGCTTTGAGTAAATCCAAGAAGGCAATCAAGGCCAAAAGAAAAATTAAGCAACCGATTATTACTAAAATTTACATATCCAATGAAAGGATTTATGCATAAGCCGTTGGTAAGTCTATCGTACCCTTTTTTATAATTTCCTTTCAATGCCGAAACGGTACCCGTCTCATCAAATATTCGGATTTTATGTTGTATGAGGCCCAATCCACTTGAAATTAACAAACCTGAATTTGGATTGGGTCCTATAATTGGAAACACCTTACCTAACCCAAAATTAAAGTTAAACCCTCTTTCAGAAAGCACAATGGTAGCATAAGAGCCATCAATACCAACGACTTGGCCTTGTCCGTTGACCAAATTTTGCAAGATATTTTGTTCTCTAATATTATTGCCTGTTATAAAACCTGCATCAAAATTGAAGACCCAGTTTTTACTCGATTTATAACTAAAGGCGGCTCCAATAATAAAATTATTACCAAACCTATCTGCCATATCGCCACCCGGTAGGTAAAATCCACCATGTGCTTTTATCATACTAAATTGCCTAATTGAGTCTTTTACGTTGAATTGCGCGTAACAAAAACTACTAATTAAAAGTAAATAGAGTGATAGATAAATCCTTCTGCGGAGTAGGTACATAGTTAATTGGTATTGCAAATAAACGGATGCAACGGTAGATGTGCAAATATCATTACAATACATGGATTTAATCTTACCTTCGCGCTAGTTTTTTTAAATGTATATGAGTAAAATTCAAATGGTTGACCTTAAAGGTCAGTACAATAAAATTCAACAGGAGATTGATACAGCTGTATTGGATGTAATTCGCTCTACAGCCTTTATTAATGGTCCACAGGTGAAATCTTTTCAGGCCAATTTAGAAAAGTATTTAAATGTTCGACATGTGATTCCCTGCGCCAATGGAACTGATGCCTTACAAATAGCCATGATGGCATTGAATTTACAACCTGGTGACGAAGTAATAACAGCATCATTCACTTATGTGGCCACTGCTGAGGTAATTGCGCTATTAAAACTGAAGCCTGTGTTAGTAGATGTTGATCCAAATACATTCACCCTTTTACCAGGGGCCGTTGAGAAAGCAATTACACCTAAAACCAAGGCGATAGTTCCCGTTCATCTATTTGGCCAATGCGCTCCAATGGATGAAATTATGGCCATTGCTAAGAAGAACCATCTTTATGTAATTGAAGATACAGCGCAGGCCCTTGGAGCAGACTATACCCACACTAATGGTGATCAATCAAAAGCTGGAACCATAGGGACAATAGGGTGTACTTCCTTCTTTCCTTCTAAAAACTTAGGATGTTATGGCGATGGTGGTGCCCTTTTCACCAATGATGAGGAGCTAGGAGCTAAAATACGAATGATTGCCAATCATGGACAAAGAGTTCAATATTATCATGATGAAATAGGCGTAAACAGCCGTCTTGACACTATACAGGCAGCCATCCTTGATATAAAATTAAAACATCTTGACCAATATGCCGCCAATAGAAATGAGGCCGCTAATAGGTATGACAAGGCTTTTGAAAATCACCCGAAAATAAAAATCCCGTCTAGAGCGTCCTTCAGCAATCATGTTTTTCATCAATACACTTTAGTGTTAAAAGGAATAGAGAGAGACGCGCTAAGAACATACCTCGCAGACCGTGAAATTCCTAGTATGGTATATTATCCAGTTCCATTACATTTTCAGAAAGCCTTTAAAAATAATGAGTATCGTGAAGGAGCTTTCCCAACCACCGAACAACTTTGTAAAAATGTGATATCACTTCCCATGCATACGGAACTTGATAACGCCACTCAAAATAAAATAATTGAAGCAGTATTAGCATTTAGTAAATAACAGATATGAATATAGCAGTAGTTGGAACAGGATATGTGGGTTTAGTAACAGGCACATGCTTTGCCGAAACAGGAAACCATGTAACCTGTATTGATATCAATGAAGAGAAAGTAAATAAAATGAGAAATGGGATTATTCCTATTTACGAACCACATCTTGATGTACTTTTTGAAAGAAACATAAAAGAGGGCCGCCTCAGCTTTACCACAAATTTAGCTGAAGGGATAAAGAATGCTAAAATTATTTTTCTTGCATTACCTACCCCACCAGGTGAAGATGGCTCAGCAGATTTAAGTTATGTATTAGCAGTAGCCGAACAGCTTGGGCATTTATTAGACGATTATAAAATTATAATTAATAAAAGCACAGTACCTGTAGGAACAGCAGAAGCCGTTAAGTCGAAGATTGCAATTAACGCAAAGGTAGCCTTTGATGTGATTTCAAATCCAGAATTTTTAAGAGAGGGTTTTGCTGTTGATGATTTTATGAAGCCCGATAGAGTAGTTATTGGTACAGGGAGTGAGCGAGCCAAGAAAGTAATGAATGAGTTATATGCCCCCTTCTTGCGTCAAGGTAACCCTTTATATTTTATGGATGAACGATCATCAGAACTTACCAAGTATGCTGCAAATGCATTTTTAGCAACAAAAATTACTTTCATGAATGAGATCGCTAACCTTTGTGAATTGGTAGGAGCAAATGTGGATATGGTTCGGATAGGAATAGGTGCTGATGCCCGTATCGGTAAACGGTTTTTATTTGCAGGAATAGGATACGGTGGTAGTTGTTTCCCAAAAGATGTTCAGGCGTTAAGTAAAATAGCTGAAAAGCATGATTATGAATTTAAGATATTAGATGCTGTAACCGCTGTAAATGAACTTCAAAAAACCAGCATTCTACCTAAAATATTGCGATACTTCAATCAAGATATCAAAGGAAAAAAAATTGCACTTTGGGGTTTGGCTTTTAAACCCGATACGGATGATATTCGCGAGGCGCCAGCACTCTACATTATTGAAGAACTTTTAAAATTAGGCGCTCAAGTGACAGCTTACGACCCTGAGGCGATGGCAAATGTGAAGACAATGATTGGAGAAAAAATTAACTATGCTGGAAATGCCTATGAAGCTACTGAAGGAGCTGATGCTTTGGTAATAGCAACTGAGTGGTCTGTTTTTAGAACACCAGACTTTGAAAGATTAAAGAAACAACTTAAACAGCCAGCTATATTTGATGGTCGCAATCTTTATGATTTGCACCAGATGGCTGAATTAGGATTTTATTATTCAAGTATTGGAAGAAATATTATTAAGTAAAACAACATCGCAATCATGAAAAGAGTTCTCATAACAGGAGCTGCAGGCTTTTTAGGTTCTCATCTATGTGATAGGTTCATAAAAGAGGGTATGAAAGTAGTAGGGATGGATAATCTGATAACAGGCTCTATGAAAAACATAGCGCACCTAATGAAGTTGGAAAATTTTGAATTCTACCATCATGATGTAAGTAAATTTGTACATATCCCAGGAGATATTAATTATATACTTCATTTTGCATCACCAGCAAGTCCCATTGACTATTTAAAAATTCCTATTCAAACCTTAAAAGTGGGTTCATTGGGAACACATAATTTATTGGGATTAGCATTGAATAAAAAGGCTAGAATCTTGGTAGCATCTACCAGCGAAGTTTATGGTGATCCATTGGTACATCCACAAAGCGAAGATTACTGGGGAAATGTAAATCCTATAGGACCAAGAGGGGTGTATGATGAAGCCAAGCGATTTCAAGAAGCCCTTACCATGGCCTATCATCATGCACATGGTCTAGAAACAAGGATAGTAAGAATTTTTAATACCTATGGGCCACGAATGCGATTGAATGATGGCCGCGTATTACCTGCTTTCATAGGCCAAGCGCTACGAGGCGAAGATTTATCTGTTTTTGGCGATGGGAGCCAAACTCGCTCTTTTTGCTATGTAGATGATTTGATTGAAGGCATCTACCAATTGCTCATGAGTGATTATGCTCAACCGGTAAACATTGGCAATCCAGATGAGATTACCATTAAAGAATTTGCTGAAGAGGTAATTAAATTAACTGGAACCACTCAAAAAATTATATATAAGGAATTGCCGCAGGATGATCCAAAAATAAGACAACCAGACATTTCTCGAGCAAAAAAAATTTTAGGTTGGCAGCCTAAAATTTCAAGATCCGAGGGCCTTTCCATTACATATGAATACTTTAAATCACTTAGTAAAGAAGAGCTATTTGAGAAAGCACATAGATTTGACAATATAACATTTTCAAAATAATACAAATAACAATAATGAGTACAAGCGAAACTTATATACACCCTACAGCAGTCGTTGACCCCAACACTAAGATAGGTATCGGTTGCAAAATATGGCATTTTGCACATGTAATGTCTAATAGTGAAATTGGTGAAAACTGCAACCTTGGACAAAATGTAGTCATCAGCCCTGAGGTAATCCTTGGAAAAAATGTAAAAGTCCAAAATAATGTTTCTATCTACACTGGTGTAACGTGTGATGATGATGTATTCCTTGGACCCTCATGTGTATTTACCAATGTAAATAACCCACGGAGTGCCATCATCCGAAGAGGTCAGTATTTAAGAACTCATGTTGGAAAAGGCGCTACCATAGGAGCGAATGCCACAATAGTGTGCGGCCATAACATTGGCGAGTTTGCATTTATCGGTGCTGGTGCTGTGGTTACGAAGCATATTCCTGCTTATGCCCTTGTGGTAGGAAATCCTGCAAAACAAATTGGCTGGATGAGTGAATATGGACACAGACTAAAGTTTGATGCTAGTGGAGTAGCCACTTGCCCTGAGAGCAAGCAACAGTATAAAAAAATAGGAGATAAAGTAAGTCGTTTAAGTTAAAAATCAATGAATATGTACGCTGATAGAAAAATTAAATTTGCCGTAGTAGGTAGTGGCCACATAGGGAAGCGACATGCTGAAATGATTGGAAGAAATAATGAGGCCGAATTAATAGCAATGTGCGATGTGCGTACAAAGAAAGAATGTGGTTTAGAAAACCTAGACATTCCGTTTTATCATACCATCGAAGAATTATTAATTCAACAACAAGAAGTAGATGTAGTATGCATCTGTACTCCTAACGGATTGCATGCCGAACACAGTTTACGGGCTCTCGAAAATAAAAAACACGTAGTATGCGAAAAACCAATGGCACTTACGGTAGTCGATTGCGAAAAAATTATTTTCAAAGCACTACAAGTCTCTCGTCATGTTTTTTGTGTAATGCAAAACAGGTATTCGCCACCAAGTGAATGGATAAAGAAGGTAGTGGATGATGGCATTCTTGGCAACATTTACTCAGTTCAACTCAACTGTTATTGGAACCGCGATGAACGATATTATACAGGTAAAAGTTGGAAAGGCCGCCAAGATTTAGATGGTGGAACCTTGTTTACACAATTCAGCCATTTCATTGACATCATGTATTGGTTATTTGGTGATATAAGTGATGTAAAAGGAAACTTTAATGATTTTAATCATAGTACCACTACAGAATTTGAAGACACCGGGATGGTTAATTTCAATTTTGTGAATGGGGGAATGGGCTGTATTAATTATTCTACCAGTGTATGGGATAAGAATTTAGAAAGTAGCATTACTATCATAGCAGAGAAAGGAAGTGTAAAAATTGGTGGGCAATATATGAACGAGGTTGAATATTGCCACATAGATGGATATACCATGCCGAAGCTACCACCAGCTAGTCCTGCCAATGATTATGGACATTATAAAGGTTCGGCAGCCAATCACCATTTTATCATAGAAAATGTAATAGACACCCTTAAAGGACGAACAGCACCAACCACCAATGCACTTGAAGGCCTTAAAGTTGTCGATATAATAGAACGCATTTATTCACTTCGTAAATTACCTAAATTAAATAAGTAACAATTATTATTATGATTCATAAAGAACTGTTAGAAGGCAAAAAAAAATTAGCAGTAATAGGGCTAGGCTATGTGGGGCTACCTATTGCACTAGAATTTGCAAAACACATTAAAGTAATAGGCTTTGATATCAATCAAAGCAGGGTCGATAAAATGAATAATAAAATTGACCCTAGTGGTGAACTAGAATCAAGCGCATTCGATGGGTGCGATATTAGTTTTACTGCCGATGGTGAAAAATTAAGAGAGGCTTCATTCTATATTGTTACTGTTCCCACTCCTATTGATGAACATAATCTACCTGATTTAAAGCCAATCATATCAGCATCACGAGCTATAGGTAAAGTACTTAAAAAGGGCGACTATATAGTTTATGAATCTACTGTTTACCCAGGCTGTACAGAGGAGGATTGTGTTCCTATATTGGAAGAACTATCGGGTTTAAAGTCAGTTGTTGATTTCAAAGTAGGTTATTCACCAGAAAGAATAAATCCTGGAGATAAAGAACATACCATAACTAAAATACTAAAAGTAGTATCAGGTTGCGATGAGGAATCACTAAATGAAGTGGCCGCAACTTATAGCATCATAGTGAAAGCTGGCGTACACAAGGCACAAAGTATTAAAGTAGCCGAGGCCGCAAAAATTATAGAAAATACGCAACGAGATGTTAACATTGCGCTCATGAATGAATTGAGTATTATTTTCAATAAAATGGGCATCAATACTTTTGATGTACTAGCGGCTGCTGGCACTAAATGGAATTTTTTAAAATTTCAACCCGGCCTTGTGGGCGGGCACTGTATAGGAGTGGATCCATATTACCTTACTTATAAAGCTCAAGAACTTGGATACCATGCTCAAGTAATAAATAGTGGTCGTTATGTAAATGATAGCATGGGATTTTACGTTGCTAAACAAACTGTAAAGAAAATAATTGCAAAAGGGAAAGATGTATCTAAATCAAAAGTATTGATCTTAGGCGCTACCTTCAAAGAAAATGTGGAAGACATCCGAAATTCAAAAGTAGCAGACGTGGTAAAAGAACTTCTTTCATACGGTGTAAGCGTAGAAGTTACCGACCCTAAAGCCGATAGTGATGAGCTGAAGCATGAATATGGTTTTGGTCTTGTTCCATCAATTGGGAAAGATTATGATGCCATCATATTAGCCGTGAGTCACCTTGAATTCATACAATATGATGAAGCTTATTTTAAAACCATAGCTGCAAAGGATGCTATAGTTGTGGATTTAAAAGGAATGTTTAAAGGAAAAATAAAAGACCTCACTTATTGGAGCTTATAAAGTGATAGCAGGTAAAAAAATATTAGTTACTGGAGGCTTAGGATACATTGGCTCACATACTGCACTTGCGCTATTGGCTCAGGATGCCGAAGTGATCATCATTGACAATCTTAGCAATACAAGGCATGAGGTGCTTGACACCATCCAACAGCTAAGCGGTAAAACCGTTTCATATTACAATATTGACCTTTGCGACATTAAAAATACGGAAGCTGTATTTAATAAACATCAAATAAATGCATGTATTCACTTTGCCGCTTTTAAATCAGTTGGCGATTCAGTAAGTGATCCATTAACTTACTATAAAAACAACTTATACTCACTCATCAATTTACTTGAACTTTACAAAAAATACGATTACGATAATCTTATTTTTTCTAGCAGCTGCTCAGTTTATGGTGATGCTGATGAACTACCAGTATCAGAAACTACAGCATTAAAAACTGCCCAATCTCCTTATGGAAACACCAAACAAATAGGAGAAGAGATTTTAAAAGACCATTGTAAGTCAAATCCACTAAAATCCATAGCGCTTAGGTATTTTAATCCTTGTGGCGCACATCCATCGGCATTGCTTGGAGAGTATCCATTGCAGCCTCCAAATAATTTAGTACCCGTAATCACACAGACAGCCATTGGAAAGAGACCCAACATGACCATATTCGGAGGCGATTATGAAACCACTGACGGAACCTGTGTACGAGACTTTATTCATGTAATAGACATAGCGGATGCGCATGTATTAGCCGTTAAAAGATTATTAGCCAAAGAGCAAAATTCAAATTTTGAAATATTTAACCTTGGTACGGGCAATGGTAACACGGTTCTTGAAGCTATTAAAGCATTTGAATCAGTAAATCAAGTAAAATTAAATTATACCATAGGGCCAAGAAGAGAAGGCGATGTGGTAAAGGTATATGCTAGCACTACAAAGGCCGCTAAGGAATTAAATTGGAGAGCAAAACTAGGCTTGAATGATATCATGCGCAGTGCTTGGCTTTGGGAGCAAACATTAAAAAATAAAATATAATGATGCAAACAACTAAAAATATTTTAATAACCGGTGGAGCCGGCTTTATTGGATGCCATGTAGTGGCGTTGTTTGTAAAAAAATATCCGCATTACCATATATTTAATTTAGACAATTTAACCTATGCAGGTAACCTCGAAAATTTAAAGTCTATTTCGTCAGAAAAGAACTATACTTTTATTAAAGCTAACATATGTAATCCGGAACAAATCGACAGCGTATTTTCTGAACACAATATATCTCATGTTATCCACCTAGCTGCTGAATCGCATGTTGATAGAAGCATCACCGCGCCACTTGATTTTGTAAACACAAATATAGTTGGTACTGCAATATTATTAAATGCAGCAAGAAAGCATTGGGGAAATTCCCAAGATACTGATCACCTCTTTTACCACGTAAGCACAGATGAAGTTTATGGAACCTTGGGGGCAAAAGGACTTTTCACTGAAGACACTCCTTATGATCCACACAGCCCATACTCCGCCTCCAAGGCAGCAAGTGACCATTTAGTAAGAGCCTATTTTGATACTTACCAACTTCCAACAGTGATTTCCAATTGTAGTAACAATTACGGCCCCAATCAATTTCCCGAAAAATTAATCCCTTTAGCTATCAATAACATTAAGCACAACAAACCTGTACCAGTATATGGGAAGGGAGAAAATATAAGAGATTGGCTTTATGTGATAGACCATGCCAATGCTATTGATGTTATATTTCACAAAGCACAATTAGGAAGTACATATAATATCGGTGGTCATAATGAATGGCAAAATATAGCACTAATTAAATTGCTTTGTAAAATTATGGACGATCAATTATCCAAGCCTGCTGGCACATCAGAAAAACTGATAACATTTGTAAAGGATAGAGCGGGCCATGACTTACGTTATGCAATTGATGCAAGTAAATTAGAACGTGACCTTGGGTGGAAACCATCTCTACAATTTGAAGAAGGATTAACACAAACGGTAAAATGGTATCTAGCGAACGAAGCATGGATGAAAAATATTACTTCCGGTGACTATCAACAATATTATCAAAATCAATACAGCAATCGCTAATCTTCATGTACAATACCCCTTTTCATACCCTTGATATAAGTAATAAAAACTTTCTAGTTACAGGAGGTGCTGGATTTATCGGTTCTAATATTGTAGAATATTTGATAAAACATGGCGCAGCCAAAGTTAGGGTACTTGACAATTACCTAACAGGTTTTAAAGACAATTTAGAACCTTATCAAAATAATCCAGCATTTGAATTATTAGAAGGAGACATTACTAACGCTAAAGATTGCATTAGAGCCTGCGAAGGTATTCACTACATCAGTCATCAAGCGGCATTGGGATCTGTGCCCCGTTCATTAAAGGATCCTGTGGCTACTCATGCACATAATGCAAGTGGATTTATCAATATTCTTTTGGCTGCTCGTGACGCGGGCGTAAAACAAATTGTATATGCAAGTTCATCATCCGTATATGGCGATAGCCCTACCCTACCTAAGAGAGAAGCTGAAATTGGAAATCCCCTTTCGCCTTATGCAGTATCTAAATATACCAATGAACTTTATGCACATGTATTTGCATCGAGTTATAAAATGCGCATCATAGGCTTACGTTATTTCAATGTGTTTGGCCCTAGGCAAAGTCCTACTGGTGCCTATGCCGCGGTAATTCCACTATTTATGCAAGCAGTGTTCAACAACAAATCTCCAATGATTGATGGCGATGGTGAACAAACACGCGATTTTACCTTCGTTGAAAATGCAGTACAAGCTAATATCTTAGCCATGCTCACTAATAATGATGAGGCTGTAAATCAGGTTTATAATGTAGCCGTTGGTGAACGATCATCCATTAATCAACTTTACAACAACATTACCAAAATAGAAAATAGCGAATTAAAACCTATTCACAGAGAATCTAGAGCTGGTGATATCAGGAATTCGCTAGCCGATATTTCTAAAATTAAAAAATTACTTAACTATAAGCCAAACGTAATGCTAAATGAAGGGTTAGCCATTACACTTGACTGGTTTAAAAACAGTACATACAACAAATAAAAATGGGCTTATTCAGTTTTTTTAAAAAAAAGGATAAAGAAGAAGAGCAGTATGATGCTATTTTAAACTTTAGCCAAATAAAAACTGATGTTCACTCTCATCTACTTCCTGGAATTGATGATGGATCGCCCGATATGGAAACCACCCTATCACTAATAAACGGCTTAAGGGAATTAGGTTTTACCAAGGCCATCACCACGCCTCATATTATGAGTGATTCCTACCGAAACACACCAGCGATTATCAATGAAGTTTTGGCAAAGGTAAAACAAGAATTGATCCGCCTTGAGATCAACTTTTCAATTGAGGCTGCAGCAGAATATTATCTAGATGATGATTTTTTAGAAAAATTAAAAACAGAAAAACTACTTACCTTCTCGAATAATTATTTGCTATTTGAAATATCATATATCAATCCTCCAGATTATTTAAGTAAAGTTATTTTTGACATACAATCGCGTGGCTACAAACCTGTACTAGCACATCCTGAAAGGTATGCTTATTGGTTAAATAACATGCAAATTTATGATCAACTAAAATCACAAGGAGTACTTTTTCAGCTGAACACAATAGCGCTTACTGGTTACTATGGAGGAGCGCCAAAAAAAATTGCAGAACAGTTGATCAAAAAGAATTATTACGAATTTATAGGAAGCGATATGCATAAAAAAGCACATCTTGAAGCACTTGGTAGATCAGTAAATGAAAAACTCCTGCATCAACTACTCTATCAGGGTGTAAGCAATGCCTTGCTTTGAAGCTTTATCCCATATATTCTGATAGCATAAAAAAGCCAATACGCGCTCAAACCTATAATGGTAAATAGTATCAACCTAGAGGGCCAATCGGAAATATAAA
>JBDKJS010000070.1:0-14599 GCA_039806065.1 Bacteroidota bacterium | reverse complement strand
ACTGGCAAAGGAAGCTTACACCTTGATGAAGGCAGGTACTGATTTTAGATTTGTAGGAAATGTTGAAGGACGCGATTTGTTCAACGATCATGCGGATGTAATAGTGTGCGATGGATTTACGGGTAATGTGATCTTAAAAGAAGCAGAAGCATTTTATACATTAATTAAAAAAAGAGGAATTAAAGATGCCTATTTCGACCGTTTCAATTTTGAAGATTACGGAGGCACACCCATCTTAGGAGTTAATAAAACGGTGATGATCGGTCATGGCATTAGCAATGCACGCACCATTAAAAATATGCTCTTGTTATCAAAACAAATAGTGGATGCACAGTTAAGTAAAAAAATAACTGAAGCCATCCATTCGAGCGAAGCAATCAAATAAATCGACTTCTTGTGTTAAATAAGCGATCGACTATCAATTGCTGAAAAAACAATTATTCTTAATTCACTCATCCAGTTTGAGAGGTCATATAGAATATTGACCATTATCAAAACGCTGGTTATTGTTTTAAAAATTTAAACGATGCTTGAGTTTGATCTTCCGATTTAATCACCAGCAGGTAACTCCCAGTGGCTAGATTATTTAGTGGCAATTGTAGGCTTGCTGCACCTGATGGCCACGCAAAACTATGAACCAATGATCCTTGTAGGGTAAACACATTTACTTTTTGTAATACTTGCTTACCATTACTCGTGATGTTCATTACATCAACTACGCTTGTTGGGAAAATCAAAATACTTTTTGCCCATATCGGCTCGTCAATACCAATGGTGGTAATAAGCTTGCAAGTACTCGTATCAGTGCATCCGTTTTGAGTGACCGCTACAGCATATGAACCGTTGTACACTGGGATTAAACTTTGCTGTGTAGCCCCTGGAATAACCTGGTAATTACTATCACAATACAACCATTGAAAAGTAGCACCTGTGGCTTGGGCAGTAAGGATATTTCCACTTCTGGTTACTACAGTATCTACTGAGGTAGCAGTAGCTATCAAAGCCACTACAGAATCGCAACCATTCGCATCTGTGTAAATTCCATAGTATGTACCGGGTGCGTTGATTATTTGACCTTGAAAACTTATTGAAGCCCCCTGACACAAATTAGCATTTGTAGTATTATATACCAATGCAGCACCTGACACAAAATTTGAATTAGTTCCATTCAATGAAAAACCAGCTAAATCGGCTGGATTGGTTCCGTTAAAATTAATGAGTGATCCAATAGTTGTATTGCTTCCGGCTGCCGTACCTTGGTTACATTTATAATATAATTTCAGATCGTTTTCAAGGGTATCAGCCGATCCCTTATAAAGGCACTGCACCTCTGCTGCTGATAAAGCCTTGCTCCAAAGCGACACTTCATCCAAAGAAGCATCAGCATAAAAATCATAGGTTTGAAAAACAAGATTCCCTATCAAAAATGTCTCGCTAGCATTATTAATGATTCCTGATGCAGGCTCTGTGCCTACTACTGCACCGTTATGGTAAAGTGTAAGGTTAGTGCCATTATAAGTAAGTGCAAAATGTTGCCATGCATTGAGTATTAAGCTGCTTGATATTATGTCAAAATTAACACCATTGCTATTTCTGAAACGAGCCTCTACATCGGTAGCTGTAAGTTGAAGAATATAAAAATCGGCATCACTATTATTCCTAAAACCTGCAAAGCCATCAAAGTTAGGAAAGGCTGGCGAGCCATTTTCGGGTTTTATCCAAAATGACATACTGAATCCTGCTGCACCACTGATAAGAGATGAGGCTTGAGGAACAGAAGCCACATCATCTATTCCATCAAAGTTAAGCGAATTGTTAACTTGGGCAGTAGCCACTAGTTGTAGAATTAATAACAAACCGATAGAAAATACTTTTTTCATTTCACTTAATTTTTATTTGAGATGCCAAAATAAACAATTTTCCGTTTCAGTCAATAAAGTGGAGGCCAAATGTACTAGCCAGGTGAAACGAATTTGATTATCAATTTCCATTTAATGATGACAAAGGCTAAAAATGGCAATGAAAGTATGAAATCAATTTTATGAAAATAAGTGGGATTTATCCTTGTTGCATTCCAAAGTTTGGAAAATATTGGCAAATATTTAGTCACTGATTTTGAACTTGAAATTAAATATAACCTTATCTTTACCCTACTTCAAAATAGGTATACAAATAAAAAACAACCATTACTAACCACTAAACACTACAACACCAAATGAAAAACTACCTTATGATTTTAATGCTAATAACAATGGTAAGCTGCAAGCAAGAGCCACCTTTAAAGTTAACAGCAACGAATGGGTATGAACTTAAGCAAAAAAAAATTACTCAAGTTGCACCCACTGGCAATCCGCTTTCGCAATCAGATTTAGACCAATTTGTTAAATCAACCATTGCCACTAGAAATGATTTTAGATGGGAATGGGTAGACCTTACTACCTTATGGAGTGCACTTCAGTACAATAACCATCAACTAGCCATAGGCTATCAACCAACCGGTTTTACGAACCTACAAGAAAACTTGCACCTGATAGATTTGCAACAAGGTGAATGGAAAGCAGTACATGATGCATTATTAAACCTGATAGTAAGTAAAGCTCAAGAGTTAGATCCAACAGTAAGTTTAGCAGCACTTGTAGTAGAGGACGATGCCGTGCTGCCCATCATAACCATCGCTACTACTGATGCTCAGTTATTAACTACATTGGCCAACTTGGAAAATGTTAGGTATTTGGAACCGATAGATTACTATCCATTGAATCAAGCACCTGAATCGTCAAGCGGCTGTAGTAGCTCATCTACTACGGTACAAGCTGCTGATGTAAGTACTATTACACCTGGATGCTTACAACCGTGGAATTATGCAAATATGAATATTCCCTCAGCATGGAACACAAGTAGTGGTACTGGTATTACAGTGGGAGTTATAGATGCTGGAATTAGCAATACACAAACCATACTTGGCACTGATTTTAATAATGGAATGAGTTCCGTAGGCCGCACTTTCACCGCAGGTTACACTTATGGCACTAGCGCATATAGCAGTTGTACTCATGGTACTTCCATGAGTGGATTAGTGGCGGCTAGCAGAAACAATTTAGGTGCCCCTTTGGGAGCAGCTTATCAAAGTAATATTTATTTTGTAAGAGCATGTGAGGATGTGGTATTGGACGGAAGTGCCGAAAGAACAGGAGTTAAAAATGCACTTACATTATTAGGAAATAATGCAGATGTTAAAATTATAAGCATGAGTATTGGCACCCCATTTAGTAGCAATGTGTTATATGATGGAATTACCTATGCAAATAATAGAGGTAAATTAATTTTAGCTGCTGCAGGAACCTCATTTAGTTGGACGGCATGGTGGGGTGTAATTTACCCAGCAGCCTGGAGTGAGTGTGTAGCCGTGACTGGAGTAAAAGAAAACGGAAGTAAATGCAGCAGTTGCCATGATGGTAGCCAAGTTGATTTTACTGTTGTAATGGAGCGGAATGCTAGCTCAAGCCGAAACAGTGTTTCATTAAAACCAAGTGGAACTGGCGGAGCATATATAGGAGGCAGCAGTGCTGCTACTGCCACTGCTGCTGGCATTGCAGCTTTGGTGTGGTCTGTTAAACCAACGCTAACAAAAAGTCAAGTTATCAGCATCATGGAACAAACAGCGCAATTTTACCCCACAAGGTCTGGTAGTAAGGGATATGGAAATTTGAATGCTGGCAATGCCGTAAATTTAGCGCTTACCTATTAAATTTTACTTTTTAATATTTCGGCAAAAGTGTAATTATTTAAAAGCCCATTAATAATTCGGGCTATTCTATTGGCTTGGGTGGAGGTGGTTTTGGCTGCTTCCACCCATTTGCTATAATAACGTTGGTGTGATGGAGGAATTTGGTTAAATTTAGATGCGGCCAATGGTTCATCATTAATGCACATAAGCAAATCGGCATTTAATGGGGGTATTTTAGTGTCAAGTATTAGTTCTAAGGTAACAAAATCACCTGATTCCTTTTGTAGTTGATTTCGTAAATTAGCATTTAAAGGAATAATATATTGGCCATTGCCGAGCGGCATCACTGCAATGCCATGGATGGGTACATGATCTATTGTCCCCTTCACCCGGAATGATTTTCGGTTGGCTGAATGTAATTTCTTGGCTTGATTGGCAGTAATCGCTAGGTAGCTCCAAGAGGATTTCTCCCCTTTGTTCTTAAACTTTTCTATTCGCTTTCTTACTTTTAGCATCTTCTAATTGGTTTATTTTTTTCACCAGTTGCCAAAAATTTCCTCCATAGGGTACTAGTAACTCACTTCCAGCCTTTATATTTCTCGAAGCATCTAAAAAACACTTTAATTTTACTGTTTCATAACAACAGTTATTTCGAAGGCCAGGTGTTCTTGTAGGTCCGGTGGCATCATTAGCATACCTTCCAAAGGACTTTAATTTTTTTGCTCCATCAATCCCCCACCTGCTATTCAATTTAAAAATATAAGCATTGTAGCCATCCTTAGGTGCTAGCACTTTCCAAGTCTTAAGTGCACCAGCATATTCCGTAATTCTGGTTCCTTTTTTAATATCAATAGTTGTAAAAAGTCCGAGACCAGCGCCTGCAATTTGGCTTTTCTTAATTTTTAAATATTTATCTAAATAAGGCATTGTATGATCAGCTAAGAAAAAGCCGCGCTAATGAAGTGCGGCTTTTATTGTTTCAACTTGAAAGGATATTGTTACCAAACGTATTGCTTCTTATTAAGCAACATGGCTTCACCTGTAATGGTTTTATCGCCAGTGGTGGCATCAAATACTTCAGTGGTATAAAGAATTCTATTCTTATCAGCAAAAATTTCCTTTACTGTTACAACAGCTTCATAATTGGTATCCACAAACATGGGTTTTAAAAACTTCAAATTTTGCATCATGTATACATTTCCATCAGCAAATACAGTAGTACCAAACATTTTAGTAAATACACTAGCCCCTAGGTATCCGTGAATGATGCATCGGCCAAACATGCTAGCCTTTCCAGCAGCTTGGTCAATGTGAAGTGGATTAGTATCACCGCTTACACGGGCATAGTCGTCAACATCTTGTTGGGTGTAGTTAAATAGGTGTTTAAATTGATCTCCAGAGTTTATCATATTAATAAAAGGTTAAGGTTTGCATATTCTAAGAAATAGTTGTATCTTTGCGGCCTGAAAAAAATATTAGTGCTGATTATCAAGCCTTTTGCAAAAGCAATGCGAAGCTAAGAAAATAAAATCAGATAAATTGGCAGATGTGGGCAGATTAGTATGGTAATTGATCAAAGCATTGATAATTAGACAAAAATAAAAAAAGGTAATCCTATAAAAAATGGCAACTAAAACCACCTCAACAGGCAACATTTTCGAAACAGTAGTAGAAAATCAAAAGAAAATGGTAGATACCATGGTTAGCAACACCAAACAACTATCTTCCAACAATGACTTAAATCAAACTATTGAAAAGGGTTCTGATTTGTACAAAAATTGGCTAGATGGGCAGTTGAGCTTTATGAATGAAACCACCGAAAAAATGAAGGATAACAAGAAATGGGCGCAAAGCGATGCCTATACCCAAACTGCCAAGCAGTGGATGGACCAACAACTAGCCATGACACGTAACTTCATGGATTTCAGCATGAATACAATGAAAAATTATGTTGATCAAACCATTAATAACATTCCTAATTTAAACGGTACAGGTGAGCAAATGAAAGCAGCATTCGCCAATAACATGGACTTATTTAAGCAATGGAACGACAGTTTGACAGCTTCTTACAATGAACTGGTGAAAATGACAGAAAATTCTACTGCAAAAGATGCTATGCACGGAATACAAAACATGCAACAAAGTTTTGAAAAATTTGCAGCCATATGGACTCCATTCATTCAGCATTTACAAAACAAAACTTTCAATGCAGAAGGTTTTAAGAACATGATGAACATGAATACTTACAATGATTTTTTTGGTCAGTTCTTCAAACAATCGAATCCATTTGCAACTATGATGAACAACATGACTGGTAATAGTTTTTTCAGTCAAGATTGGACTAAGAGTTGGGGCAATATGTTTTCGATGAATGCTAATCCTATGATGAACGCAATGAACCCTTGGGCTAATTTATTTAATACTGCTAATCCATTCAATAGCTGGATGAATCAATTTAATCCTGCGATACAACAAATGCAACAACAATGGAATGGGATGATGAATCCAATGATGAATTACTTCAACCAAAATATGCAACAATTAAACGGTCAAATGAATTTTGGACCTATGAATCAGCTGCTTTTAAATAATTGGAATCAATTACTAACATTCACCAATGAACACTTTGGGCCAATGTTTAGAATGCTTACACCAAGCCTGCAAAAACAAAATATGGAAGCCATGCAAAGTATTGCTGATAAAATGGTGAGATATAATTTAAAATTGAACGAATACAATCAACTGGTTTATCAAGCTGGATTGAATGCCATGCAAAAAGTAGCAGAACAAGTACAACAAAAAATGAACAGTGAAGAAGGATTTAAGGGTTTGGCCGCGCTATATACTGAATACACAAATATAAGTGACAAAACATTTGTTAACCTTTTTGAAACTCCGGCTTTTGCAAAGGTTCAAGGTGAGTTAGCAGAACTACAACACTTGCTAAAAAAAGAAGTAGATGTGATGATGGAAAAATCAATGTCATTTTTACCATTGATCAACCGTAGTGAAATGGATGATAACTACAAGACTATTCAAAACATGAAGAAAAGAATAGCTGAGTTAGAGAAGCAATTGAATGAAAAAGAGGAGACTACAAAGTCGAAATCTAAAAAATAATCCCAATTATTAATTTAAGTTTAGAATGGTGGAATCCCGGGTGAAGACTCGGGATTTTTATTTTGATTTAATTAATTTTACGTCCAAATTTCCAACACATGTTTGCGCTTCCTGTTATCATAGCGGTAATATTATTTGCACCTGCCACACTTACAGGTGTGCTGGCCAAGAGCTTTGGGTTTAACTTTAAAAAATGGTTTTGGCTAGGTTTTTTCTTCCCATTTATTTCAACTATACTGTTATTTTTCTTACTTCCAGCAGAGGTTAACACTTCAAAAGCAGCAATTACTAAAAAAAAACAAGAGAAGGATTAAATATTAAAATCACATCCATCCTGGCGAGCGTGATATCATACCCATTCGCCATAAAACAATCACAAGGATAATCATTGCTGCGAAGGCTATTCCAAAAAATGCAGTAAGTTTTTTATACCGTTTTGCTTCGCCTTGTACCTTTAATTTTTTTATGATATTAAAAATAACATTTTCTGACCGATGAAATGCACTTTCATTCTTAACTATATAATCAAAGGCGCCATATTTCATTGTATTAACAGCTACCTCTATTTTATCTTGGCCACTGAACATGATCACCTCCACATCAGGATGATTACTTTTTATTTCTTTTAAAATTTCTGTGCCATTCATGGCGTCAGGCCCTACTTGATCAAAATAATAATCTAAAAAAATGATTTGTGGCACCTTTACCTTTAAGGCTCCAATTACTTCTTCACCCGATCGAAAGGTTTTGATTTCGAAATTTTTATATTTACTTAAATAATCCTGCAGCATCATACTTTGCACAGGTTCATCATCTACAATGTAGATTAACTTTACTTCAGCCATGTCTTTCTTATTTGAAACAAACCTATAAAATATTTTTGATTGTTACCAATTTTTGATTTCCTCTTGCAGCTGTGTAATACCTATAGTTACATAGCTATCCAATTCAGAAATGAGAGAAGTAACGAGGGGTTCATTACCTTCAGTTGCGGCCTGCTCCAAATCTTTGGCAAGGGATTCGGCTGGTTTCATACCCATATAGGCAAATTGTGGCTTTATAGCATGAATTAAGCCACGAACGCCATTCAAATCTACATTAGAGAGGGCGGTATTAATTTTAGCCATTTGACTAGGATACATATCCAAAAAAATAAGTACATATTTTTTCATTTTTGATTTATCGCCTCCAGTAAAAGAGGTAAGGAAAGAAAGGTCTACGTGCATGATTACTGATGTTGAATAATTAATTGTTGATACCGGCTAATTTTTGAGCTTGTACATTTTATTACATAAATTCCACTTGCAATATCTGATAAATTCCAAGAATGGCCAAGCTGCGTTCCAGCAGATTCTCTTATAACCTTACCATCTACGGCCAATAGTTGTACCTTTTCATAATTGAAGGTATCCTGAGTAAAATAGATAGTATGATTGGCAGGATTGGGATAAACTATTAAATCATGTACCATTAGCTGGTCTTGTGGCAAGCCAAGAGGAAAACAAGCGCTAGAACTGTTAATAGCAATAGGGCTGACGTTAAATAACAGACTACTAACTGCAAAAGATTGTGAAAAAATGGCATAAACATATTGTGTAGATGTCAAGTTATTGAGTTGGATCAAATCAGGATAAAATTTAACCGATTCACATTCATTATCACCATTAGCATCAGTCTTGATAGTAAGGAAATCGAGCGAATTACTATTATACATTGAACCGTAAGCACCAATGATGTAACCACCCTTATACTTTTCATGCCTTAAAGCTTCATCATTGAGCGCGCCTGTGAATAGTTTATTCCAAACAGTATCACCATTTAGATCAAGCTTACAAAGAATGGTATTGCTATTATCATTTAGTCCACCTTCACCAAAGCTATCGGTATAGCCACTGAAGGTAAAGCCATCACTTTCAACTTGGATAGAATAAAAAGCTTCTCCAGAAATACCTCCAATACATGTATTCCAAATAATTTGTCCTGAAGTATCCATTTCAATTGCAATGCAATCAAAATCTCCAAAGCCAGAAATTGTAGTAGCTCCTGAAATTAGATAATTTCCAAAATTTAGAATTCTTATGCAATCGCCTTCTAGCCAGTTGGTATCAGCTACTGCTGTTGCCCTTTGAATATTTAAAGCTGTATCAAATCGGACAATCAGCATTTCACATTGTGCCGCGCCTACATTAGCAGAACGGCCAACGGCAACTACAGTTTGCGCACTATTGTCATAGGCCACACTTGCAAAAGTTGAGGTAAGTCCATTACCCAAAATTACACTGTGTAAAATATTGCCGGCAGTATCAATCTTTAAAATATAAGCTTGCTGCGATACATTACCTACTACATAAGCGTTTTGATCAGCATCAAAACAGGCATAGCCAGCGTTTTCAAAATCTGGTGTTGCATAATTTTTAATCCATCTTATAGATCCATCCACATTAACTCGCATGGCCATTGCATCATAATCAATTTGGCTATTTGCATTACTTAAACCCACAATTAAGTATGAACTATCATCATATTGAAGTGCATAGTTAATTGCTTCACTTGAAGGAGCTGTAATTAGATTTGACCATACTATATTACCAACGCTATCCAATTTTACTATCAATGGATTTACATCGTTAGTCAATGAATCAACATTGGATCCACAGATTAGTAAACCGCCATCCATAGTTGGCAGTGTATGAGAGGCATAGTCATTACCACTTACTTGAAAAAAAAGTTGGCTTTGAGCATTTAATTGAATGGCAGTACAACAAATTAAAAAAATCAATGTGAAGCGTAATTTACTGGGCATGGTGGAGCACTTTAAATTTTAATTCATCTGGCGAAAATGGCTTGGTGATATAATCAACCATGCCCACTACTCGGCATTGTTCAATTTCTGCTTCTGTAACATTAGCTGTCATGGCCATAATTTTTTGTTTTGGGTTGGCGGCTAGTATGCTTTTAGTGGCTTCATAACCATCCATGTCAGGCATTTGAATGTCCATTAAGATTAAATCATATTGATTGGCTACTGCTTTGGCCACTGCTTCCTCTCCATTTTGAGCCAGGTCCACACGGACCGGACCAAAAAGATCTTTTAAGGTATCAACTGCAACTAGTTGGTTAAACGGATTATCCTCTGCTAATAACAATTGTACATTGTCCTTCAATTTTAGATCACTCAATATTGGATTGAGTGTATAATTTGGTTTTTCTGAAGTCGTGTAAGGTAGTGTAACCGTAAATATGCTACCAATTCCGGGAGTACTACTTGCATTTATTTCGCCTCCATGCATTAGTACTAGTTGCTTGCAAATACTAAGCCCTAATCCTGTACCCCCGAATTTTCGATTGGTACTTGTATCAGCTTGAGAGAATGAATTGAATAATTTGTCAATTTTATCAGAAGGTATTCCTATCCCTGTATCAGTAATTTTAAATTCTAAAAGATAATTAGCGTTATTGATAGGATTGGCTTTAACATCCAATTGAACCTTTCCTTGGTTGGTAAATTTTATTGCGTTCCCTAACAAATTGATCAATATTTGACTTAGGCGCACTGGGTCACCTTTAACAAAATCTGGAATACCATGGTCATATACTACATTAATTGCTAATTTTTTTTCTTCGGCTTTAAAAAACAATGTTTGACTTACTGCATTGCATATGTCGGTTAATGAAAAAGAAATTTGTTCTAATTCCATCTTGCCGGCTTCTATTTTAGCCAAATCAAGGATGTCATTAATGATAGAAAGTAAATGATCGCCTGCATGCTTTATAGTGGACAAATACTTTTGTTGTATATCGGTTTGGTCTGTTTTAAGAAGCAGGTTGGTTAAGCCTATGATAGCATTTAATGGCGTTCTAATTTCATGACTCATTCCGGCTAAAAACTGTTGCTTAAATTTTTCGCTTTGCTGCGCCTTTTCTTTTTCTAACAAGGCGATGGCCAAATTTTCTTTTGCTTGTAGTCCTTCATACAAAGCAGCAACCGCTGTATTAGCATTTCTTATTGTTGTTTCAAGGTCATTAAAATCGATAGGTTTGGTAATAAAGTCATGTGCGCCTCTATTCATTGCTGTTCTAATATTACTCATATCAGCATAAGCAGTAGCGATGATGGTTTTATGAATTCGGTTACGTTCTTTTAAATGGTTTAAGAGGGTTAGGCCGTCCATTCCTGGCATGTTGATATCAGCCACCACTAGCTGAATGGCTTCGTTGGAATCAAACGACTGAATGGCTTCAAAGCCATTGCTAGCAAATCGAAACTCAAATTCTCCATTTTTTATCTGCTTCCGATACATCTGCAAAACAAGTGGCTGTACATCTGGTTCGTCATCTACAACAAGTATTTTTATTGGATTCATAGGCTTAAGTTTGAGTGGTTGGAATAGAAATGTTGAATTCAGTATATTGATTAGGTTCAGAAGCTACTGTAAGTTTACCAGCATGATCCTTTACAATAATGTTGTAGCTTAATGACAGCCCGAGGCCGGTACCATCACCAGCTGGTTTGGTAGTAAAGAATGGATTAAATATTTTATCCAATGTAGCAGCATCCATTCCTACACCATTATCGCGAATGGTAATTTTTAGAAGGCCGGTTTCATTTTTAGTAGCAACTATTACTTTTGGTTGATACTCAGTATTACCCAATTTTACTTTTAATTTTACTGCATAAAGTGCATTACTTACAATGTTTAAAATAACCCTGCAAAAATCTTGGTGTGCCAGCATTATTTGATTTAAACTTTCGTCTAATTCATATTCGACTGTAGCATTGAAGTCGGCATACTTCGCTTTAGCTGCTCCTAGTGCAAGTTCACAGTTTTCTTTAATTAGCAAGTTAACATCTGAAAGTTGTTTATCCGGCTTGCTAACCCTGCTATGTAAGAGCATACCCCTCACAATTTCTTGGGCACGTTTTCCATGGTGAGCAATTTTTGTAAAGTTATCTGTTACAGTATTTATCAATTCTTGTTGTTCATTTGATAGCACCTGCTGATCAAGTTCATGCAAAAGGGCTACATTGAGCGTACTGAAGTTGTTTACAAAATTTAGAGGATTTTGAATTTCATGCGCTATACCAGCTGTAAGTTGACCAAGCGAAGCCATTTTTTCTGCCTGGATTAATTGTTCTTGAGTTTGCTTCAAGCTTTTATGAGCTATATTTAATTGGCTGTAAGCATCAGTTAATTTTTGGAGTGATTTTTTCCTAAATGAATACCTATTGTAAAGAAATACTAGGGTAATAACTACAACAGATGCAATGGTAAGCAATAAGTTAATGGTTCGTTTCTGCTGTTCATCTTTAAGAGCCTGCTGTGAGAGTGCTAGCTCTTGCAATGCTCTATCTTTTTCTAATTGTCTAATTTTATCCTCTCTAGCGGCATCAGAAACCAAATCTTGCTCAATTGAAGAGTTGAGTTGCTGGATACTATCATTAGCAAAATTTATTTGTTGATTGTAATTTAACTGCAATGCTTCAACGTCTTCTGCTGCTAGGGTTTGATTGCTATATAACAACAACCACCACTTATCTTGTCTCAAATTCCTTCTTGAAGTAGCAGGTGATGGTTTAGTAGCGTTAGCCGATGTTGCTATACGGCTTAGGTATTGCTGGTTTAACAATTTAAATTTTTCCACATCCTTTCTACTATACTTCCCGTTCACATTTTGTGCAATTTGCATGCAAATATTGGCTGCTAAGCGTAGTACTTCAATGCTCGATTCAAATTGCAAACTTCTTTGTAAATAATCAATGGCTGTTACCAATTCACTCCTCTTAACCAATAAAATAGCTTTGTTTCTATAAGCCAATGCTATGAAGGTGCTATCGTTTGCAAGAAGTGCTTCATTAATAGCTTTATTGATAAATTCATCGGCTGTGCTAAATTTATTTTTAATTATGTACAAAGATGCAAGATGCATGAAGGCATCAGCGGCCATTTTGGACAATTTAAAATTAGCCAATTGAATAGCATTATTAATAAGTACGGATTCGGCCTTGGCCCAATCATTGTTATTGATGTAGTAGGAAGCCAATAGAAAATTAGCTATTGCAATCCCTTTAAAGCATTTTTCATTTTGAAAAGAGTTTAAAGCAGCCCCAATCAAAGGTTGCACGGCATTGTGTTGATCTAAATCACTATGTGCTATGGCCAATGCTAATGAAGTCACGGCTGATGCATTGAAATGTTGCTGTTCATTAAAGTGCGCCTTGGCCTCATTTAAAATTTTAAGTGCTCTTGCTGGTTCATTAATTTGAAGAAGTGCTATACCTAGGTGTAAAGCCGCTCCGGCCAATGGAGCGTCATCGGTTTGAGCTTTTTGTCGTAGGTAGCGCTGCTCGAGCAAGGTAACTTGCCCACGCCTTGCTGGCATATGGCCATTCTTGAAAGCAGCTGCTTGATCATGAAGCACGCTAGTATCGGTCAATAAAGCCTGAATACTATGGATAGAGAAGTTAGGAATAGCAGCATTTGTACTTGAAAACACTAATAGAAATAGTGAACAATACCATGCGAATTTGATAGCCCTCATTGAAGTAGCAATATAATTAATAAATATGGTAAACAGCTGGTATGAATGAGCAGATGGTTAGTTTGATTGAGTAATTGGCACTGACAAAAAAACATACTCATATCATCTAGATTACGAAAAGGGGGTGTAAAAAATTTTCAATTCATATTGTATTGGTTAACTTTGTGAAAAATAAGATATTAATCAAATCACTTTTTCCCATGAAGCTACTTATAAAAATTATGATCAGCAGTATAGCCATTTTAATTACTGCAAAAATTTTGCCTGGAGTAAAAGTTGACAATATTACTACAGGAATTTTTCTTGCCATAATCCTGGCTGCGTTGAATACTTTTTTAAAGCCGGTATTAGTATTATTGACTATTCCAATTACCATTTTCACACTGGGTCTATTTTTATTGGTAATAAATGCTGGGGTGATCATACTTGCAGATAAAATGGTAGCAGGATTTAGTGTTTCTAGTTTTGGAAATGCTGTACTGTTTAGCATCGTATTATCAATTGTGAGTTCGATATTAACTGCCTTGGGAAAAAATAAAAATGAGCAAGCCTAGGCTCATTGCAGCTTGATATCCTTTACATTCAGCTGTAAAGAAACATTGCCATTGAAATAATTTTCTTCGATGCTATAGCAAATATCGAACGGGATTTTTCTAGCTATCAAAGGATACATATGTCCCATACCGAAGGCCACGCCATCCTTACCAAATCTACCATTTTCAGATTGAGAAATAGCTATTTTAAGATGTTCAAGATTTTTTCCTACTTGCTTGCTCCATCCTGTATCCCTAACACTTTCTGTAGCAAATACAGGGCTCATATTACCAGGCCCGAATGGGGCAAATTGCTTAAGCACATTAAAAAATGCAGGTGTAATTTCTTCTAAGTTGAGTGTGGCATCAATATCAATTTGTTGAATGAGCATTCTATCCTCTATGGTTTCACTTACTACCTCTTCAAATCGGTCAACAAATTTTTCTACATTTTCCGTTTTCATAGTAAGGCCTGCAGCATACATATGTCCACCAAATTGGGTAAGTAAATCGCTACACGATTCAATGGCATTATAAATATCAAAATCTTTAACTGATCTTGCTGAACCTGTTGCATAACCGTTACTTTCAGTGAGTATGATAGTGGGTCTGTAATACTTTTCCGTCAATCTTGAGGCAACAATTCCGATTACTCCCTTATGCCAATCCGCATTAAATA
>JBDKJS010000069.1:0-6618 GCA_039806065.1 Bacteroidota bacterium | reverse complement strand
ATAGTTTGCATGTGGGTTTACCCAAAGGTGCAGTAAAAGAAAACGCAGTTAAAGTTTTTCCAAACCCTGCCGCTGCAAACAGCACGGTTCATTTGCAGTATGCTACTTTGCAAGAAAATGCCTTGCTGCAATTGATAGATATCAATGGCAAGGTAGTGCAGCACCAATGGCTGCCTGCCTGGAGTCAGATGCAAAATATTAAACTCAACAATTTGAGTAGCGGCATCTATCTTCTAAGAATTTCAAACACCGGTTACAAAGGCACAGCCAAGGTTATTGTTCAAAATGAGTAAAAACTAAATTCAAAATGAATAAATTAAATATTCCATTGCTGCCCACAAGATAGTATTGAATGCATAGTAATGAAAGTGTAATGCGCATCTGGATGAAAATAGTGAGGTGATGGGTGTTAGGGTGATGAACTGCGGCCCGTGGGTGAGCGGATTAGCTGCTGCTAAAAAAAGTATTTTTTTTAGCAGCACTATGAGCGAACACCGGCACTGCGGGTGATAAGGGGCAGTGGTGGTGATGCCGCCTTAAAAAAATAAAACCCACCGAGGCGGGTAGTGTAAAATATGAGTGGCGGAGAAAGAGGGATTCGAACCCCCGGAACCTTGCGGTTCAACAGTTTTCAAGACTGCCGCAATCGACCACTCTGCCATTTCTCCGCTGCGAAAGTAGAAAAAAAATTAGTTTCATGAAAAATTATATGTTTTTTTAAATTATTCGTTGCTAATCATTTATTAATATTGAGCCATAAATTTATGATGACTTCATCGCCAAAGGTTGCTACGGCCAACCCCTTTAACATGTTAGTGATAGTGGCTGCATTGGGATATTTTGTAGATATCTACGATTTAATTTTATTTAATGTGATCAAGAAGGAGAGCCTGGAGCTGTTGAAGTTAGCTGGCGATGCTTATGAAGCTCACGAGATATTTTTATTTAACTGTCAGATGATGGGTATGTTGATTGGGGGTGTGTTGTGGGGTATTTTAGGTGATAAGAAGGGAAGGGTGAAAGTTCTTTTTGGATCGATCTTACTGTATTCAATGGCCAATGTGGCGAATGCATTTGTGACAGATTTGCCTACTTATGCAGCAGTGCGTTTTATAGCAGGTTTGGGATTGGCGGGTGAGTTGGGTGCTGGCATTACCCTGGTGGTGGAGAGTATGCAAAAGGAGAGGAGGGGGTTGGGTACAATGATCATAGTTACGTTTGGGGCTTTGGGTGCAGTATTTGCATCGGTGGTTGGTCGTAAGGGAGCGGTAATGGCATCAATAGTTAATACTTATTTACATACTTATTTAGCGGGCTGGCAAGTGGCTTACTTGGTGGGTGGTATTTTAGGTTTGGCTCTTTTGTTGCTGCGAGTGGGTACTTATGAATCGGCATTATTTAAAAATGCGCACCAATCGCGGCAGGTTTTGAAGGGAAGTTTTAAATTGATTTTAAAATCGAAGGATAATATTTTAAAGTACATGAGTTGCATATTTATAGGGTTGCCCATTTGGTTTATCATAGGAGTTTTGATTGCGCTAGGGGCAGGGCTCACCAGAGAATTGGGGATAACCGGAGTAACCACTGCTGAGGCGGTTATGTATGCTTATTTAGGGTTGTCGGTGGGTGATTTATTGAGTGGGTTGTTTAGTCAATGGTTTAAAAACAGGAGGGTGGTAATTTTAGTTTATTTAATCCTATCAATGTTCTTAACAGTGGTTTATTTATGGCCAATAACTGCAACAGCTCAAGGTTATTATTTTATTTGCTTTGCATTGGGATGTGGTACTGGCTATTGGGCATTGTTTGTAACCGTGGCAAGCGAGCAGTTTGGTACCAATATAAGAAGTACAGTAGCCAATACGGTTCCTAATTTTGTAAGAGGTGCCGTGGTTCCCATTACGATTTCTTATAAGTACCTTAGTAGTTTATTGGCGGTAGATCAGCCTAAGGTGATGGCTGCTTATATAGTGGGTGGTGTATGTACTGCATTGGCATTGATAGGGGCTTACTATATTAAGGATACTTTTAGTAAGGACCTGGACTATACGGAATAATACAATTGTATAATTAGAAAATAAAGTTGTTATGAAAAAAACCTTGGTGATAGGGGCATCTACAAAACCTGAACGCTATGCTTACAAGGCTATAAGGAGTTTAGTGGCGCATGGTCATGAGGTGATAGGGATAGGAATGCGTGCTGGCGAAGTGGATGGGGTGCATTTTGATCAAAGTAGGCCGCTTGATAAGGATGTTGATTCGGTTACGTTATACTTGAATGCTGGCATGCAAGAGCATTATTATGACTACATACTTTCACTGAAACCCAAGCGGGTTATCTTTAATCCTGGCACTGAAAATGATTTTTTTGTACAAAAGCTAGGGCAGGCAGGTATAGCAACTGTGACCGCATGTACATTGGTGCTGCTATCTACCGGACAATATTAATTGCGTTGGTTAGGCAGCTGATCGGTAATATTTTTTTTGCAATATTGTTTTTTTAAATCCTGAAAATGGGTGTCGAATTCTTTTTGGTCACAAATTTTGGATTTAAATTTATTCCATTTTTTATATTGCCAATAGTCAGTAGATGGCTTAAGGTGGTTATGATTTAAAAATAATATTCTAAATAACAAAATTAATCCTACTGCATGGAGGTAGGTAATGGTATTGGCCCAGTCCACTGCTCGAATTAAAATATTATTCCATAGCCACTGCACTGGTAGTGCAAGGGCCGTGCAGAGTACAAAGAATACCACCATTTTAATTGCACAAATTCTAATCATGATAAGGAGGCTTAGTCATTCATCATTTCGTTATAGATATGTTGGAGTCGAGATCGAAGGTAAAGCACTGCATATCTTTTACGACTAAGAAGAGTATTGATGCCAATGCCTGTAACAGCTGATATGTCATTAAAACTCATTTCTTCCACTTCGTGCATTAAAAAAACTTCGCGTTGATCGCGAGGCAATTCTGCAAGAGCTTTTTCGATAGCCTCCATAATTACTGTTCTATCGAAAGAATTTTTTGGACCATCATCGCCCTTTATTAAATCAGCAAGAAGGAGGGGTTCATCATCATCGGCATGTTGGATGACCATGCTATCCATTAATGCGGTTTTTTTCTTCCTGTATAAATCTGTAATTTTATTTCGGGTAACACGGTAGAGCCATGCCGGCACACTTTGGATGGGCACTTGCATATTTGTGGCCCTCGAGAGTTCTAAAAAAACATCCTGCAATAAATCTTCAGCATCACTTCTATTAGCCACACGCTGCGCAATGAAGTTGCCCAATCGTTGTTTATAATGTTTGAATGATTCCACCAATTGAATCCTATTGGGTGAGTGTTCATCAGGAGCTATTAAAACGGCTTGCATACTTTTTTTAGGACGTGGCATGCTAAAACTTATTTTATTTGTTAATATTTGCATTGAATAAACAATAATCGTGCGCGATTAAAAATTTTGACAAAATGACTTACGCTGAAATTATAACCATTGGTGATGAATTATTGATAGGCCAAGTAATAGATACCAACAGCGCTTGGATGGGCCAAAAGTTAAATGCTATAGGTATCACGGTGAAGCAAATAACCAGTATTAGCGATGATGAAAGCGCCATACTAACCGCATTAAGCGATGCTGCCAAAAGGGCATCTATTGTGCTCATCACCGGGGGGCTTGGGCCTACTAAGGATGATATCACTAAATATGCCCTATGTAAATATTTCAAGAGCAACCTTCGTTTTGATGAGCAGGCATTTATCAATATTGAAAAAATATTTTTGCAAAGAGGCAAAACGGTGAGTGCCATTAATAGAAAGCAAGCAGAAGTGCCTGAAAAGTGCAGTGTAATACAGAATGCAAAAGGAACCGCACCAGGAATGTGGTTTGAAAAAGAAGGTGTGGTGTATGTGAGTATGCCAGGGGTGCCCTATGAGATGAAAGCCATCATGCATGATGGGGTATTGCCTATGTTGGTCAATAGATTTTCATTGCCATCAATTGTGCATCGTACTATTTGGACACAAGGCATTGGTGAAAGTTATCTATCAGAGATGATCAGCGAATGGGAGCATAATTTGCCAAGCCATATTAAGTTAGCCTACCTACCACAACCGGGAATGGTGCGCTTAAGATTGACCGGGAAAGGAGCAAATGAAGCAGCGCTGAAGCAAGAAATTAATACACTACAAAATCAAGTTTTACCCATCATCAGTGATCATGTATTTGGATATGATGAGGATACGCTAGAAGTTCTGATAGCGGAATTAATAGCATCTAAAAATCTTTCATTGTCAGTTGCTGAAAGTTGCACAGGGGGCTACATTAGCCATCGTATTACAGCAGTACCGGGGGCATCGGCATTCTTTAAAGGATCATTGGTGCCCTATAGCAATGAAATAAAAATAGCGCAGCTGGAAGTAAGCGCTGAAACAATAAAGCAGCATGGAGCGGTGAGTGAGCAAACAGCCAAACAGATGGTCAAAGGGGCTCAAAAATTTTTTGGATCGGATATAGCCATCGCCACCACAGGTATAGCAGGCCCAAGTGGAGGAAGCGAAGAAAAACCAATAGGCACTGTTTACTTAGCCATTGCAATTAAAGAAAAAATAGATGTATTTCATTTAAAGTTGGGTAGCCATCGTGAGCGTGTTATCATAGAAACTGCCTTGTATGCTTTCAGCCATTTGCGAAAGTTGTTGTTACAAAACAGCTGATTTCATAGGGCGAATTAATGGTTGGCATAAGTATTGCATCAGAATAAATTATTATGAGAAATTGGATTTTTTGGTTGTCGATTGTAAGTATTCAATGGGCAACCGCACAAGAACAACAAGGACGCTTGCTCCCCATCATTGTAGAAGGAGACGATACGATTTTTGTAGCCTCGTTGCCGCCTGCTAACATAAGCGAATTTGGAAGTGCCATGAGTGAACAGGAGTATTACCGACTGAGGTTTAATGTACTCAAAGTATATCCTTATGCAAGGTTGGCAAAGGTAAAATTACGAGAAATGAACGATCATGTACAATCACTCCCTACCAACAGAGAGCGAAAAAAATATCAAAAAGAATTTGAAGCCAGACTGAAGGAAGATTTTGAGTCGCAAATGAAAAAATTAAGTGTAAACCAGGGCAAAGTGCTCATGAAATTATTACAAAGAGAAACTGGTCAAACGGCTTACCACTTGGTACAAAATATGCAGGGAGGGTTGAGTGCATTTTTTTGGCAAAGTGCAGCCAAGCTGTGGGGCCATGACTTGAAAGAACCCTACGAACCCACTGGTAAAGATCAGGTCATAGAAAGCATAGTTCAACAAATAGAAAGAGGCGAGCTGCAGTAAAAGCTGCCCTAATCAGGGTAAAACTTGTTTTTACCCAATCTAATCGTTCGTTGGCATAAATACGGGGTTACAAAATTGGTTTTCTGTTAATTTTGTAAGGTTTATATCTTTTGTTAATTAACAGTGAATGATGGCAAAAGGTATAATATAATATTCATAACACCCTTTTGATGCGATTTTACTTTTTACTCTTATTTATTGCGTTGCAAAGTATTAATGCACCTGCGCAAATTATATTTAATGAAGTTCAACCTGCCAATGTTTTTACCTATCCAAATGGTTATGGTGAATATAAAGATTGGATTGAAATTTATAATGCAGGGGGCAGCGCTGTAAACCTTCAGAATTATAAGGTAAGCGATAAGCTCACAGAACCTAACAAGTTTATTTTTCCATCGCTTAATTTAGGTGCCGGTGAACGTACCATTTTATTTTGTGATGATGAGGAGTCAAAAGATTTGACTTACAGTTGGGAGATGGCAGTGATGAGCGAAGAAAATTGGAAATATAGAGCCAACACTACTGCCCCCCCTGATACGAATTGGAGAAATCTAAGCTTTAATGATGCAGCATGGAACAGTGGTAATTTAAGTGTGGGTTGGGGTGATGGCGATGATGCAACCACGGTAAGTACTTGTATTAGTGTATATTTAAGAAAAACATTTACCATCACAGACACTAGCCGAATTTTAGGAGCTTTGTTAACCTTGGATTATGATGATGGTTATGCCATTTACCTTAACGGAGTAGAATTGTCGAGAAACTATATGAGTGGCAATGCGGCTACTAGACCTGTTTGGAATGCTGTTTCTATGGGAAGTCATGAGGCGAACAGATACCGGTATAAAGAGTTTGACTGGTTAGAATTTCAATCACAATATATTAAGTCATTATTAAAACCGGGTACTAATGTGCTGGCATATGAAGTGCACAATGCCAGTGCCACAGAGGGTGATCTAACTTCATTTGCATGGCTATGTTTTAAAGTAGCCAAAACTGGACCGCCTATGTTTCCAGCTCCGCTTGCATTTATCAGTGCGCGCTATCCAAGCCCAGTATTTTGTACAGCAGGCTTTAAGCTAAAATCAACCGGTGAAAGTTTATACCTTTTTAATGCTTCAAGTAGTTTGATTGATCAAGTCACTTTTGGTAGTATGGATTTTGATCATGCTTATGCACGCAGTGGTGATGCCAATGCCCAGTGGTGTTATATTGCCAATCCTACACCCAATGCTGCCAATAGCAGCGGAACCTGTGCAACAAATTA
>JBDKJS010000068.1:0-2560 GCA_039806065.1 Bacteroidota bacterium | reverse complement strand
ATTCAATTTGTGCGGGGTCGTTTTTTATTTTCGCTTTGCTTGTTTTAGTCACCAGTTGATTAAAAACGGCAGATCCCACTTCAAAGTTTGTTTTAAAATCATTTAGGTTTTTATATTTTTTTAATGTAGCTCTATTAGCATCCACATAGTCATAAACAAATTGCGTTAATATGCCCTCACTACTTATATTGGTGTACCATTCTGTAATATCACTCGTGTCTATTGCTACAAATACATCTGGTGTGATGCCACCACCACCAAATACTGTTTTACCTCCAGGGGTTTTAAATTGGAGTGAGTCTACCACTTTAATACTATCGGCATTTTGTAATTCGCCCGATTTTAATCTTTTAATCAATTCGGTTTGGTATGCATCATAACCTTCACTGTATGGTTTTTGAATACTCCTGCCTGTAGGGGTGTAGTACCTAGCAACTGTCAGGCGCATGGCACTACCATCGGCAAATTGTGTTTGTTCCTGAACCAATCCTTTCCCAAACGATCTACGCCCCACTATCACCGCTCGATCCCAATCTTGCAAGGCACCAGCCAGAATTTCACTTGCACTTGCACTACCTTCATCAATAAGCACTACTAAGTCGCCAGTTTCAAAAAATCCACTTGGTGATGCCTCATACGATTCCTTGGGCTTTGCACGGCCTTTAGTATAAACTACCAATTTACTTTTGCCTAAAAACTCATCTGCAAGTTGAATGGCAGTTTTCAGATATCCGCCACCATTGCCTCTCAAATCAACAATTAGTTGCTGCATGCCTTCTTTTTTTAATTTCATAAAAGCATCCAAATATTCATCGTGTGTGGGTCCTGCAAATTGACTAATTTTCACATAGCCTATTTTGTCAGATAGCATATATGCTACGTCCACACTATGAATTGGAATTTTACCTCTTGTGATGGTATAGTCTATCAATTTGTTGAGGCCTCTACGGCTGATGCTCACTTTCACCTTGGTACCACCTTCCCCTCTTAATGTTTGCAGTACTGTTTGATTGGTAATACCGGTGCCTGCCACATTTTTACCGTCTATTTTTATGATTCTATCACCTGCTTTAATTCCAAGCTGTTCGCTAGGCCCACCTGGCACTGCATGCACCACCATAATAGTATCTTGTTGAATATGAAATTCTACACCAATGCCTTCAAAGTTTCCTTGCAGCGGTTCGTTTACCGCTTGTAAATCTTCTGCCGGAATATAAGAGCTATGTGGGTCTAGGCTGTGAAGCATGTCTTCAATTGTTTTATCAACCAGCATTTTAGCATTTATGGTATCCACGTATTCGCTGCTTACAAAGTTAATGATGTCATTAAATTTATTGAACGGAGATGACCGTACTGAAAATATATTGTTGGTGCCGGGAGTACTCCCTAATTGAATGCCTATGTATATGCCACCTGCTAGCACTAGGGCAAATAGCAAGGGTTGCCAAATTTTATAACTGCTCAACGTTTTATGGTATTTTTTTGCAAATTTATTTAAATAACAGCACTAAAAATAACTTAAGTATTTATGATGATTGCATCAGTGTACACGGTGTTACTTTGATGCAAGGCCCTGTCATAAATAAAAATACGATACCTTATTGTTTTGTTTACTACTGAAGGAGGAAACGAAATCACATTCATGGTAATATCACCTTTTAAATTTTTATTTTTACCTTCAGGGGTAAGGTAAGGCATTCTTCCGCTAAGGTTAGCATTATTATTTACCCAAACACCGTTAATGAGTTCTTCCATTCTGATAATAAAATTATAGTAATAGGTGCTGGCGGTATCATCAAAAATAGGGTCGTTAAGACCAGCTTGTTTGTAGCCTAGGTCACCATCACCATCAGTGAAAGATATCGTAATGGCTGCGAGGCTTATTTTGCCATTGGACTGCAGTTGTACCGAAATATTTTTAAAGCTAATTTCGGGAATGATAGGATATTCCTCCGGTTTTTTACAGCCGGTGAAAAGTAGAAAAAAGAAAAGGGGAATCACAAAAACTTTAAATGGCATGCTAAATTTTTTGTCTAATTTACAAAATATTGTTTTGTTTTGAATAATATTTTAAACGCTCAGTTATGCAAGTTATTTTACCAGTAGAGGGAGTAGTGCCTCAGTGGGGTTCCCATTGTTTTATAGCTCCCAATGCCACTATAGTAGGAAAAGTAAAAATGGGGGATGATTGTTCGGTTTGGTTTAATGCAGTGGTGCGAGGCGATGTAAACACCATCACCATAGGTGATAGGGTAAACATACAAGATGGCGCGGTCATTCATTGCACCTATCAGAAAGCAGCTACCATTATTGGTAGTAACGTTAGCATTGGTCATAATGCACTCATCCATGGATGTACCATAGCCAGTAATGTATTGGTTGGCATGGGGGCAATCATCATGGATCATGCAGTAATAAATCCTTATTGTATTATAGCTGCGGGCTGCATAGTGCTTGAAAACACCGTTACTGAATCTGGTTTTCTATATGCAGGAGCGCCTGCTCGTAAAATAAAACCTATTTCAGAAGAGCAACGAAATTTATTAAATGAATTGCCACA
>JBDKJS010000067.1:0-6756 GCA_039806065.1 Bacteroidota bacterium | reverse complement strand
GCATGCTTTTATCTGTGAATTGGTAACGATAGGCAACAATTGTTTCATTAGTCATGGAGCCATGTTTATCAATGATCTTTTTGCTGATGGTGGCCCAGCTGGAGGCGTAAAAGAAAAGTGGAAAAGCACGCACCTAGGAAATAAAGTGTCGATAGGCACCAATGCAACCATACTACCAGTAAAAATATGCGACAACGTTGTTATTGGTGCAGGAAGTGTAGTTACAAAAGATATTACAGAACCAGGAATATATGCTGGCAATCCTGCTAAAAAAATTAAAAGTTTATAAACATTTATTAATTAAATAAAATATGAAAGTACCATTTGTTGACTTAAGAGCTCAATATCATTCGATTAAATCAGAAATTGACAACGCCATTTTTAGTGTAATTGAAGAAACTGAATTCATAAAAGGTAAATACGTTAATCAATTTGATAAAGACTTTGCTGCCGCCTATAAAGTAAAACATTGTATAGGAGTAGCCAATGGCACAGATGCTATCTACATCGTATTAAAAATGCTAGGAATTGGAACTGGTGATGAAGTAATAACAGTAGCCAACTCATGGATTTCATCTTCAGAAACAATAACGCAAGCTGGAGCAACCCCTGTTTTTGTTGATACCGAGCCTGATTACTACAGCATAGATGTAAATAAAATTGAGGCGAAAATAACCGCCAAAACCAAAGCCATTATTCCTGTTCACCTTTATGGCCAAGCTGCCGAGATAGATAAGATCAATGCCATTTGTAAAAAACATAATTTGTATATGATCGAAGACTGCTCACAAGCACACTTTGCCACCATTAACGGCATCACTATTGGAAGCCTAGGCATAGCTTCAACATTTAGTTTCTATCCGGGCAAAAACCTAGGAGCTTATGGTGATGCTGGAGCTGTAATCACCAATGATGATGAATTGGCAAGAAAGGTAAGAATGTATGCCAATCATGGAGCTTTAATAAAGCACCAGCATGAGATGGAAGGCATCAATAGCCGACTTGATGGGATGCATGCAGCCATACTTAGTGTTAAACTTCCTCATATTCATCAATGGAACAGAGCCCGCCATCAAAATGCCACTTATCTCACTGAGAAACTACATGGCATTAAAGGACTTGAGACACCAAAAATAAGACCAGGCTGTGATCATATTTTCCACCTTTATGTAGTGCGAGCACAAAATAGAGAGGCATTCCAACAACATTTAAAAGA
The DNA here is from genome assembly GCA_039806065.1 of Bacteroidota bacterium. Lineage (GTDB taxonomy): Bacteria > Bacteroidota > Bacteroidia > AKYH767-A > 2013-40CM-41-45 > JBDKJS01. The sequence goes on along the minus strand of JBDKJS010000067.1, from coordinate 5,540 downwards.
TCACAACATTGAAACTGCCATTCACTACCCTACCCCGCTACCATTACTACCGGCTTATAAATATTTGAATCACTCACCTAACGACTTTCCAGTTACTGCTGAAAATCAAAAGAAGATTATATCGCTACCCATGTACCCCGAATTAACCAAGGAGCAAATGGACTACATGGCAGACGTAATTAAACAATTTTATAAATAAAAAAAAGTGTAATATTGCAAGATGAAGATAGCGATTGTGTGCGGCCATTTTATGCCTGAAATAGGCTATCAAGAAACCTATCTAGCCCGAGCCTTTAGCAGGAGTGGTCATGAAGTAAAAATAATAACCAGTACTGCTATTTCACCTACGGGTCAAAAAGTTTTAAAGCAAAGCTATCCATCAGGAACAAATAAAGATGAAAAATACGGATATGTAGTAACGAGACTACCCGCACTCATTAATTTGAATGCGAAGGTGATTTCAAGAGGAATACAAAAAGCTATTGACGAGTTTAATCCCGATAAAATAATCATACTTGCATTAGCAAAAATATTTCCAGCTCCACTACTTCACAGCAAATATGGCAGTAAAATTATTGCGCTCTTTGGTGATGCAGCAGAATATACAGATAAAACTACTTTTAAAAAGAAAGTAAAAGCCCTTTTTAACACTTTGATCCAAAAACGGACCAAACATGCGCTATACAATAAGGTAGTGAAACATAGTAATAAGATAATACTCAACATTCCTGAATCTTTAGAATATTTCAACAACCTACTTAAAGCAGAACAAAGACCGCTTTTTGAAAAAAAAGCACAGCTCCTTTCATTAGGTTTTGATCCTGACTCCTTTTTTTTTAATGAATCAGCAAGGCAAACACTCCGTCTAAAACATCAAATTCCTAATGAAGCATGCGTAATAATTACTTCAACGCGAGTTAACAGGCAAAAAAAACTAGAAAAAATTATTGATGATATTGCCACTTTACAGGAGGAAGGGCAACCGATTCATTATATCATCATTGGTTTTTTAAATGATGCATATGAGCAAGAACTAAAGCAATACATAGGCACTAAAAAGTATAGTAAATGTTTTCATACACTTGGCTTTCAAGATCATGAAACCATCAGAAACTATTATGCTGCAGCTGATGCAGGCCTTTGGATTAAAGCTGCCATTAGCATTCAGGAAAGTATGGGCACAGGCTTGAGAGTTATATTACAACATAAACCAAGTGTAAGCCATTTACTCCACCATGGAAAGAATGGTTGGTATTTTGAAGCTAACAGCATGCTTGCTACTATTCGCACTGCAGTACAACAAATATTGGCAACACCCATATCAACCAGAATTGAAGAAAGAAAAAATATAGTAAACTACAATACTTCTTTATATTCGTACGATGTAATTAGTAATAAAATATTATCATGACGTTTAAAGAATGGAAAAAGTGGTATAAGTCCTTACCGGGAGCCAAAAAATGGTTCGTGGTGCTTATTCTTATTAGGCCCTTAGTGGATAATTTTTGGGATTTGAAACACATATCAGCATTTGTATCACCATTATACTATGTTGGTATCCTCACACCATTCTTCATATTTAGAAGTTTAAGAACTCGATCCTTAGGCCCTAAAATAAAAAATCAAACCGACTCATTAATGAGTCTATTTAGTTTCTTTACTATCATCAGCTGCATAGCCATTATGACCTTGGAACCAGGGGTGAGTACTCTTGGTGATGTGTTAAAAATGATAACCCCTGTATTATTATATATTTACCTACGGAGGTTTATTCAATCAGAAAGCGACCTCACGGGAGTGCTTCAGGCATTCATGTACGCATGTATATTTCCAGGAATCATGCTTGTTTATGAAAATATTTTTGGCCCTATAGCAGTACAATATTTAACTGAAGGCCGTGGTGGTGGAACACGCTATAGAGGAGGTTATGCAGATGTAATGAGTTATGCCATTTACATGGTGGGTTTTTGGATGATTGCATGTTACCAATATATTAAGGGTGTGTATGAAAAAAAAGTATTTACCTATAAAAATTATGGGTTTATGTTTTTTGCAGTTGCAATAAGCTTATTAATGCTTATTTCCATCAAGCATGTGAGTACATGGTCAGTTTTTTTGGTAACTAGTATCCTATTCTTTCGATACAATTTAAACAGCTTAAAGGGATTGCTAGTGGTAGGCGTAATTCTTTTAGCCCTATTACCATTTTACGGTCAGGTAATCTATCAAAAACAAATTTTACCATTGATCCAAAAGGAGATCAATGTAGCTGATGGTGTTACAGATGAAAGTGCAGCCTTCAATGGACGTGTTGGCCGTTGGGAACGTTACTTTGATTCGTGGGGAAAGGAAGGAATCTTAACTCAGCTATTAGGTGTTCCGTTTTCGACATTAGACAATAGAACAATATTCATCATGATTGGTAATGGAATGCACAATGATTATGTGCGACTAATATTTTTCTGTGGACTCATAGGTACCATTTCTTACCTACTTTGGTATTTTTCCCTATTCAAATATATATTTAAGCTAAAACCACCTGAACAATTTCTATTTCTTTCAGCATTAGCTGCATTGTTTTTGCACTCTATGAGTACCCTACCTCTGCTCTACCCACTTTACATGTATTTATTACTACCCATCATTTGCTTTAGCATGCTAAAGCAAAAGAAAAAATTGACAAAAGTGCAAGCACCCCTATATAGTATTGATAAACTTGAAAGCAAAGTAGCATGATGACTAAGAAACCAAAAGTAGTTCTACTTGGCAAATTACCCCCTCCCTATATGGGACCTTCATTGGCTACTCAAATTATATTAAACTCATCTTTAAAAGAATCCATAGAGCTGATTCATGTCGATACCAAGGCTTATGATTCCTTATCAGAATTAGGTAAATTTAGTGTCAAGAAAACAATCAGAAATATTAGTATCTACTTACGGTTACTAAAAAAATGTACTTTAAATAGACCCCAGCTAGTATTAGTTCCTATTAGCCAGACCACAAGTGGTTTTATAAAAGATTCGATATTTATATTAATAGCAAAGCTATGTTTTATAAAAGTATTATTACAACTGAGAGGTAGTGATTTCAAGAGATGGTACGATGGAGCACCCCTCCCTGTTAGATGGTATGTTAGATTTATTATGTCACTATGTGAAGGGATCATTGTACTTGGCAATTCGCTAGTTTATTTATTTAAAGATTTTTTTACTGAGAATAACATCTATGTTTCGCCTAATGGAGCCAATTACGAGATACCAAAACAGCCAAAAAGAAGCAATGAGGTAAAAATACTTTACTTAGCTAATTTGCAAGCTTCAAAAGGAATTGAAGATTTGCTGGAGGCAGTAAAAAAATTAAAGGAAAGAGGCATAACGAATTTTTATCTTGATGTTGTTGGTGGGTGGCGTACTGAAATAACTAAAAATGATTGTACACAATTTGTTGAATCAAATCAATTACCTATTACATTTTACCCTCCGAGTGCTGGAGCTGACAAATTCAGGCATTTAGGCGAAGCAGATATTTTTGTTTTTACCCCAAGAGCTCCTGAAGGTCATCCATGGGTACTCGTAGAATCAATGTGCGCAGGACTACCCATTATAGGCACAGATAGAGGCGCTATGGCAGAATCAATTATGGATAATAAAAATGGATTTATAGTTGGAATTCAAAGTCCAAATGAAATAGCTGATAAATTACAGTTACTTATAAAAGATGAAGAGCTTCGTCTAGCGATGGGTAAAGAGAGCAGGCAACTATACTTAACTAATTTTACAGAAGAAAAAATGGTAGAACGATTAAAAAATATTTTTTTGACAGTAATTAATAAATAAAAGATGGAACAGTTAACACAGAATTTAAAAGATGGTAAGATGCAACTTTTAGAAGTCCCCTATCCTGCGTTGAGCAGCGGTTGCGTATTAGTACGAAATCATTTCTCATTAATAAGTGCCGGTACTGAAGGGAAAACTGTGAAAGATGCAAGGTTGAGTTACATAGGCAAGGCACGTGCAAGGAAGGAAGAAGTGAAAAAAGTAATTGAGGCGGCCCGCACTTTTGGCATCATGAATACCTATAGAATGGTAATGAACAAGCTAGATTCACCATCGGCATTGGGATACAGTACAGCAGGTCAAATAATAGCTGTAGCAGCGGATGTTAGAGATCTTAAAGTTGGTGATTGGGTAGCATGTGGTGGTCAAAGTGCAGTACATGCAGAGGTAGTAGCAGTTCCAATAAACTTAGTGGTAAAGGTAGATGAGCAAGTGCCCCTTTCTCATGCATGCTTTACCACACTAGGGGCTATAGCCATGCAAGGAATAAGACAAGCTGATGTAAGGCTTGGTGAAAATGCCGTAGTAATAGGACTTGGGCTCTTAGGTCAACTGACCATACAAATATTAAATGCAGCAGGAGTTAAAACGATAGGTATAGATGTGGATAAAAAAATGGTGCAATTAGCACAATCCAATGGTGCAACTTTAGCGATAGAAAGAACTAATCCAGCATTAGAAAGTTTAATCAATGACTGTACTGATGGATACGGAACAGATGCCGTGATTATTACTGCCGGAACTGATTCTACCGACCCCATAGATCTTGCTGGAGTTCTCTGTAGAAAAAAGGGGAAAGTGGTAGTAGTTGGTGCAGTGCCTACTGGATTTAAAAGACCTAACTACTTTAAAAAAGAATTAGACCTTAGAATGAGCTCATCATACGGTCCAGGAAGGTATGATATGGAATATGAAGAGGGAGGTATTGATTACCCCATAGCCTATGTGCGCTGGACTGAAAACAGGAACATGCAAGCATTTGTAGAATTGCTTAAATATAAAAAAATTGATTTACATAACTTATTAACGCACACTTTTGAATTTGAAAATGCCCCTTCGGCTTACGATTTAATCATCAATAAAACAGAGCCCTATGTGGGAATGGTTTTAAAATACAATGTGCAAAAACGACTTGCCAAAGAAATACCATTGAACCAACAATCCTATTCAGCTAATGAAGCCAATATTGGTTTAATAGGCGCTGGGTCCTTTGGACAAAATTTTCTGCTTCCGGCCATGAAGGGCCATGGAAATTTTATTAGTGTGTGCACTGCCAGGCCCAACAATGCTCGGAACATTGCCGATAAATATGGCTTTAAGAATTGCACAGGAGAGGCTACCTCAGTAATGAAAAATAATGAGGTAAATACCATTTTCATTGCTACTAGGCATGATTCACATGCCGCTTATGTATTGGAAGGAATTAAAAATAATAAAAATGTATTTGTAGAAAAGCCACTTTGCCTCACCATACCAGAATTAGAAGAAATTAAAACAGCCTATGAAAGCGCAAATGTAAGAGTGATGGTTGGCTTTAACAGAAGATTTGCGCCACTAGTTAAAAAGATAAAAAGTACACTTCACGAAAAGCAGCCAATAGCCATCAACTACCGCATCAATTCTGGAAACATTCCAGCTGACCATTGGGTGCATCAACCTAATATTGGCGGTGGTAGAATAATTGGAGAAGCATGCCACTTC
>JBDKJS010000066.1:0-10682 GCA_039806065.1 Bacteroidota bacterium | reverse complement strand
AGTGTGAATCCTGGTTATCAAAAATATGAATACAAGGGAAATATTACGCTACAGCGGCACGCTACTGACTGGCGATTTAGCTATTCTGTATGCTGTCGCAATTGTGCTATCACCACATTGGTCAATCCTTGCGGAGGTTCTAGCGATATGTATGTAGAGGCTACCTTAAATAGCATTGCTGCCAATGGAAATAGTTCACCTACATTCACCAATATACCTGTAGCCTTCATTTGTGCTAATCAAAGCTTTACCTATAATCATGGTGTGGTAGATGCCAATGGAGACTCCTTGGTTTATCAATTCATTGATCCGCTTACTTCTAGTGGGCCAGTAACTTTCAATGCAGGTTATTCAGCTTCGCAATTTTTGTTGTCTTCGCCCGCGGTAAGCCTTAATTCACAAAATGGAGATATCGTAATTAATTCTACACAAGTAAATGAAGTGGGTGTAACCGCTATCAGAATTACAGAATATAGAAATGGAGTTGCGATTGGTAGTGTAGTTCGCGATATGCAATTCCGAACGGTGCTATGCAATCCTAATTTACTACCTACAGCAAGTGGAATCAATGGTACCACTAATTATAGCATTTATGCTTGCCCTGGTAGTACATTAAACTTTGTAGTTAATTCTAATGATGCAAATGCAGGCCAATCAATTGTAATGACTTGGAACAACGTTATTCCTGGAGCTACTTTCACTCCTAATGCCAATGCATTTCCAACCGGAACTTTTAATTGGGCCATACCGGCTAATGCTGCACGCAGCCAGCCTTATTCTTTTGTAGTGTCTGTGCGCGATAACAACTGCCCGCTTAACGGTTTCCAATCTTATAGCTATCAAATTTTTGTTCCAGTAATAGATGCCACTATCACTGGTACGCAAGTATCGTGTAGTGGCGGGGCCAATGGCACTGCTACTGCTTCAGGTTTTGGAGGAGTGGCTCCTTATACTTATAGCTGGAATTCTAGCCCAGTTCAAACTACGGCTACTGCCACAGGACTTCCTGCTGGCAATTACAATGTAATAGTAACAGATGCCAATGGGTGTTCCAAAACTTTTAGTAGAACCGTTACACAGCCCACCGCGCTCACTGCCAATGTATCTTCGAGTACCAATGTAGCCTGTAATGGAGGAACCAATGGTACTGCCACTGTTACTGTCAATGGAGGAACACTACCCTATACTTATGCTTGGTCGCCCAGCGGTGGCAATGCAGCTACCACAACAGGAAGGCCAGCAGGAAACTATACTTGCACCGTAACAGATGCCTTAGGGTGTACCCAAACTCCTAACGTTACCATTAGCCAGCCTACTGCATTATCCAGTACTACTGATAGTTTATTCAATGTAAGTTGTAACGGGCAGGCTGATGGAAGAATTTATATTTCAGTAAGTGGAGGCACTGCTGGGTATACCTATGCCTGGAGTAATGGTGCTACCACTCAAGATATTTCTGGATTAGCGCCCGGTAATTACACTTGCACCATCACTGATGCCAACGGCTGTAACACTACCAGAAACGCTACTATCACTCAACCAGGTGCTGTGGTGCCCACCATCAGTAGTTCAAACATTGGTACTACCAACGTAAGTTGTAATGGAGGAAATGATGGTACTGCTACCATCAATGTTACCGGTGGTACAATGCCCTATACTTATGTATGGAATAATGGACAAACCAATCAAACCGCCACAGGATTAAGTGCTGGAAGTGCTTCAGTCACCATTACTGATGCCAATGGATGTAGCGCTGTAGCTAGCACTACACTATTGGAACCAGATCCGCTTGTAGCTTCTGTAACAGGATTTTCTACTTATATTGGCGGTGCTAATATTAGCTGTAATGGGGCTAGCGATGGTAGTATTGACATAGATGTAATAGGTGGCACCTCACCTTATGATTATGCATGGTCTAATGGCGATACTACACAAGATATTAATGGCCTAAGTGCAGGCAACTACACTGTCACCGTTACTGATGACAATGGCTGCATAACAAATACCAATTACACACTTAATGAACCTGCTATAATTAACCCAACTATTTTTTCACCTGTGAATGCTGGTGGTTACAACATTGGTTGCCGTGGTGAGAATAGTGGTTCTATTGATTTGACAGTAGCTGGCGGCACCGGACCATATACTTATTTATGGAGCACTGCAGCCACTACACAAGACTTGAATTTACTCTTTGCCGGATTTTATGATGTCGATATTTTGGATGCCAATGGGTGTATGAGTTATGACTCTATTACACTCATTGAACCTGATACTGTTGTACCTCTTATTACAAGTGCTACTATTACAGGAGGTGTAAATGTATCGTGTGCGGGAAGTACCGATGGTACAGCTTATGTAACCGTCACTGGTGGAACGCCATCTTATACTTACCAATGGAGCATTGGTGGTACTGCTGATACTGCCTACAATGTGGGTGCTGGTCCTATCTCTGTGACTGTGCGCGATGCCAATGGTTGCTCTGCCTTTACCAGTGCTATACTCACCGAACCTGATCCGCTTGCCTTCAATGTAGTCACCAGCGATTTTAATGGCTTCAATGTGTCATGTTTCAATGGCTCTAACGGCACAATAGACATGGCCGTAAGTGGTGGTGTGCCGCCCTATGACTATGCTTGGTCAACCGGTGATACCACTCAAGATATATTTAACATACCGCAAGGAAATTATTTCGTAATCGTTACTGATATTAACGGTTGTCGCGATTCCATTCCTGTGGCCATGATCCAGCCCGATTCTATGGATGCAGTCCTAACGGCTACAGATTTTAATGGATTTGCTATTGCCTGTAATGGTGGTAGTAATGGGTCAATCGATTTAACCGCATCTGGAGGAGTAGGTGTGCTTACTTATCTATGGAACAATGCAGCCACTACTGAAGATATTTCAAATATTGCAGCAGGATCTTATTCTGTAACAGTTACTGATCAAAATGGCTGTACAAAAATTGCCAGCCTTGCGCTCAGTGAACCACCTGCATTGAATACGGCTAGTATACTTTCTGATTTCTTTGGATTTAATATCAGTTGTAACGGGTACACTGATGGTCAAGCAATACTCAGTGCCAGTGGCGGTGTAGCAGGATATACCTTTACTTGGAATGGAAGCCCAGCCAATGATACTGTTTACGGTATAGCAGCTGGTACTTACTCTTTCTCTGCCATCGATACTAATGGCTGTGTTGCCAATGGAACTGCTGTGCTAATTGAGCCTACCCCAATAAGCCTAACCAGTACCATAACTAACTTCAATGGTTTTAATGTGGCATGCCATGGCGATACCACCGCTTGTATTGATATTACCGCATCTGGCGGTGTTGCTCCTTATCAGTATGAATGGAGTGATGAATCATACCTCGAAGATATTTGTAATTTAGGTGCAGGAGCTCATTGGGTAATCATTACCGATACCAATAACTGCCAAAGAATAGACACCCTACAAGTAACACAGCCTGATAGCATTGTAATAAATGCTGTTCTGAGTTTGTACCCTGGTAACTACAACATATCTTGTAATGGACTTGCGGATGGGAGCATAGACCTTACCATACTTGGTGGTGTGGCTCCATTTAACTATACATGGATTGGTGGCGACACTACACAGGATCTTACTGGTTTGGTTGCGGGTACTTATGATGTAAGTCTTGTAGATTTAAACGGTTGTATAAATCAAGGTTCGTTTAATTTAATAGAACCTACTGCCATAACTTCTACTAACGGATTTACGCCTACAAGCTGTGGAGTGAGCAATGGCACAGCATGGGTTACCGTTGCTGGCGGTGATGCGCCTTATTCCTATGCATGGAATACAAGCCCTATTCAAACCAATGATACAGCTATAAATTTAGCTGCAGCTAATTACATAGCTACCATAACAGATGCCCTTGGATGTACTCATATAGATTCAGTATTGGTGAATAATACGGCTGGACTCTCTGGCTCCATTGCTGCCCAATCAAACAGTTCATGTAATGGCCTTGCCAATGGTACTGCAATAGTAAGTGTAACTGGTGGAAGCATGCCATACAGCTTTAGCTGGAATACAACTCCAGTTCAAAATACTGATACTGCTACAGGATTATCAGCAGGAAATTATACATGTACCATCACTGATAATGATGGATGTACTTTTGATGTTAATGTAACCATCAGCCAGCCGAATGTTTTACAAGCAGTAAATGGCACATTAATCAATGCGGCTTGTAATGGTGCTACTGATGGATCAGCTACTGTAAGTGTTACCGGGGGTACCACTCCATATACTTATAGTTGGAATACCAGTCCCGCCCAATCATCAGCTACGGCAGTTAATTTGGCTGCTGGAACTTATGTTTGTACTGTTACCGATTCTTTGGGATGCACCGCCAACAGTTCATTCCAAATTAATGAGCCAGCTTTACTTACTGTGCAAAGTGCCACCACCACTGACATACTTTGTAATGGTGGTAACAATGGTGCTTTATCAATTAACATCAGTGGAGGTACAGGAACACCTACTATCATTTGGAATACCACACCTGCTCAGTCCGGAACTTCGGCTACCAATCTAACAGCGGGCATTTATTCAGCCATCATAACGGATCAAAATAATTGTTCTTTAAGCTTTATTGATACCATTGTAGAACCCACAGCGCTTTCGGCCAATATTGCCGCTACTACTGGTGCGTGCCAGGGCGGTAATACAGGTACTGCTACTGTTACCACTACTGGTGGAACCGCTGGATATAGTTATTCATGGAATACCACCCCTATTCAATCAAGTGCTACTGCCACAGGATTGGCAGCCAACACATACATCGTAACGGTTACTGATGCAAATAACTGTAGTACCACTGCAACTGCTATAATTAATACAGGAAGTAGTGTTGCTGCTACAGTAAGCGCTGGTAATGTTACCTGCTTTGGATACAATGATGGTAGTATCTTGCTTTCTGTGGCTGGAGCCACTCAACCCATTACTTATCTTTGGAATAATGGAGCAACTACTGCTGACATTAATAACCTCTCGCCCAATTCTTATTCAGTAAACATTACTGATGCCAATGGTTGTACTGCAACTGCTAGTGCAACTATTTCAGAACCCAATGCACTCATCACTGATGCAGGTCTTGATAGTTTATTATGTGAACAAACTGTAAATCTTTCAGCCCAACTTAATTCAGGTGAATCAGGTTCGTGGAGTATTGCCACAGGTACCGGAGTTTTCTCTAATGCCACTAATCCTAATGCCACCTTTAGCAATTACAATGTAGGTCAAACAATGTTGGTTTGGACCATTACTGATGGTACTTGCTTCGCATCTGATACCACTATTGTAACCCTACGTGAATTAAGAGATTGTGTGCCCATTGATTTGGAATTGCCCACAGGATTCACACCAAATGGCGATGGCGAAAACGATGGATTTTATATCCAAGGGTTAGAACGTTATCCAGAAAATACTTTCCAAGTATTTAACCGATGGGGCAATCTGGTTTACGAAGTAGAAAATTATACAAATGCTTCTTGGCTGGGCACCAATACTGATAATGCCCCGCTACCTGATGCTACTTACTTTGTGATCCTCAAAATTAAGAATAGCACCATCAGAAAAAACGGCTATGTTGACCTAAGGAGATAATACCAATCAGATGTTGAAAACAATATTTAATTTTTTGAAACAAAATACAACCATTAACGAATTTAGACAATGATAAAAGCCCTAAATATGAAGAGAATAATTTTCATTGCCATGCTGGCGTGCTTCACTTGGAATGCCTCAGCACAACAGGATATATTGCTCAGTCAGTATATGTTTAACCATATGCTGGTGAATCCTGCATATGCTGGGAGTAAAGACTATATGATGGCTACCTTACTATACCGCAAGCAGTGGGTAGGGTTTGATGGCGCTCCTGAAACTCAAGTAGCATCAATTCATGGTCCAGTAGGCCTTAGCAGATTGGGCTGGGGAGTTACCTTAGCTCATGATAAAATTGGTATTACTGATAGAAGTGATGCACATCTTAACGTAAGTTATCAATTGCCTGTGAGTAGTAAATTAAAATTGGGGATGGGCCTAAAGTTTGGCGCAGCTTACTTCGTTTCAAAGTTTAGTGACTTAAAGTATTGGGATGCCAATGATCCAATTTATCAGAATGGTAGAGAAACTAACCTACTGCCTAATTTGGGAGCTGGCATGATGTTGTATAGCGATAGATTTTATGCAGGTGTAAGTATTCCTTCAGTTATTTCATATGATAGCACACGAGCCCTCTCAGTGGATGTGGCCAATAGGGTTCCCAATCAAGTTAGCCACTTATTTGCTACTGTAGGATATGCATTTCCCATCAGCCCTGATGTGGTAATGAAGCCATCTGTATTATGTAAATACACTAAAAATGCACCTGCAGAATTTGACTTTAACCTAAACTTTTTGTTCGCTGAAAAATTATGGGTGGGTGGATCGTATAGGACAGGTGATGCATTTGTTGGAATAATAGAGTTTCAATTAAATAAAAATTGGCGTTTAGGCTATTCTTATGATTTTACTACCTCTGATGTGAGGAGTTATTCTTCCGGTTCGCATGAAATAATGCTCGGATACGATTTTGGATTTGATATTACCAAAATAAAAACACCTCGTTATTTCTAAAATGTTTAAAATAATTAAAATGAAATATAATAATATTAAGCTAGCGCTATTTGTATCCACTGTAGTAATGCTCTATAGCTGTGCCAGCTATCAAGTGCGTCAAGGGAATAGGTTTTACGACTTATTAGCCTACAATCAAGCCATCAATAAATACGAAAAGGCGCTTGGAAAAAAAAGCTTTCCAGATGCACAAATAAAATTAGCCGAATCATATTATAAAACCAATAATATGGACAAAGCTTTTGAAGCTTTTACCAAGGCGAGTACACTTTCACAGTTCAATGCCGAAAATAAGTTGCATTATGCCCAAGTGCTTATGCAAAAGGCTAAATATGCTGATGCACGAACATGGTTAGAAAGGTATCTATCCGAAAAACCAAATGATGCTGCTGCTAAACAATTATTACTAAGTTGCGATAAAACAGGAGAATTGAATAAATATGCTGATGCCTACACCATTTCAAAACTAAACTTGAATACCGGAGAAAGTAATTTTTCACCTGTGCAGTATAAAGATGGTATTGTTTTTGTCAGCGACCGATCAGAAAAAACTGGTTTGAAAAATACTTATCAATGGACCGGTAAACCTTTCCTTGATTTATTTTTTGCCAAGCTTGAAAAAAATGGAAGCTTTGCCACTCCCGAAAAACTTGCTGGGGAAGTAAATGGTTCTTTTCATGAAGGGCCTGCAACTTTTACTGCTGATGGTAACTCAATTTATTTTACAAGAAATAATTATCTTAAAAAAGTAGAGAAAAGCAATGATGATGTTGTAAATCTTAAAATTTTTCAAGCCTCTTGGAAAGAAGGTGCTTGGAAAGATATTAAACCTTTTGAATTTAATAGCGATGAATATTCTTGTGGTCACCCCACACTGTCAAAGGATGGTAATACCATGTATTTTGTAAGTGACATGCCTGGTGGATTTGGTGGTAGCGATATTTGGATCACCAAAAAAGAGAATGGATCATGGAAACAACCCATTAATGCAGGTTCAGGTGTTAATACCACATTGGATGAAATGTTTCCATTTGTATATAATGATAGCACGCTCTATTTTTCTTCAAAGGGTCATACTAACTTAGGAGGATTGGATATTTTTAAATCTACCATCACTAATGCAGTGCCTGCAATGGCCATAAATGTACAGGCTCCATTGAATTCGCCTTACGATGATTTTGGCTTAGCCATGAATGCCGATGGGTTTTCAGGCTATCTTACAAGCAACAGAGCTAATTCACTAGAAGATAATATTTACAGTTTTGATAGTAATAATATCTATTTCACTTTAAAAGGTATCTGTGTGGATAAACAATCGCAAGCCCCACTTGCTGGCGTAACTGTTAAATTAAAAAATAAAGATACAGGAGCTGAAGAAACAGTAACTACCGGCCCTGATGGAAAATTTAGTTTTCAACTATCTAGAAACACTGATTACGATGTAAGCGGACAAAAAGACAACTATTTTACCAATGTAGAGCCAGTAAGTACCAAAGGTAAAACTGCTAGCGAAGACATGTTTGTGACCCTAAAAATTGAATTGGAGCAAATGATTATTAACAAACCAATTGTGCTTGAAAATATTTATTACGACTTAGATAAATGGAATATTAGAGGTGATGCAGCCGCTAGCCTTGACAAGTTGGTTAAAACATTAAAAGATAATCCAACTATTAAAATAGAATTAAGTTCACATACCGATAGTAGAGCCGATGATAATTACAATGCTGTGCTCTCGCAAAAAAGAGCTGAAAGCGCGGTTGAATACCTTGTGGCACATGGTATAGCCCGTGATCGAATGGTTGCTAAAGGGTACGGTGAAAGTATGTTGGTGAATAAATGTGCCAACGGTGTGAACTGTACCGAAGAAGAACATCAGTTAAATCGTAGAACAGAATTTAAGGTAACCGATGATGGGAAGTCTACACTTTAGTTTCTATCCAAAACAAAAAAAGGGGCTTCTAATTTAGAAGCCCCTTTTTATTTTTAAAATTACTGTTTAATTTTTTATAAATCTTGAAGAGTATCTTTTTTCATTGTATTGGCCTATTAGGTTGTAAACTCCGTTTGGCAAGTTACTTATGTCTATACTGACTTTTGTATCGGCTGATTTGCTAACCAATACTACTCTTCCCAGAGCATCAACAATTTCTAAGTTGGTTCCAGGTAACAATTCAGTAAGTGTTATCTGATTGCTGCTAGGGTTTGGATGTAAATTTAATTTACCAAAGTTAATATCGTTGGTTCCAGCTATCAGTTGAGTCATATAAAAAGTAGTTGAATAGCTGTTGCCACCATATTGAATTTGATAAGTCCACCAGCCAGGAGTAAACCAATTGGTAACCGGATAAAACCACCGATTGTAAGAGGTCGGATAGCTTCCAAAAGTATTGGTATATTGAAAGTTAAGCATATTGAATCCTTGGGGGTTAAATATATTTACATAAACCGTTCCGTTGATTACATTGTCGCGCATGTAAGCCCAAAGCCATAAAGTATCGCCTATATAGAAAGTGTCGGCCTCATAGGTAATTTCTGCAGTGGGGCATTGGTAGAATTCATCAGGTGTTTTTTTTGTACATATTCTGTTTATACTGGGCACATCATAATTTATTTGTGTCTGCCACCATGTATCACCAGCATTGGTGCTATTGCATGTTCCATCGAATGGATCTATTACCATTCCTAGTGCATTCATCACCTGAAAGTGAAGGTGGGGCCAATCACTTGAACCACTGCTACCAGCTAATCCTAAATATTCACCCGCTTGTACCGTATCACCTACTGATTTGGTAGTGGCACTTCCAGTTTTAAAATGGAGATACCATGATTGCGATCCATCAGCATGTTCTAAAATTATTCCATTCCACTGTGAATTACCATTGTTGGCACAATTACGATCAAAAAAATTGTTCCTTTTCATGGTGATCACCCCGGGAGCCGAAGCGATGATTTCCATTACATTTTCATCCATTTTTTTCCATGCATAGGGCCAATAAATAATGTCAGTGCCTTGATGATTGCCTCCTGAATAATCGTAAGTTCTGCTACCGCAATTGTAATCCAGCACTTGATTTGGATTCATTATGTTGTGGTCCACTAAATTTTGCACCGTATAATAGCCATAATCTGTGAAGTTACTTGCTGCTTGAATAGGCCACTGGTGAAGCACATGGCTAGTCCCACCTTCCGTAGAGTGGTGCGCCCGGTGTTTCAATGTTGACAACACTTTTTTACTTTCGCTGAATATCGCTTCAGATTCCTCAATGGTGATGCAACTGTGGTTGGCAATTTTTACCGGAGTAAGAAGCACTTCTTGCTGCGGAGGTGCTGGCATGGTGCCTACAATTTGTTGCATAGGAAGTTTCAATGTAGCCAATGGTGTGACTTGTGCCACTGATGTGAACGAAGCCGAGCACAGGGCAAGATAGGTTGCAAAATTTTTAATCATCTTATTTTGAATTTTAAATAAATAAATATGGGCATTAATTTAAATAATGCCCATGATAACAGGCTGGATTTTGTGTCAATGTTTTGATGGACAGCCATATTACTAATTTTTTTACTGCTTTTATTAGGGAGCCAATTTCTTTTAAAAAAAATTCTGTGCCAATACTCAATTTGTAGTAGCACGCACATTTTCTGTGATATTTACTTTTTTAGTTTTAAAGGTTGACTTATCTTGGCTTTATGAGAAAGGCCTTTAGTATGACTCGCTTCAAATGTGCGCTAATGATTTTTTATTTCGTAGGGGCAATTCCGCTTTTTTCACAGACCAACAAAATTAGTAACCTGTATGGCAACCTCAGTCATTCGGTCAACCGGACAGATTCTCTTCATTCTCTGTTTCTTCTTGTGGATGAACAACAATCTATTTCCAGTGATACCTTGCTAAGCATTATCAATCTTATAAAGTCAATTGGTATTAGAGATTCAAACGATTTCTACCATCTTCAAAAAGCGATTGCCGACTATTACATTAAAATAGGTGATGTAAAGAAAGCCCTACAACTTTCTGTTTTTCAAAA
>JBDKJS010000065.1:0-16188 GCA_039806065.1 Bacteroidota bacterium | reverse complement strand
TTTCTTTAGAAGAAAAGTAGGCAAAAGAATCGCAATCAAACAAGGTAATTTTTGCTGCGCAAAACCGGTGCTGATTTTCTCACCCCACCACGACCAATGATAGAAAGCACCCCTTAACTCCAAGCCCTATTCGGCAGCATGGCAGTGATAAAATCACTCCTATTACGCTGTTTGATTGCATTTGGAAATTATCTAATAGCTATAGTCATAAAAAACAATTAAGGAAAACCATCATCAATACACAGTTGCCTAACGTTGGAGAAAAATATTTTCCTTATTCCATCTTGAGAACGGGCTGTGCAAAGGTGTTGATGATGCGAAAAAATTTAGCTTATGCTGTAATTCTTTAATAGCTGTAGGTTGCAGATATGGGCTGACTAAGGCAAATAGATGCTGAGGCGATGAATAGCGGCCCGGGGTGAGCGGATTAGCTGCTGCTAAAAAAGTATTTTTTTTAGCAGCACTATGAGCGAACACCGGCACTGCTGCTGATTAGGGGCAGTGGTGGTGATGCCGCCCTAAAAAAAAAATTATTATGATGCGCTGTTAGTGAGTTGTGCAAGCGGTGGGGATTTAATTTTATCTTTGGGGTTATAATTATATTTAAGTGTTTAGAGAATGAAAAAAAAATTTGTAGTGTTATGGGCACTTTGTTTGCTGGCCGAAATGGCTGCGGCTGAAGGTTTCATTAAAGCTAAAGTGTGGTTAGGTGAACGATCTACTGGGGAGCTTGCCAAGTTGGGTGTGGATTTGACCGAAGGTGATTTAAGGCCTAATGTGTGGTTTGTTGGGGATTTTAGCAAGGGTACTTTTGAGAGGATAACTGATGCAGGGTTTACTACCACGGTTTTAGCAACAGATGCTGAGTATTATTACCGCAATCGTGCTGGTATGACTCAAGCGGCTGTTGGTTTTGCAAATGATGCTTGCCATGCGATGTGTGACTATGAAGTGCCGCAACATTTTTCAATGGGTAGTATGGCCGGCTTTTTAACTTATGATGAGTTGTGGACTTTGATAGATAGCATGCAGGTGTGGTATCCTGGATTGGCAACAGGGAGGGCTGCTATAGACAGTACATTGCTCACTGCTGAGGGGCGGTATGTTTATTTTATAAAACTATCGGACAATGTGGGGGTGGATGAGAATGAGCCTGAACTGCTATACACTGCCCTGCACCATGCCCGTGAACCGCAGAGTATGATGCAGCTGGTTTTTTATATGTGCTATTTGCTAGAACGGTATGGTACTGATCAGGAGGTGACAAACCTGCTTGACAACAATGAGCTTTTTTTTATTCCATGTTTGAATCCGGATGGTTATGTGTATAATGAGGTTAGTAACCCTGCTGGTGGTGGACTGTGGCGAAAAAATAGAAGGGCCAATGCTGATGGATCTGTGGGGGTGGACTTGAATAGAAACTATGATGTGAATTGGGGGTATGATGATGTGGGTTCATCGCCATTTGGGGGTGATGATACTTACAGGGGCACGCACTCATTTAGCGAACCTGAAACGGAAGCGGTATTTAACTTTGTGAGTGCTCACCAGTTTGTGCTTACTTTTAATTACCATAGTTACAGTAATCTATTAATTCACCCATACGGTCACCAGCCGATGGCCTATACCAACGACTCTACACTATACCGAAATTTAGCTTACCTGCTCACGCGGTGCAATCGCTATAAGGCTGGCACGGCTCCCGAAACAGTGAACTATGTGGCCAATGGAGGAAGTGATGATTGGTACTATGGCGACTCGTTGAGCAAGCCAAAGGTGTTTGCATTTACCCCTGAGGTGGGCACGGCCGATGATGGTTTTTGGCCTGCGCCACAACGAATTGTTCCGCTGTGTATAGAGAACGTTTATAGTAATCTGAGTTTGGCTCGATTAACGGGGAGCTATGTGCTGGCGCAACACAAACAACCGCGATATGTTACCGGTGCCACCACTTATTGTCGTTTTGATTTTAAAAATTATGGGTTTAACAATTTAGGAGGATGCACCATAAGCATTAATCCGCTGAGTGGTAATATACAAAGTGTGGGCGCGGCTAAAGTTTATAGCGGGCTGCCACAATTATTGACTTTTAACGATTCGATAATTTTAAATTTGTCTTCATCTATAACTACTGGTAGCGCCATTGACTATGTATTGGTGGTAGATAATGGCTACTTTACCCTTACTGATACCATACAGCAGGTATATGGTACTCCCACATTGGTATTGTATGAAGATGGAGGTAGTGTGACTGCTTGGAATGGTGCTGGGGGTTTGTGGGGTGTGGATGTGGGCACTTACAGTAGCCTTCCCAGCTCTATTGGAGATAGTCCGCAGAATGTGTATCAACCCAATAGTATTACCTCCTTGACATTGAATACACCTATTGATTTGACTACTGCTGCTGATGCTACACTCACATTTGATGCGCAGTGGGATATAGAAAAGGGTTATGATTATGCAGTGTTGTATGCTAGCATAGACAATGGCGTGCAATGGACACCCCTTTGTACTGAATACACAAGGGCAGGAAATAATTTTCAATTATTAGGAGCTCCTATTTTTGATGGCAACTCTCAGGGTTTTAGACCCAATAGGGCTTCACTTAATAATTTTTTGGGTAATGAAGTATTGCTCAAATTTGAATTGGTGAGCGATGGCTTTCAAGAAGGGGATGGAATAAATTTTGATGAGTTAAGGGTGGAAATAGTGGACACGATCAATACCGCACTAGCTGTTACGGGTGATGTGCCATTCAGTTTGTTTCCCAACCCAGCTGATGAGGTGCTCACGATAGTGAATCCGAAGCAAGCTTTACTGAATATAAAAATATGGAACATGCAGGGTAAGGTGGTGTATGAAGCTGGGCTTACCGGAAGTAAAAAATCTATTGCCACCGATCGGTTTACTAGTGGATTGTACACAGTAAGTGTAAACAATAGGAGCTACCGCCTAATGATAGTGCATTAACTAGGAACCAATATCTTTGCGATAATACATCCCTTCAAAAGCAACATCGGTAAGTGCGGCATAAGTTTTAGCCGCAGCCTCTTGGATATTTTCACCTAATGAGGTGATGGCCATTACCCGACCTCCGGAAGTGATGATGCTTTCATTGTGTTCGGCAGTGCCGGCATGGAATACCAGGCTTTCTTTAATTTGATCGGCACCGGTGATGACCTTTCCTTTTTGATACGGGCCAGGATATCCTCCACTTACCATCACTACTGTGGCAGCGCTGCGTTTGTCCTCTACTATGATTTCATCACTCAATGTTTGTTGGTGCACTGCTACCAATAACTCTATAAGGTCATTTTTAAGACGGGGCATTATTACTTCCGTTTCTGGATCGCCCAAGCGGCAATTATATTCTATCACATACGGATTGTTATTACACTTCATGATTCCAAAAAAGAGGAACCCTTGATAGGAGATGCCTTCTTGATGGAGCGCATTGACCGTAATGCGGATGATGCGGTCTTCAATCCGTTGTAAAAAATCTTTATCTATTTCTGGCACTGGGCTAATGGCGCCCATACCTCCGGTGTTGAGTCCGGTATTGCCATCGCCAACTCTTTTATAATCGCGGGCAGCTGGTAGTATCTTATAGGATTGCCCATCGGTAAGCACAAATACACTTAGTTCGGTTCCGTTTTTAAATTCTTCTATAACTACTTTGGTGCTAGCTTCGCCAAATTTCTTTCCATGGATCATGGCATCTAGCTCTTGTAAGGCTTGCTGTTTATCTTCAAGAATGATAACGCCTTTGCCGGCAGCTAAACCATCTGCCTTGAGCACATAGGGGGCACCTATTTTATTTAAAAAAGCTGGCGCTTCGCCAATGTTATGCGAGGTAAATGTTTTATAGGCTGGTGTTGGTATTTCATATTTGGCCATAAATTCTTTTGCAAAATCTTTGCTCCCTTCCAACAGCGCTCCTTGCTGCGATGGCCCGATAAAGAGGATGGGGGAAAGTGCGGGATCGGCTTTGAAGAAATTTTGCAGGCCTTTCACCAATGGTTCCTCAGGGCCCACGATCACCATATTGATAGCCAAATCGAGACAAGCAGTTTTTATTTGTGAAAAATCGGTGATATCAATAGCCAAGTTTTCGCCATAGTCAAGTGTACCAGCATTGCCCGGTGCAATGTAGAGTGATGATAGTAATGGACTTTGCGCTAACTTCCAAGCTAAGGCATGTTCACGACCGCCACTGCCAAGTAATAATACATTCATGTGCTTACAATATTTGCGTACAAAACTAGCAAATAAAGCGGCAGCAAATCAATGTATGTGGGTAATTATAAAAGGGATTGTGAATAAAAAACTACGCTGCAAGCCAAAATAGGAGTGCGCTAATGACCACTGCACTGGTAGCGGTGATGATGGCCCTATTTTTTTCGGATGCCACGGTTTGTTTTAAATCGGTGAAGTTTTCTTTAAGATACTTTATCTCTCGAAGGTTTTGGATCACACTTTTTATTTTATCAACCGTGTGATCATCTTTCATCACATAATCGAATGCTCCTTGTTTGAGCAATTCCACAGCCTTGGCAAGCTTGTCATTACTGCTGAGCATTACTACTACCTGCTGGCTATTTAAATCCTTGATGACACGTAAAAAATCTTCACCTGTAGGAGCTTGCGGATTATCTATGTCCAATTCATAATCTAGTAAGATCATATCTGGCTTATCTACACAACGCTTGAGGAGTGAATAGCCATCGCTAAACACTTCAACGCGTATATGACTTTCAAATTCTAGTGCCCCCTTGATTACTTGAGCATACATGACGTTGTCATCAAGTAGGTAAATTGTAAATTGTTTCTGTTCCATGTTATTTTGTTAAGTTACTAAGGTTTCAAGATTCTTTTTGCAAATTGATTGGATCGATTGTGTTCTCGCAGTTGATTAATTACCCCTTTCATCTTACGCCTTGATTGGTAAATGAAGAATATGGTTATTACTTCAGTGAGTAAGATGCTGCACATAAATAAAAATATGATGCTACGCGAAGTACCCAATGACTGCAAGTACAAACCTAAAAGTATGAACTGTACGGTAACAGTGTAAATAATGAGCGACACTGTTTTATGATTTAAATTATTGCGCAACAGGCGATGGTGAATGTGCCTCCTATCGGCACTGAATGGAGACTTACCTTTATAAATTCTTATGGCAAATACACGAAGTGTATCAAAAATGGGGATGAAGAGCATGGATGCCAATACTACCAATGGATTTTTCAATTCAACACCTAGTATGAAGTGATCAGCCAGTGAGAGAAATTTAATTCCCAATACGACCAAAATAAAACCGAGAGTTAGGCTGCCTGTATCGCCCATGAAGATGCGAGCCGGTGAAAAATTAAACACCAAAAATCCAAGTAAAGCTCCACAAAGGGCTAAGCACAAAGCAAAATAAAAATAAAGGGAAGTATTATAAAATAATATGGCAAATGCTAATGAAATAATAAATCCAATGCCACCAGCCAAACCATCTACTCCATCAATAAGGTTGAATGCATTGGTAAACCCTGCAATAAAAACCATGGTGAGCGCATATTGTGTCACAATATTGATTTCATAAATATTGAGAAACCCGTAGAGATTGGTAATTCTGAATCCACCATAGCAAACGATGAATGCAGCAATGAACTGAAAAAGAAATTTGACTTTGGGGCTAATGGGTTGTATATCGTCACAGATTCCGGTACCAAATAATATGATGAGTGCAGGAAACAAAAATCGTGATTCGGGACCTGATAAGGTACCTAACCAAAAGATGGATGTGACTGTAAATCCAAGAAAAATAGCTATACCACCAAAAGCTGGTATGGGATTTTTATGTTGCTTACGTTCATCGGGCTTATCGAGCAGGTTGTGCTTAGATGCCATTTGAATAATAAATGGAATGCATAATCGAGCGATGAAATAGGCCGATGCAAAAGTGAGGAGAAAGTAAAAACCTAATTCCATGCTATTTGATATTAAGTTTAAATTGTGCTAAACCAAATTGTAAGGCCCATCGCTTGTTGAGCTTTTGCATGGCTGGCGCGGCCTTGTGTTTGACACGCTGGTGCACCACTAAGTTAATTACTTCGGCATACTGGCTGGCTATGCGTTGCCAGGTGTAATGCTTGAGAGCTAGCTCATGCATGATACACGATAATTCTTGCAATGCCAATGCATTGGTAGCATTGTATTGACTGACCAATTCAGCTGCCGTAGTAAAGTAAATGGCTCTATTAAAGGTAGTTTCTCTATTATAAGAAACATTGAATGCAATGATGGGTAATTTCAAATACATGGCTTCTACTAATGATGGATTAGTACCACCTGCACTATGGCCATGAATATAGGCAGCGCAATTGCCTCGCAGCATATTGAGTAAGTGCGGCTCGTAAATAGGATCTAATAAAAAGATATTGGGTAAATGAGCATACTTTATTTTTAAATTTATTCCATAGGCACTGTGCTTCCAATTTCCAATAATCACCAACTTATGATGCGGCATATTGGCAAATGCTTCTAGTATCAAATGAACATTGTTTTCAGGTTCTATTCTACAAACCTTAAATGCATATCGCCCATGTAAAAAAGGATACTGTTCTTTGTATTGATCTTCAATGTTAACTTTAGCACAGTGATCGGCACCATAGGCAATGGTATGACTGAGGGTACCATAGGTTTGGGCCGTGTACTGTTGAATGGCGGCATTGTCAGTTATATCAGCATGCGAAAATTTAACCGCACACCATTCTGAAAATTTTAGAAACCACTTAACTGGTTTACTCCATTTATCGCGCTTCCATTCCAAGCCATCAATGTTTACAATAATAGGTTTGCGAGAGAACAAACGAACAAGTGGCAATAATGAACATCCACTCACACCTAGAATAACCAACCTATCGGCTGTAAAAAGGGCGTGGATGATAGCAATAAAATCATAAATGATGCTTTGAAGTCCGTTAGCATTAAACGGCAGGTAAATTAATCTTGCTCCGTTCCATGTTTTTACACGCTCTGAAGGAGTATATATTTTTTGGGTGCAATAAACCGTGAGGTCGAACTGCTGGTTCAATTGCAATACCAGATGGTGTGCCAAGGTTTCAAAACCACCATATCGGCCGGGTACGCCTGCCGAGCCTATAATTGCTATTTTGCACTTTACGTTCATGTTTAGATGGTGTTATTTGTTTCAATGCTTATTTTTAATAGATTATAATTTTACGCAGTTACTAATCTATTTAATTACTTATGTTTATAATATAGTACAATTTCATCCTTTTGTTATCGATTAATGGCCCAAAGCTTACATTTGAGATTTATTTAGTATAAAATACGGTAATTTCAACTCTTCTGTTGAGGGCTTTGCTAATGGTATTAATGTTTTGTGCTTGAGGCAATTGTTCGCCATGCGAAGCGGTGTGAATGCGATCGGCTGATATGCCCTGCATTACTAAAGCCTGCATCACTTCATTGGCTCTTGATTGACCTAATTTTAAATTATGCCACTCCTCACCATCACTATCAGTATGGCCCGAAAGTAAAATAGCAACTTGATCATTGCTCTTCATTAGATCATACAATCGGCCAATTACGCTTACATACTCAGCTTTTACATCGGACTTATTTATATCAAAATAGATATGCTCCATTTTTACTATTTGAGACTGCGATAGATCAGCTCTATTGCGCGGCACCATCTTGCTTGGCAAAGGAATAGCTGTAGTACTTACAGAGGTCACATTTCTTCTAGGACATCCATTGAGTTCTTTTACTCCCTTTTCATCAGGGCATTGGTCATTTACATCGGCAATTCCATCACCATCCCTATCAAGATCGGTTTCATTATCGTTTGATTTTTTTGAACCCGCCTTTCCCAATTTCCATACTATAGAAAATTCTAATGCCCCCATTCCATTGCTTGCAGGCTGTAAGCGAGAGTTATTAATGTCATAGCTAATACCGAATTGAGTATTGCTAAATCCTATGGCAGTATAAACTGCAGTAGCATCTAGCACTCTATTCATTACACCTATTTGTACATTTTTATTATTATTAAAATTATATTGCCCAATCACCCCTGGCAACAAATTTGTGGCGGTGGCTTGTTGCTGTAGCATGGCCACAGGCCTAATGCATAGGTGTTCATTTATATCGTATTGATAATTGAAGGTGGCTACAAAACGAATTGGAAGCAAATCCTGATCAGCTAGAAGGTTATAAGCAGGTTTATTAAGGTGATGTGCCCCTAAACTAGCTTGTAGTTGATGTTTGCCTGCTTTAAATTGATAGTGAATGCCTGCTGACAGATCTAGTGCAGTATGAGCTTGGGCAATGGATCCCTCACCTGAAGCAAGGTTGGTGTTGAACCCTAGATCGGTTACATATTGATTGTCCCACGAAAAGAGGTTGCTATTGAAGCTACGCTGCAGTAAACCCAATCCAAATCCTAACTTTAATCTACTGGTACTTCCAAGTTGTACTGTTCGTGCCAATTGAGCTTGCGCATTAAAATTCTTAAAGCCGACTTTAGTAGCTTGTTGTTGCACTATACTTGCGCTAATGCTCCATTGATGGGTTGGTATATCAATGGCCATATGTACATTTTTGAACCCGCTACTGATAGCTGTCCATTGCTTTCTATAATTGAGTGATAAGGTGGCTTGCTCACTCATACTCGATGCGGGATGTAAATTGCTACCTGAATTGAAAAACTGAGTAAGCTGTACTTCCTGTGCATTAATGGTAGAACTAATGCACAAGAATATAAACAAGTGTAATTTTTTATGTAGTGGCTGCATGTTCATGATCTTATCTTAGTAGCGTTACTAATCCTTTCTTTACATGTGCTATTCCTGTAGCATCATCAAAATATACAATGTATGCATACTCATTGCTTTGTGCAGGTTGGCCTTTATAGCTTCCATCCCAACCCTCGTGCTGGCCTACTCCTTCAAATACTAACTCTCCCCAAGGATTAAATATTAACCACTTTACATTTTGCACTTGCTCACCTCTAATATAAAGCACATCATTGCTTCCATCTTGATTGGGCGAGAAAGCTGTAGGAATATACACTTCGTCACCTTTGCTATAGGTAATGCGTACGTTGGTGGTGGTGGTGTAGGTGCATCCATTGAAACTGATCAGTAATGTAACAAGATAAGTACCCGTGTCAGGAAACTGATAATTGGTATTGGCCTGCGAAGCCGTATCATTGGTAAGGTTACCTACTCCAAAATCCCATAGTGCATTAGCTCCTGAAGGTAATGCGGTATTAAATTGATAATTCAAATTGGCACCATAGGTGCTAGTGATGGTTGAAACAATGGGTTGACTAAAATTAACGGTTACGATGTTTGAAACCAATGGTTGAAGTATGTTTGTACTTCTAATATCATAAACGCCAGTGGATGTTATCCATATTGAAGAAGCTGTGGCGCCAGCTATGGGAACTCCATTGTGATACCATTGTATATTGGAACTGAAATTTGACTGCAACAATATACTATCGCCATGACAGGCATTTTGAATATTATTAGGAGTAATGCTTACATTAATGGGAGCGAGCAATTGAATAACCAAAATACTATCTGATGTAGCACTACAATTTCCTATAACTTGTGATGCTGCATACCAACCTGGTAGGGTTATATAAATAGAATCAGAGGCAACTCCATTATTCCAAACAATGTTATTTTGATTGGCAAATAAGAGGATGGAATCATTTGCTGGAAGATAAATGGTATCATTAAAATTTAAAATGGGTTGATTTACCTGCTGAAACGAAATTGATAGCATTGCACTAGTATCGGCACAGCTTCCGTTGGCAGCTAGTAAATAATACTGTCCTGAAGTAGTTACAATAATACTACTATCTGTATCACCAGTACTCCACAAATAACTTCCAGCGGGAAATTGGCTACTTAACAGAATACTATCACCAGTACATGCTGTATTGGAAGAAGCATTGATGGAAGCCACCGGTTGAGAAGCAAAATTTACGATTATCGTATCAGACCCTGAAGCACAAAAATTATTTCCACTACCAGTGAGTATATACTGGCCTGGGTTAGCAATAAGGATGGAGTTTGAAGTATCGCCAGTAGACCAAGTGATGCCACTGGGGATGTTTGAAGTTAAAATAATTGTGTCGCCTAGGCATGCGGTAGCACCCGGTGATGCTGTAATGAGCGGTATCGCGTTGGCACTTGCTTCAATGAAAACTGAGACTGTGCTCACTAAACTACCTGTGCTGTCATAGCATTGAGCGAAAATAGTATCAATACTGCTTGGGCTCAATTGCCAAGAGAAGGTGGCAGTGGTACTGTCTTGCACCACATTACCATTATTATAAAAAATATACCGAGTGAAATTTGCCGGCACAATGGTAACATCTACCATAGAACCTGGGCATACGTAATAATGTCTATTCACATTGCTATAGGCGCCTGTTACATTCAAGTTGGGCGCAGCTGTAACGGTGAGCGTTCTTATTAAATGGTTATAAGCATCTCCAATAAAAATTAAATTATGGTACTTGTTAAATTCAAGGGTAGTAGCTCCGCTAAATGATGCTGCTGATGCAAATCCATTTTGTGCACCTTGGACTCCGGGAGTACCAGCAAATGAAACAACATTGCCTGTATTAGTTATTTTTCTAATTACATAATTATAGCCATCTGCAACATATATATTTCCGCTAGTATCTACTGTCACATCCCATGGATAGTTGAAAGAGGAAGTGAGATTGGCCCCGTCCACCAAACCGGGTGACCCATTTCCCGCAATAGTGGTGACTACACCAGCCGAAGTAACCTTTCTAATTTTATGATTCCACTCATCAGCTACAATGATATTTCCTTGTTGGTCAAGATCAATTCCATAGGGTCTATAAAACCTTGCCGCAGATCCAGTACCATTTTGTGAACCAAAGTTATTAGGATAGCCTATTTTATTTCCCGCCAGGGTAGATACAGCTCCATTGGGAGCAATTTTTCTTATTAAATGCGTGAGGTGATCTGCTATGTACAATTCACCACTTTCATTTATGCATATACCTGTTGGATTTCCAAAGGAAGAGGCCAATGGATTGGCATTATCTGTGAAACCAAAATTGCCTGTGCCTGCCAAGGTGGTAACCACTCCTGATGGTGTAATTTTTCTAATTCTGTTATTCTTGGTATCGGCTACATATACATTTCCCAATGAGTCAACACATAAACCCCAAGGCTCATTAAACGATGCAACTGAACCTGTACCATTGGCTGATCCTGGATTGCCCGATCCGGCCAAAGTTATCACATTGCCTTGTGTATCAATTTTTCTAATTAAATGATTGTACCTATCTGCAACATATACATTGCCTAAGGGATCAGTGGCAACCCCATGTGGATTGTTAAATGTAGCTACTGCCACCGAACCATTGACCGTACCCGTGATACCCTGAACGCCAGCATACCATGATACATATTGCGCTTGAACACAAAATGACCATAAAAGAAGCTTTAATAACAATATCCTCTTCATACAAATAATTTTACGCATAGACCCTTTTTTACGGGTTATTAGTCTATATATAAAATACTCAACCTTTTGTTATTGAAAACTTTGCAAAAGCTTACACCTTTGATAGAATTTATGCCACAGCCTTACAAAGTGCACTACTCTGCTGAGCTGCACTAAACCTGGTTGCATTTGTTTTTGCTGCTGCTGCAATGGTTAGGTACATCTCCTTGTCACGATAGAGCAACTGAAGTTGATGGCAGATGTCATCGAGCTTGTGCACAGAGATGGTGAACCCATTGATGGCATGTGAAATAATTTCTGCTGGCCCTCCTACCTCCGGTACAATCACTGGTTTGCCATAGGCCGAGGCTTCTAATACGGTGAGACCAAATGTCTCTATCCACCGATCAGGATGTGAAAGATTGAGTACTACATCGGCCTTTTGATAAAATGAATGGGTGTCTCTAACCTCAAAATACATGCAAAGATTAGGAGGAAGCTGTGCCCCATTGAAAAAATGCCGAACCTCCATTTCACTAGCATTTAGCACTAGTGTAAAATCAAAACGAGGTAATTTATTTGCCAACTCTACAAATTCATTAACTCCCTTATAAGCTTTACATGAACATAGCATCATCACATTGAATTTTTCACTACGCGCAATGGTAAATTTACTTGCTTGCTCCACAAATTCGTTAGGAAGTGAATTGTAAATGACCATTGACCGAGGTCCTGTTATGGGTTCAGACTTGCTTAGATAATCGCTAACATAAATTACCTTGGTGGCAGTTAACTTAACTATTGTTCTTAAAAATTTTTTAAGCACCATAGGATTTATTGAGGTTTCGTGAATGTGATAAATAACCTCTACACCTCTAATTCTACCAGCTAAGGCCGCTCCAAACGGCAACAATGTATTTACATACAACCTATCTTTTGATTTTAGAGTAAATACCAATAAGAAAAACAGATGGATTTGTGAAAAATTCAAACAAATGGTGCGTAGCACTTTATTTTCAAAAAATTTATAAAAAAACTTTTTGTGATTATCAATATGCAAGTCGCTAAGAATTCCCTTCAAATTACTTCCGGTGTAAAGCTTTACTTCATTTCCATTTTGTTGCCATGCCCTAACTGCTTGTGCTAATACTCTTGGACTACCACTGTAATCGTCCAATAAATGTACGGCCACTATGCGGGGCTGGATAGCTTGATGGTAAACTTCTCTAAAGAGCTCGCCCTTTACATTCCATTCATAGTTTTGCATAAATCTGACTTTTGCATTGGCACTCATCACTTGACGCATAGCAAAACAGTGGTGCAATTGATGAAGCGATTGGGCAAAAGCTTTGATGGTAACATCGTAATCGCCATAGGGCAATGCTATTCCACAACTGTTATCAATAAATTCACCCGGGCCGGAATTATCAAAACACAACACCGGCAGCCCGTATGACATGGCCTCTGCAACTACCATTCCTGCGCCTTCATGTGAAGGAAAGAAAAATAAATCGCTTTGTGCATAAAGCTCCATGAGCTTAGTTCGTTCAATCCACTTTACTATGGTTACCTTTTCACTTATTCCTTGTTGTGCTATTAAAGCTTGCATTTTATTTAAATCAGGTCCATCGCCCACGATGGTTAAATGCACTTCATTTTTTCGATCTTCAGTAAGCTGATGGTAATATGCAGCAAATGATTGAATAGTGATATCAAATCCTTTTAAATAAACAAATCTTCCGGCAGAGATGATATGGAATCGATTTTTGGTGGGTGTGCTTTGAATAGTTGTGGCCTCAGTAGCTACTGATGAACAAAGTACTGTCTTATGATCAACACCTTTAAGTTGATCACCCACCGTGCTATTCATCGCTAAAACTACCTTAGCCCTTCTAGCTGCTATTTTTAGAAATGGATCGAAATTCCAAAAGAAGCTTTTAAATTTCCATTTAAAATTATCAGCCTTGACTGCTGAAGGTCCATAAAACCTAGATAAAAAATGATTTGGTATTTTAGGATGGTGACCTACAGGGCCCCACACCATTGGCTTCCCTAACATCCACAAAAATGTTGGCGTCCAATCATTGTGAAAGTTCAAATTATGTACTATGTCAACCTTCACTCGACTGAGCAAGATGAATAGCGGCATAAAAAATTGCCATAAATAAAAGTAGACAAGACTTAACACCTCACCCTTTTTCCAAAATCTTAAAAAGTATGGTAAATCAAAATACAAGAAACTAACATTCTCAATATGTGGTGGTGCATTTTGTTCAATGTATTTTTCTATGTGCGATCTATTGTTTTTACGGGTAACGGCTATCACCCTATTATAGCGTGCAGCTTGCAAAACAAAATTCCACCCCATTCCATCTTCAGACCCTTTGAAGGGATTAATTGCGTATGCGGTAATTAATATATTTTTCATGACTATATATTTATTGAAATTTAGGCCGCGGTGGCTTTATCACTAGCTGCAATTTCTCGAATAACTCGTGCAGGTACTCCCGCAATGATTACGTCACTTGGCATTGACTTGGTAACTACAGCACCCGCTGCGATAACACAATTACTACCAATAGTTACACCATCAAGTATGGTTACCTTAGCGCCAATCCAACAGTTATTACCAATCTTAATGCCTTGCCTGGATACACCTTGATGACGTATGGCCAAGGATAGATTTGTATAATTATGGTTTTCGGGGTGGCAACTTAAATACTGACCTATAATGCACTCATCACCAATTTCTAATCCGCCAGCTCCACCGAGATAGGCAAATTCTCCTATGCCTACATTGTTCCCAATTTTAATGCCCTTGCCCACACTAGTTAGGGTACCACTAGCCATTAGTGCACTGTGAGCACCTATTCCTGTATTGTTTCCAATAACTATTCCCTCTTTACTTATAGCGTTTATATGTACATAGTCACCAAGCTTTACAAATCTACCCATTTGTAATTGATGGACGCCCCGGAGTTTTGTAGCACGTCCTAAAAACCAAAGACCTGGTAGCTTAAACCTTAATAGTAATTTTATGGATCTTAACCATGCCCAAATAAAATCGAACATTAGCCAAAGCAAATCTGCACTTCCTACAGCGGTATCAAAAGCGAAGGCTGCATTGCGCCTTCTAATAATTTTAGTACAAAAATATTTAATCATTTAGGCTGCCTTAATTATTTCTTGCTCTATGAATTTTAAAGTTTGGGCTTTATCTACATTCTCTAAAGGAATGTAACGCTGCTGATAATTTAAACTCATTTTACTAAATAATTTCTTATAGCCACTGGTGAGCTGTTCAATAGCTTGATCATCTAACTCTTGCTTACGAGCTTTGATAATGTGCACCGGTGCATATAAAAATAAATTCAAAGTTGGGTGATAGATAAAGCGATATAACCAGCTGGTAACATTTTCATTCAATACCATGTTACTGCGTTTGGCATCAATGATGAAATCAAAATAATATCGATCATAAAGCACCACATAGCCACGCATACTGTACTTGGCAAATACATACAATTGTCCAAGTAAATAATCACTGTAGTAATAAGCAAATCGAATGTACGAAAGTAAGATGTTCTTATTTGTTCCGGTTCGCGGCAACCTGCTCACTGAAATTTCTTCTGCTTTTTTCTTACCAAGGGTGAGCGCACTTAGGATGGGTACTACTGATGGGCGATGGCGAAGTACTACTACTTTCTTTCTAAATTTTTCACTCAACATGTGTTTTACCTCATTGATAATGGTGCTTTTCCCTGCACCATCTACTCCACTAAATGTAATTACGATGCCTCTACGATCAACTAAATCCTTGATTGTATCAATGTAATAGTTCACTTTACGTTTTAGGCGTTTTGTAAAGGAATTGCTTCGCTTAGTTGCCAAACTCTTCAACACTTCTGCCCGAAGTGTTTTGGTATGTCTAAAACATTCTTCAATAGAAACAATACTCAAACCATAACTCGACTTAATATGATTCAATATGTGTTGTTTTACAGTATCACTCATGGATTGGTAATAGGCCACGTACTTAGGGGGCATGTGACTAGCGTTGAGCAAATAGAATAACCATGTGTACTCAAAACAAAATCTTTCTTCAGGGAGCTTTACTTTTTCAAAAGTATACCTTATAGCTGTAAAAAATTTTCTGGCATCTATATACTGGAGGTCCTTCCGATGGAAGTCTGTGATTAAATCGAGACTCAAAAATGATTGATCTTTAAAGTAGAGTTCTACAGTGGTCATAAATGATTTACGGTAGACCTTACACTTCCCTACCATAGGATGTGTGGTGGCATAAGAAACTATTTTATTTCTATCGTTTCTCAATACAATCATGTCTATATCCGAATATTCATTTATCTCTGACAATTCACTATGTGTAAATTTAAGTATTGCATATTTTGTTTGATGCATTTTTTCGAACAACGACTTAATAAACGCATGTCGCATTTTTCCATCATTGGCCACGGGTTCTAGGGGTTTCAATGCTTGATGCCATACTTCCATTAGCCAATGCGCTTGCTGGTGTAGTTGTGGCTGATTCGCATAAATATTTAAATAATAGCTAATATTATACAATAAGTAAAGCTTATAATGCAGTTGAACATTTATTTGATGTTGATGTATGAATGCTGAGATGGTGGGCAAATGCAAGATGCGCTC
>JBDKJS010000064.1:0-12159 GCA_039806065.1 Bacteroidota bacterium | reverse complement strand
GTGATTTTAGCATTTTTGTAAAGTATTTAATTCAGAAGTATGGCGTTTGAAGGTCAGGAAATCAAAATTAACAATATCACTTATTCAGATTCATTCAGGCAGCAGGGCATGCGCCAAAAATTAATTCAAGAATTACTGAATCGAGGAATTCCACAAGGGCCTGTTCTAGAGGCGATTAGGGTCATACCACGGCATTACTTTCTCGATCCCGTTTTTGAACATCAAGCTTATGAAGACATCGCATTTAGAATTGCGGCAGACCAAACTATTTCCCAGCCCTATACTGTAGCATTTCAAACACAACTCTTAGAAGTTAAAAAATTACAAAAAATATTAGAAATTGGAACAGGGAGTGGCTATCAATGTGCTGTGCTTTGCCACCTTGGCGCTCAAGTATTTTCTCTTGAAAGACAAAAAGAACTCCATGATAAGGCTGTTAGATTTCTACCTTTATTGGGCTACCGACCCAAACTTTTTTTTGGAGATGGATTCAAAGGGCTGCCTTCCTATGGCCCATTCGATAGTATTATTGTAACGTGCGGTGCACCTTATGTTCCACCGGCTTTGATAGAGCAGCTGGCTAACAATGGCCGTTTGGTCATACCAGTAGGTGAAGGCAAAGAACAAGTGATGACTTTGATTTTAAAAGATCAAAATGGTCAAATAACTCAAACTACTTTTGACCGTTTTAAATTTGTACCCATGCTTCAAAAACGTGTTTCTACTTAAAAATGTCTAATAACCTGATGTAATTTTTGTATAAATAAGAAAATGTCAATTAATCAGAATAGTCACTCGTAGTTATTTAGACTTCTTATATACGGCTAAGAAGGATGTAGGGATAGGTTTATAAATAGAATTTTTCGTTACCATTTGAACTTTTGCAACTTTCTAAACGTTGTTTTCCTAGTCAATTATAGACAGTACCGGAACACTGCTAAAGTCGCTATTACCAGCTGATTTCTTACAATTTTCTGACGCAGCTTCTCATAACCATTGTAAACTTATTTCGTATAGTAAGGCTCACTTTAAAGAGGTAATTTTTCTCTAAACAAGCAAACATTAAAAACATGTCAAAAACTATAGACTCAAGCATCCGCGGTGGTGAATTTTTAATCAGAGATACCAAACCTGAGCAAGTATTTATACCAGAAGAATTTACAGAAGAGCAGCAAATGATAGCACAAACCTGCAGCGATTTTTTAGAAAAGGAAGTCATGCCTAATCTGGAAAAGATAGATGCTCAAGAGCCAGGCCTCATGCAATCTCTTTTAGAAAAAGCTGGTGAGCTGGGTTTATTGGGAATTTCAATTCCCGAAGAGTTGGGTGGTTTTGGTAAAGATTTCCTTACTGGTATGATCTCGACTGAGTGGCTAGGAGGCGGTCATAGTTTTTCAGTAGCTTTTGCTGCCCATACAGGAATTGGTATGCTGCCCATAATGTTCTATGGAAATGATGCGCAGAAAAAAAAGTATATTCCTAAACTAAGTACTGGAGAATGGAAAGCAGCCTATTGCCTTACAGAACCAGGAAGTGGTAGCGATGCCAATAGTGGAAAAACTAAGGCAACCTTGAGTGCTGATGGTAAACACTTTCTTATAAATGGGCAAAAAATGTGGATCACTAATGGAGGTTTTGCAGATGTTTACATAGTGTTTGCTAAAATTGATAACGATGAAAACCTGAGCGCATTTATTGTTGAAAAAGACTTTGGTGGCATTACCTTAAATCCTGAAGAACATAAAATGGGAATCAAGGGCAGTAGTACCCGACAAGTATTTTTTAATGACTGTAAAGTTCCAGTAGAGAACCAACTTGGCGAACGTCAAATAGGATTTAAAATAGCTGTTAACATTCTAAATCTAGGAAGAATTAAGCTAGCAGGTGCTGCCATAGGCGGATGCAAACGAGTTGCCGATTTATCAGTAAAATATGCTAATGAACGCCAGCAATTCGGAAGATCCATAGCCAAATATGGAGCCATTAGATATAAGTTGGCCGAACAAGCCATTAGAATTTATGCTTGCGAAAGCGCAATTTACCGCTGCTCTCAAAATATTGATGCAGCTATAAAAGCCCTAATAGACGAAGGAATGGATCCACAAAAAGCCAAGCTAAAAGGAGTGGAGCAGTTTGCTGTAGAGGCAGCCATCCTTAAAGTGAATGGGAGCGAGGTGCTTGATTACGTTACTGATGAAGGAGTTCAAATTTATGGAGGCATGGGTTACAGTGCCGATGCCCCTATGGATAGAGCCTATCGCGACAGTAGAATTAACAGGATCTTTGAAGGCACCAATGAAATTAATAGAATGCTCACAGTAGATATGATGCTTAAGCGTGCCATGAAAGGAGAGCTAGATTTAATGACACCAGCAACCAAAGTAGCATCAGAATTGATGGGAATTCCAGAATTTAGCAATGATGATGAAGGCACCTTTGCACAAGCCCAAAAGCAATTGGCCAATTTTAAAAAGGCCGTACTAATGGTGGCAGGTGCAGCCGTGCAAAAACTAATGATGGAACTTGGTAAAGAGCAAGAAATTCTGATGAACATTGCTGATATGCTTATTGATGTGTATGTAGCTGAATCTCTTTTATTGAGAGTGGAAAAACTTGCAGGAATAAAAGGCGAAACTGCGTGTGAACATCAAATAGCCATGATGCAAGTCTACATGGTTGATGCGGCTGATAGAATACATAAAGCAGGGAAGGAAGCACTAAATGGATTTGCAGAGGGAGACGAGCTTCGAATGATGCTCATGGGCCTGAAACGCTTTACCAAAACCCAACCTATCAATACCAAGGAACTCCGAAGGCTGGTTGCATCCAAACTTGTGAGCGAAAATAAGTATTGTTACTAGCCTTTTTTATAGCTTTACGTAGCCTACGAGAATCAGCGTAGTGCCATGTCTCACAAAATAAAATGACAAGCTTGTTGTTGATTTTTTTCTGATAATTTCTTACAAGTTATTCTACATTGACTAGCATTACCTTATATTTACCCCTGCCCAATGGGTGCCAATAAATAAAGTTCACTGCTAACTAATACCATGCCTGCAATTCTAAAAAACGCTCTGATCATCTTCATTTTACTTTTTTCAGGCTTTCAGTCTTTGGCTCAAACTGAAGAAAAGCCAAAGTATGCCCCAGGAAAGGTGAAACATAAAAACAAAACCGATGAGTATGGCCGAAAGCAAGGCACTTGGATGTTTTTTAATACCTACGGTGAAAAAATTGCAGAAACTGATTTTGTGAATGATAAGAAAGAAGGGATGGATAAAAAATTTTACAGCTTTGATAAAGTCAAAGAAGAAACTGAATTTGTAGGTGGGGTAAAGGATGGAAGCTACACTCGATATTTTTATAGCGGACAAGTACACAGCGAAGGTGCTTATAAGGACGGGAAAAAGGATGGTAAGTGGACAAGATATTTTGAAACCGGAGAAACAAGGAGTGAAGGGAGTTATAAAAATGGCAAACGTGATGGTGTATGGAAAGTGTACAGCCGAAAGGGAAATGTAACATCGCAAACAGTTTATAAAGATGGTATCGACAATCAAGTGTTAGAAGATAAAAAAAAGGCTGATGATGATAAGAAAAAAGCTGACGATAAGAAAAAGAAGCCAACCACAAATACACCTCCTGGATTGATTCCAGTAGCAAGTGATAGTTCAAAAACAAAATCAAAAGCAAAATAATTTTTTAAAATATGAGTGCTTATATTATAGCCGGTTATAGAAGTGCAGTGGGTAAAGCTCCAAAAGGACTTTTTAAAAATACACGGCCTGATGATTTAGCAGCAGCTGTCATTCAACATCTAGTTGCCGCGGTTCCTCAATTGGACAAGGAATTAATAGATGATGTGATCGTAGGTAATGCCACTCCCGAAGCCGAGCAAGGATTGAATATAGGTCGAATGGTATCGCTCATGGGATTAAACACTATCAAAGTACCAGGAATGACAGTGAATAGGTATTGCGCTTCTGGTCTTGAAACGATTGCCATTGCTACCGCTAAAATTAAGGCCGGTATGGCAGATTGTATTATTGCAGGTGGAGTTGAATGTATGAGCCCTATTCCTTTTGGTGGATGGAAGATTTCACCAAATTTAAAATACGTAAAATCAAATCCTGATTATTATTGGGGCATGGGCCTCACTGCCGAAGCTGTGGCTAGTGAGTTTAAAATTAGCAGAGAAGATCAAGATAAGTTTGGTTTTGAAAGTAATATCAAGGCTTCGAAAGCCATAGCCGATGGAAAGTTTAAGGATGAAATAGTGCCCTTTACTGTAGAAGAAATTTACTTAGATGAAAAAGAAAAAAGACAAGTAAGATCTTATACCGTTACCACGGATGAAGGCCCAAGAGCTGATGTGAGTTTGGAAAAAATGGCAGAATTAAAACCAGTTTTTAATCCTAAGGGAAGTGTCACAGCTGGTAATAGTTCACAAACTAGCGATGGAGCAGCATTTGTACTCATAGTAAGTGAAAAAATGTTGAAGCAACTAAACATACAACCAATAGCTCGCCTTATAGATTTTCAAGTGGCGGGAGTGCCTCCGCGCATTATGGGCATTGGACCGGTGGAAGCAATTCCAAAAGTGCTGGCTCATGCAGGAATGAAGTTACAAGATATTCAACTGATGGAATTGAATGAAGCATTTGCCTCCCAGTCTTTGGCAGTCATTCGCACATTGAATTTAGATGCAACTAAAATTAATGTAAATGGTGGAGCCATTGCCCTTGGGCATCCGCTGGGTTGCAGTGGGGCTAAGCTTTCGGTACAATTATTTAATGAAATGAAAAGAAGAAAATTACAATATGGAATGGTTACCATGTGTGTAGGTACCGGTCAGGGAGCTGCTGGAATATTTGAAGTATATCATTAAGGTTCAGTTACCACCTTCCATTACGGAGCACATAGCTTAAAAACCTAGCGCCTAAAACAAAATGATTTTTGACCGTTAGCCAAAATCCGAAGTTGCTTTGCATGATTTTGAATCTTTCACGCAGTCCTCTTGGAATATTTTTATATGATTTGCCACCTGTTTTAAATTTTGATAATACCATCCCACTATTAAAAATGGATTCTGCTGACTTAAGCACATTGATCATCCAATCGATATCAGCCGCTATTTTTATGCTTAAATCATAGTTTAAACATTTTTCCTTGGCAACAATAAAACTTTGATGACAAACCACCATGCCCCACTGCAAACTTTGCCAATTGAGCACTTGGGGTGCTTTCAATCTACGGGGGCCTAGTGTGCGTCCACTTTGGTCTATCATTGTTGTTTCACCATAGATTATATCTGGTAGTGTATCAAGTTTTTTTGCTACTGATGCTACCACATCATTATTGGCTAATTCATCGCCAGCATTAATAAACCAAATATAATTTCCTGTAGCATGTGCTATGCCTTTATTCATGGCATCATACAATCCCTTATCAGGTTCAGAAACTATTTTAGCTATTTTGTCCTTGAATGGACGGATGGCCTCTAAGGTTCTATCAGAGCTATTGCCATCAATGATAATGTACTCAATCTTGGAATAGGTTTGTTGAATAATGCTTTTTACTGTGGGCACTATTTCGGTTTCTGCATTGTATACAATAGTGATGATGCTAAATACAGGTTGGTGCATGTTATTACTTCACAAGAGTAGATTGTAGCCAATGGTAAAATTGAGTTAACCCTTCATTTAAAGTGGTGGAGGGTTTGTATTGTAACAATGCGGCTGCTTTTTCAATACTAGCATAAGTACATTCCACATCGCCTGCTTGCATGGGTAGTTGTTTAATATTTTTTACAGCCCCAGTAATTTTGTAAACCTCTTCAATCAAATCCCTTAATAGTATAGGATGGTTATTTCCTAAATTGATCGTCTCAAATACATTTTTATTGTTAGCTAAATGATTTTTAGCTAATATGATTCCATTGATGATATCAGCAATAAATGTATAATCGCGGGCCGTGGCTCCGTCACCATACATTTCGATTGGCTTGTTCTTTATAATATTAGTGAAAAATTTATTGATGGCTAAATCTGGTCGCTGCCTTGGGCCATACACCGTAAAAAACCTTAAATTGATAATGTCAATTTTGTACAAATGATGGAAAGTGTGATTGAGTAATTCACCTGCTTTTTTTGTAGCTGCATAGGGTGAAATTGGAAAATCGACAGTGTCTGACTCACGAAAAGGGGTATTTTTATTATTCCCATATACCGATGACGAACTAGCAAACAACAGTTTATTAGATCCATGCAATTGCATCCAATTTAACAATTGGTGAGAACCATTAACATTAACTTGAAGGTAAGCCCCCGGATTGTCTATACTTGGGCGAACACCTGCTTTGGCTGCAAGATGAAAAACAAAATCAAATTTTTGCTTTGGATAATTTTTAAGATCGTTAATATCGCCTTCAATAAAAGTAAAATTTTGGTGGTGTCTAAACCCTAATAAATTTTGTTCTTTAATGGTTCTAGGGTAAAACTCATCAAAATTGTCAATGCCTACAACCTTTGCTCCTGTACTCAATAGTTTTTCAGCAAGGTGGCTACCAATAAATCCTGCACATCCAGTTATAAATACTTGCTCCATAGCTGCAAAGGTGCTAAAAAAAATGTGTTTTCCCTATTTGTTGGGTTGTATCCACCACCCTGTAGGCAAGCCTTTGTGAAACCACCAGCCTATCACTACGCCTAAGCTGTTGGCCAAGGCATCGCGCCAATCGCCACTTCGTTTTGTAAAAACATGCTCTTGAAGTACTTCAATGAAGCAGCCATAGCCTATACTCAGGGCAAATGCAATGATGATTGATCTTTTAGAGGGATATTTGCCGGCAGATAAAGGAATGATCAAGAATAAATATTGCATACCAAACACCAATAAGTGTACTATTTTATCAAAGCGCAACCACTGCCAAAAATTTTGTTTGGGAAGCATGCTCCCCGGTATGCCACATATCACCAAAATGAAAAGTGCCCACATAATAGCAGGCACCCATTTGTATCTAAATATTTTTTGAATGATTAATTGCATTACGCATCCACACCAATCAATTTTTTATATGCATGAGCATCCATCAATAAATTCGATTCAGCTGCATTGCTCATTTTAACTTTTATCATCCAACCTGATTGATAGCAATCGTTGTTAACTGATTCAGGATTTTGAGAAAGGCCATCATTTACCTCCAATATTTGGCCACTGACAGGCATAAATAAATCTGATACAGTTTTTACCGCTTCTACGGTACCAAATACTGCCTCAGCTCCAAGATTTTCACCCTTGGTTTCAATTTCAACATACACAATGTCACCCAACTCACGTTGGGCAAAATCTGTAATGCCAATGGTAGCTGTATCACCATCAATTTGTACCCATTCGTGGTCCTTGGTGTAGCGGAGGGATTCTGGAAAATTCATATTTGTCTTTTAAGTTTACCGCACGAAAATAAATATTTTTTTTGCATTGTACGATCATTTTTAAAATGATCCAATTACATAATTGTTTTGCCTTGCCTAAGGTTCCGTATCTTTGGCACAATGAAGATTACCCAATTTTGTTTCGGCCCCTTTCAAGAAAACACCTACCTTCTGTATGATGATGCTGGAAATGCCATCATCATAGATCCGGGAAATGCTCATTCACAAGAAGATGATGAATTGCATCAATTTATTGTGAATCACCATTTAAGGCCACAGTTGCTATTGCTCACTCATGCCCATATTGATCATATTTTAGGTTTAAATTTTTGCTTCCAAACGTGGGGTTTAAGGCCAATCATGCATTCGGATGAAGCTTTTATTTATCAAAATGCAAGTGTATCTGCATTGATGTGGAATATCGACTACAAACCAGGCCCCACCATCAGCAAATTTATAGAAGATGGAGAAAAAATTGGCCTAGGAGGTCTTTTACTTACTTGCCTGCTCGCACCTGGACATAGTCCTGGTTCCATCTGTTTTTACCATGGGGCTAGTGGCCAATTAATTGGTGGTGATGTGCTCTTCTATCAAAGTATAGGCCGAACAGATTTACCAGGTGGCAATCAAACACAATTAATCAGCAGCATTAAAGACATTATTTTTAAATTGCCTGAACATACGGTTGTATGGCCCGGCCATGGACCTAAAACAAGTGTTAAATTTGAAAAATTGAATAACCCATTCCTATCTTAGTTGTTAATGATGCTAGAAATTAATTTTAGAGACAAGATCTATAAGACGAACATGTATTTATTGAAGGTAAAGGGTACAGATAAAATTCCTGATTATGTTCAGCTGCGCGATAGTAATTACACCTTGCTTGCGTATTTTCGCGTAGATAGACCAGAGAAGGCTCTTGAAAAATTGGGCTTGAAACACCTGGAAGAAAAAATTCTTGAGACTATTAAAATCCTTCCTTATGGAAAGGTCACAAAATTTGAAATGTAAACAATTCATGTTAATCTTATTTATAGCCGGCACCAGATTGCAATCTGGTTTTTTTTAATTTAGCCCCAAGCCCCAATTGATATGCTTGCCAATGAAGTAGTACTGCTTGAGAATGCAGATATTTTTCAATCAAAAAATTTGGTTCTCTCCTCTGTTAATCTAAAAATTGCCAAAGGTGAATTTGTCTATTTAATTGGTAAAACTGGAAGTGGCAAGAGTTCGCTCTTGAAATTACTTTATGCTGATGTGGCATTAATACAAGGAAATGGTAACGTGGCAGGGTTTGAGTTAAATGGTATTAAACGCCATGCTATTCCATTTCTTCGAAGGCAAATTGGAATAGTGTTTCAAGATTTTCAATTACTCACTGATCGTAGTGTTCATGCCAATTTGTGGTTTGTATTAAAAGCTACAGGATGGAAGGATAAGCAACTTATCGACCAACGGATCGTGGCAGTGTTAGATCAGGTGGGTTTGGGAACTAAAGGGTATAAAATGCCTCATGAACTGAGCGGAGGAGAACAACAACGGGTGGTCATAGCCAGAGCGCTTCTTAATACGCCTAAACTCATATTAGCTGATGAACCAACTGGAAACCTAGATCCTGAAACATCAGAAGGCATTATGAAATTACTCATCAACATTAGTCAACAGGGTACAGCTGTGCTCATGGCTACTCATAATTATGCTCTCATAGAGAAATACCCAGCCCGTATTATGAGATGTGAAAATAGTAAACTTCAAGATAGCATAAATTAACAATTCGGGTGGGTTTATAAGAAGCCTGTTTTATTTTAACCACGGCTTGGTGCTGTCGTTTATTTCTAAATTGACAGGTAAATGAATGGTTTGGTTTGAGTAAGGATTCTCTTTGTTTTGCAATTTACTGATAAGGTGTTTGGCCGCCAGACGTCCAAGTTCTAATCCATCATGGTGTAAAAAGGTGATAGTTGGATCTAGAATTTGAGGAAGAAAACCGTCACTGATTGCTACCACAGAGCAATCTTGTGGAATCTTTAGGCCTAATTTTTTTATTGCTGGAACAGCCCCAGCAAGTGTCTCATCGCTCATTGCAAAAATGCCATCAGGCTTAAATTTTAATATACTTTGCGAAAGCTTTTTCATTGCTTCAAATGTGCCATCGGCATGTACTATCTCAGTAGTGAGTTGATATTTCTGAGCAGCAACCGTGAATCCATCGAGTCTACTTTTGGTCATCCTTAAATTCTCATTTCCAAATACACCAATGATGCGCCTGCAGCCTGTAACAGCCAAATGATTAATGCATATTTCTGTAGCATTTTGATCATCTATAAAAACTTTGTCATAGCTATTCTCTTCAATTATTTTATCTACTAATATGATCGGAATGTTCATGTCGCGAAGGTCGTTCAAATGGTTCAAACTATGTGTTTGATTGGTAAGTGTAATCAACAATCCATCCACTCCGTTTTCGAAACAGATTCGAACATTCTCTTCTTCTTGTTCTAAATTTTCACCCGATTGCAATACAAGCAATTTGTAATTGTTTTTTTGAATCACCTCAGAAATCCCTTTAATTACCGAAGGAAAGAAGAACATTATTGCGTCTGGAATAATTAATCCAATCAAGTTGCTTTTTTGCTTTCTCAATTGTACTGCCATCATATTGGGATGATAGTTTAGATCTTTTGCTAATCGCTTAATTTTTTCGCGAAGTTCAACGCCAATATCCGGGTGGTCCTTCAGTGCGCGCGATACGGTTGAGGTATTTACGCCAAGCAGGCCTGCTAAATCTTTTAAAGTGATTCTTTTCATCGGGTGCAATTATAAGAATATTATATACAAAGATATTTTTTTTTCAATAGCAAACGGTTGCGAAAACAATTGCTATCAACAAGGCATTAAACTTTCTTGCTTTGTAATTAAGCAAACCATACGTTTGACTCAATCATTCTAAAACAAACTTGAGATTATGAAAAAAATCATTACTAAATTTCTGGCCATTGCCTGCGTTGCTATTGCCAGTTCAGTAACTGTATTTGCCCAAGGCACCCTAAGTGGAACGGTGTCAGAGGGGGGCAAAGGTATTCCCTATGCCACAGTAGCTTTACTCAATACAGTCTATGGTGCCTTAACCACTGAATCAGGTACTTTTGAAGTAAAAGGTGTGCCTGCAGGGGTTTATAACGTAAAGGTTTCGGCTATTGGTTTTGCCACCCTTACCCAAGCTGTATCTATTAAAAGTGGTGAAGTAACCACCTATGCTCCCTCACTCAAAGCTGACAATTTGCAGTTAGATGAGGTAGTTATCACAGGTTTACTTAACCCTAAATCAGCCTTACAATCTAGTGTATCCATCTCTACCATTGATCCTGTAGCCATTGCCAATGCTGCCCCTCGATCTACTGCAGAGATTTTGCGATCTATAACTGGTGTTCGTTCTGAGGCTAGTGGTGGTGATGGTAATACCAATATCACCGTTCGCGGTGTACCTATAGCCACCGGTGGATCAAAATTTTTACAACTTCATGAAGATGGGCTGCCAGTGCTTCAATTTGGTGACATCGCCTTTGCTACTGCAGATATCTTTCTTCGAGCTGATAATACAATTAGCCGCATAGAAGCAATAAGAGGTGGTAATGCAAGTACGCTAGCAAGTAATTCACCTGCAGGTATCATTAATTTTATATCCAAGCATGGTGAAGTGGAAGGTGGAAGCCTTGCCAGTACAATTGGTTTGGACTTCAATAGCCTTCGTACTGATTTTGAATATGGATCGCCTATTGGAAACAATGTTTCTTTCCATTTGGGAGGTTTCTTCCGTCAAGGTGACGGCCCTCGCAAAGCAGGATTTATCTCTAACCAAGGTGGGCAGTTAAAAGCTAATCTTACCAAAACTTTTGGCAAAGGTTATGCAAGAGTTTATTTAAAATATTTGAACGATAGAACTGCAGCTTACATGCCAATGCCCATGCAAGTTGAAGGAACAAACAGTAATCCAACTTGGAGTTCCGTTGCCGGTTATGATGCCTTACACGGTACATTGCAGAGTCCGTACTTGCAAACCAATATTGGAACAGGACCAGATGGCCAATTGCGTAGAAGCAATGTGGCAGATGGCATGCACCCTGTGAGTACTGCCATTGGTAGCGAATTTGCTTTTGACCTAGGTAGCGATTGGAGTGTGATGAATCGTAGCAGGTGGGCAATGAATAGTGGAAGATTTGTAGCCCCATTTCCAGCTCAAGTTGGTGATGCTGCAAGCATAGCAGGTGGTATTACAGGAGGTAATCCTTACACCCTTTCGTACACCACTGGTGAGGCCTTTCCTTCCAATGCCAATGGAAATAATTTACTCATGCGCATGCATTTATTCGATACCGAACTAAATAACTTTGATAATTTTACCAATGACTTTAGTATTACCAAATCTTTTGAAAAGGTGAAATTAACTGCAGGGTACTATAAGGCTTATCAAAATATTTCAATGTCATGGGTTTGGAATAGTTATTTAACTGATGTAACCGATGATGGCATTAGACTACTGAACCTAGCTGATACGGCAAATAATTATACTGATAATGGTGTATTGGCATATGGTGTACCGGCTTGGGGTAACTGTTGCCATAGAAATTATGATACAAAGTACGATATAGGCGCTCCTTATGGTGCAGTAGAAGTTAATCTCACTAATTTAAATATTGATGCAAGTTTCAGGTATGATCAAGGAACT
>JBDKJS010000063.1:0-3613 GCA_039806065.1 Bacteroidota bacterium | reverse complement strand
CTAATTTTTGATGATCTAAGTACCATGTCATACAATCACCTCCTGCCATGCACCCGCTAATTTGAAAGAACTATTGGCTGCCTCTATCACGGCTACTGAAGTGAGTGAATCTTTAAACGATGGTCTATTATTATTTAAAAATGCTAAGCGACTATTCGACTCTTTTAAACTTTTCAAATCATCAACAAATTGAGCGATACTCGTAAAACCATATCCACTGAAGATCAAATCGCCATCGGCATTGGGTAAATAATCACTGAAGTAAGGATTTATTTGTTGAATGTGATTGCCTTCACTTACCAACTCAATTCCTCTATTCTTCTGATCACATTCTATTCTC
The DNA here is from genome assembly GCA_039806065.1 of Bacteroidota bacterium. GTDB lineage: Bacteria > Bacteroidota > Bacteroidia > AKYH767-A > 2013-40CM-41-45 > JBDKJS01. Next base: position 3,273 of record JBDKJS010000063.1, on the reverse strand, counting down.
CCCTTGGTTCCGATGATCTTATATTTTTGATCACTGAGGGCACTGCTAGTATCAGGATCTACCCAATTGGTATTGTGAATGGTGAAAAAATTTTTACCCGTTGGCTCTTGCCACTCAATGGTACAATGTGTACTATCGTAGGTATCTACTCCCTTCGATTTTAATACACCCATTACACCATTTGCACTAATACGAATTGGTGTGGCGCGAGTTAACCAGTAAAAAAGATCTACATAGTGAACTCCTAAGTATTGAAAAATATTCGATTGGTTACTCCAGCTTTTGAAAGTGGTTAAAGGAATACTGATCCGCTGACTATAGTCCACATCTATATAATTAATGGCCCCTATTCTTTCTTCTTGCAAGGCCTTTTTTATCCACAAATTAGTTTGATCATAGCGCTTATGAAATTCAACGCATGCAAATAAGTTGTTTTCACTTGCTATGGCTATCAATTCCTTCGCTTCGGCCACTGTAGGCGTTAGTGGTTTTACCATAAGGGTGTGCATGCCTGCCAGCAAACAATATTTTCCTATTTCAAAATGCAAATGATCTGGTATCGCTATCACTACACCTTCAATATTTCTAGTTTGCTTGATCTTTTCAATACTTGACCTTATATCTTTTCCTAACAATTCAAAATGCACAGAAACATTGGCATTTAAAAGTCCATTAATTCTTAATGCAGCAGCTGTCACATCTTCTTCGCTAGATGCACTTGGCGATGCTACCGTTATGGAATCAACGTTTCCTAATTTATACAATTGTACCAACGCTGAAAGTATAGTGCCTGTCCCTGTTCCATTTCTACCAGTAACGTACATTCCAGCACCTATAACTAAGATATTCATATTTATATAATTATGGTTAACTAATAATCGGCTCACAAGATAAGCACCAAAAGCAAATTCATGGCAATTACTTAAAAATCATTTGAACTAAACACAATTCCCATTTGAAATAGCCAAGCACTTATTGGTGCTCGCTTAGCAACACTATTGATATTCAAGTCTTGCTCATTCAATTTGTCGTTGGCATCAAATTGACTGTCGATCACAATGTCCCAACTATCTAAATCAGGCGCGGTATAATACCTAGCCTTTGAGCCTTGATAATTAGCTGCTGAGGCATTTAAATAAATATGGGGCATTAATTTGATGAGCAGCCCCACCCTACCTCCAGCACCGAGGGCAATACTTGACTCTAAAAGATTGTTACTTATCAGGCCATCATCATTTTGATCATCTTTGAAATAAAACTCATTGCCTTCTTCATAAATTTTAACGCGAGTAGCAAAATAATGAAGTCCGAATAATAAGTCGAAATAAGGGCGTATAAGCGATCTACTGGCTGTTATTCGCGCATGCAACATGCCGTGTGTAATACCATTGTGTGCCACTACATTTAATGGAACTTGGTATTCATCTATGATTACTCCAGCATTGATTGTTTGAACCAAAATAGACTGATTGGTGCTACTTCTCCCATTCCCACTCCACCCAACATCCAATCCAAAAGAAAAGGGACGTTCTTTGATCCTGTAATCTACATAAAAATTAAAACCCCAAAGTAAATTTTTTTGTTCCCGTTTATATTTATGGGTAGGTTGGGTGCTCTGGAGCATGAATCCGAAACTAAGTTCCTCTTTGTTTGGCCCTTGAGGTTTAATGGCTTTAGCACTACGATTGGGATAAATGCGCCACACTTCGGGCTTAGCTAATCCTTGAGCAAATGATGGATGCCAAACAAAGCAAAAGGTAAAGCCAAAAAATAATTTTACTATATAATGCATCACTAATCGAACGATCTATTGATAAATCCTACAAATGCCTTGCCAATTTTCACAGCATCCAAAACCTCCTTTTCGAAGGATGGCTTTAATACCACTTGATCGCTGAATGAATGGCTAACGATATAACTGTTCATTTTAATGAAATGGATATATGGATGATCCTTTTCATATCCTCTTGGTGCTGATTTTAGACTAAAACTTTGGTCTAATTGACCATACCATTTTTTAAAATCTTTTTGTAAAAGTATTTTTTCGAACTCCTTGGAATTAAAAGCTATCTCTTGCCTTATTTTTCTTAATTCCTCTGCAGGAGGCATCCAAATACCTGAAGCTACAAAAGAGGCTCCAGGCTCTAAGTGCAAGTAATACCCAGCTTGAATCATTTTTTTTCCACCCTTATTAAATCCAGCTCCAAAATTTGTTTTATAGGGATCTTTATTCTTTGAAAACCTCACATCTCTATAAATTCTAAATGTTACATCCTTGATACCCAATGAGTGATAATCAGGCTGAACTTTTACTAACTTGGGTAGTAGGTTCTCGATAAAGGATTCATGATTTTCTTTAGCATCCAAATATCGTTGGCGATGCTTTTCAAACCAATCACGATTATTGTGTTTTTTTAGTTGTTTTAAAAAATCGAGTGTACTAGCGGCAATCATACTTTATTAATTTTAGCTTTGTAAATGTTCATTTAAATTAGCTATTATCCAAATGTTTATCAAACATACATTACTTCCCATAACAGAACAACTACAACGAGAAAGAGTTGCCGATTTTTATCACCACATGAATGAAAGAAGAAGTGTACGCCAGTTCGATGCGAGGCCTGTACCGAAATCAATTATTGAAATGATTATTAAATCCGCTGCTACTGCACCTTCTGGAGCCCATAAACAGCCTTGGCACTTTTGTGCAGTGAGCAATGCTGCACTCAAAGCTAAAATTAGAATGGCGGCTGAAGCTGAAGAAATAGAAAATTACAACGGCAGAATGAATGACGAATGGCTACAAGATTTAAAAGCATTCGGCACCGATGAAAACAAACCATTTCTAACCATTGCTCCTTGGTTAATAATAGTATTCAAACAAACTTATGGCTTAGAAAACGATCAAAGATCACAGCACTATTATGTGAATGAAAGTGTAGGCATAGCCTGTGGGCTACTGCTTGCTGCCATACACCATGCTGGCCTGGCTGCCCTTACACACACTCCATCACCCATGAATTTTTTAGCACAAATATTGAATAGACCTGCAAATGAAAAACCTTTCCTGCTAATACCGGTGGGTTATCCCGCTTCAAACTGTATGGTTCCTGACCTACAAAGAAAATCTATAGACCAAATGGCCACATTTTTTGAGTAAATGCTAAAATTCGCGCCATAGTTGGCCATTATGATTGATCAATCGGTAAAATGATTTTGTTTTCCTCATTTCAATTTTATCATACATATAAAATAAAAAATAAATTTGGTACA
>JBDKJS010000062.1:0-20125 GCA_039806065.1 Bacteroidota bacterium | reverse complement strand
GGGCAAATAGATTGTTCTAGCCAAATGTATGCCATAGGTGTCAACAGAGATCCGCACCAATTAAAATTAAATTTTTCACAACTTTCTAGAGGCGAGCCATTCGCATTTAAATCATCAATTGAAAACATTCAGTTATTGGTTTCGAAACAGCCAATTTATATAAAGGAGATAAAAGCTACTGTTGTATGGTTCAATTTTGCATTGCTTCCAGATTTAATCCTCACTTTTCACTTTGAAGGGATGAAGGTTGATGCAAAGGTGAAGCATTCAAACTGGATTTTTCGATCAAATGTTTTTGACATTGCCTCCATATTAATAGAAAATTGCAATACCCACCTAGTAGAAGAAGTTGTATTAAATGCACCCTTTGTGGTAACTTCAAAAGGTAAAATTATTGGAGCTGGTAATTGTAATGAATAATGAAGTAATTTATTTTTTGGTACATTAGCACCATATGCTGATCAAAGCACGGCTTATTTTAAATAATTTTTTTTCGCCTACTGAGGCCGGTGTGCTATATCGCTTTGCTTTTCAGGCTCTATCCGTTCGCTTGATAGGGCTGCTGACTGGATTCTTATTCACTTGGATGGTAGCTAAATATTGCGGTGCAGGGGTGCTGGGCATCATCACCATTTGTACAGCTACCCTTAATATAGCAGGTACGCTGTGTAAATGGGGAATAGATATTGCAGCGTCTAGAATTATTGCTGAATGCGATGCAAAACAGCAGCATAATTTAATAAATTCATTTTATAAGAGTGCTTATTTTAGGGTATTTATTCAAGGCTTGCTTGGCACCATTGTTTTGATTTTGGCACGTAATTATATTCAAGCCTACCTAATTAAACAGTCCATTTCTGAGTATATTTTAATGATCAATTATATTTGTTTGATTCCAATCAGTTTTATTTTGTTTAATGCCGAAAGTTTGCGAGGTTTAAGACGAGTTACCTATTACACCTTTTTTGCTACTGCTTCTATCTCTACGCTTAGTACAATTATGCTTAGCGTAGCCTTACTGCTTCAGCTACCTGCTATGGTTGCCATTTATATTCAGTTTGGTAGTATTTTGATAAGTTTTATTTTGAGTCAATATTGCTGGCATCTATTTAAACCATCCATCTCTAGCCAAGAAAAATTTTCCATGGCCGCTATTTGGAAAGTTGCTCATCCAATGCAGGGAACAGCGTTGCTTCAATTAATCATGGCATGGATGGCTGTATTGATGCTATCATACTTCTTTAATGAAAACATTTCTGGGATCTTCAATACTTTGATCAGAATTACTGCCTTGGTCAACTTTGGTTTATTTGCCATAATTGCCTATGCCATGCCACGCATTACTGCAGCTTTTGTAAGTAGTGATATGATTGCGCTGAAACAAATTACTAAAATTTCAGCTAGACTTAATGTAATGTTTGCAAGTGTAGTAACCGGATTTTTGTTGCTGTTTAATGAATTCATTTTGTCAATTTTTGGTAATTATTTTTTACAGTATCGGCATAGCTTTATTATCCTCATCATTGGCCAATTTGTAATTACTTGCACCGGAATACCTGCACAAGTGCTCAATGCTACTGATCGGCAACCTGAGCTTAGAAATGTATCTGCAATAGCAGCTTCTGTATTCTTATTGGTTTGTATGGCCACCATACCGCTTCATGGGATTATTGGTGCAGCGTATGCCACGTTATCCTGCCAGCTTACCAATCAAATTATAGCCATGTTTTATGTGAAAAAATATTTCAACATCAACACTTTTATTCACTAATCCATGCTAAAATATCGATTACCAGGAAAATTATTTGCCTTTAATAGTTTGCAAACTGCCTTGTTGGTTTTGTTTGTTTCATTCGCTGTATTCCGTATTTTAGGTACTTGTCCATTTCCCTTTTTGCATCTCTATTTTACCAATATTGCTATACTTTTATTCTGCCTATTTTACATTTTTAGATTATTTTTTATTTCCATTTCATACAATCTTTTAAAAGTTGATTTAGTTTTCTTTTTGCTTTTAGCCGTTACCATAATGGCCGCTTGGCAAAGCAATAGGATTTTTGGTCAACCTCTTTTTTATGGTATAGCAGCTCAGCGAAGTCTACTACTTTGTATAGGCCCCATTTTTCTATTGACACTTTTAAAAAATAAAATTATCAGCTATAAAACACTCGTTAAGGTAGTAATTGTTTTGGCTACGACATTATTGTTTACTTACTTTTATTTTTTTCTCTTTATTGACCCAGCTCGTTTTAGCGATACCGAGTTTGTAGCATATAGCAGCATCCGTGGATTTAGGTTCCGATTTCAATTTGCTCCAGTAATAATATTACTTTTTTATTCACTTTTCTCAATTAAGTCAAGTAGACTTAAGACATATTATTTATTTATAGTAGCCTGTATTCTATTCTATATAATTTATTATTTGCAAAGTAGAACTACTTTGTTGGCTGTATTGGTTACCTTAATTATCTTTTTTTTAAAAAATTATTCTATAAAAGAAAAGTTGGTAAGAGCTTCCCTTATCATAATGGGATTGCTTCTATTGATTACCATTAGCCTTAGTATTGGTTCGGTTACCATGCTTGATAGATATGCAGTGCTATATGGTAATGTACTAAATATGATGGTGGGTGGTGCTCCAGACGAAGCCAGTGCTACAGTTAGGTACATGGAATGGAAAACCGCCTTAAAGTATGTGGAAGCTAGTCCATTATTGGGAAATGGGTTTATTTCTAATCAATGGAATGGAGGTTGGCAAGACCTACTAGGCTATTTTTATCCTGTTGATATTGGAATTATGGGAAATTTATTTGTGTATGGTTTGATAGGTACTCTGATAATATATTTTCTTTTTTACGACTCATATAAAATGGCTCAACGAACGGCATCTGAAGAATTGTTTTATAAAGCTTCGCTTTATACGATGCTTTTCTTTTTTGTTTGTATGTTTTTTTCCGCAGCTAATATGCGTGATTTAAGCACTCTTTTTTTTCTATATACAATTATTTATTTTCATCGGTATGATGGTGCTTCAACATAAACCTAATTGCTTGGTGGTAGGTGCAGCTAAAGCTGGCACCACCTTGTTGTATTATTATCTAAGACAACATCCTGAAGTTTTTATCCCAAACCAAAAGGAGCCGTGTTTTTTTCTAGCACCCAATGGTAGCTTTAATTTTGTGAAAGGTAAGTTAGCTTTTGCCATCTTGAATCAGCAGAATTATGAAACCTTGTATAAAAAAGCAACGCAAAGTGCCAAGCTTGATATGTCAACTCCGTATTTATACCACTATCAAACTACCATTAACAATATTAAACTTTATTATGGATCGGAAAGTTTACCTAAAATAGTGGCAGTACTACGCAATCCGGTTGATAGGGCTTTTTCACAGTATCAATGGCGCGTACGTGATATTCAGGAATGCTTAAGTTTTGATGAAGCATTGAAACAAGAACCTCAGCGAATAGCAGAAGGGTACAGTTTCGATTTTCATTACTTTAATAGAGGATTATATGCATCTCAAATAGCGGCTTATAAAGCTAATTTTAGGGAAGTAAAGGTAATTTTATTTGAAGATTTAATTGAGGATCCCTTGAGGATAATGAAAGAGTTAACAGAATTTATGAATGTTGATGAATCTTTCAAATTTAGTTTAGTTGCAAAAGTGAATGAGTCGCATGGTGCTAAATTTCCTTGGTTGAATAAGTTAATTACAATGGAGTCAAAGTGGAAGTTTCAATTGCTAAATACAATAGGTGCAGAAAGAAAAGAAAAATTAAAATCGCTGTTTATGAAAGCAAATAGGCAGGATCCAATTAAAATAGAGCCCACTTCAAGAAGGCTATTAAGTGAATTGTATCGAAGTGATATTTTGCAATTACAAGATTTGATTGGTAGAGATTTGTCAAAATGGTTAATATAGATGAAACATTCGCAGATCCTAATTATTGATCAAGTTGGAACAAAGGCCGGTATGGATATTTATAATTCCGCTTTGGCAAATCAACTTTTATTAGAAGGAAAAAGTGTTCAATTGTTTTCAAATTTTACTAACCTTGCCATTTTTGCCAAGGCGGTATTTTCAAATAAGCCATTGCATATCATGGGTGTATTCACCTACATTAAGGCTTGGATATTTATCTATTTTTATTGCATCAAATTATCTTCTCCTGCTAAAGTAGTGATTCACTATTTTAAATCTAATTTTATAGATTATCACTTCTTGAATTTACTTGCCAAGCTAAGTCAAGTGAAAATTGTACTCATTCTTCATGATGCACAGCCACTAATTGGCACGAGTAAGGATGTGATTAGTCAAAGGTATTTAAACCTGGTGGATGTTGTACTCGTGCATAATAAGGACTTGTATAATTCAATTCCAGGCAGGCATCGTGATGTTAGGTTTGTTCCTCATCCAGTTTTAAATTTAGGTTCTATTAAAAATAAATATCCCACTAAGCTTACTAAAATCAATTTGCTTTTTTTTGGTCAGCTTAAGTCTTCAAAGGGAATTTTGGAGCTCTTGAAGCTTTTAAGTAAAAGCAAACATTTGGGGTTATTTCATTTAACCATTGCTGGGCAGCTTCGTGATTTGAGCAAAAGAAGTTTGAATGATATGATTCGTGAATGTAAGCTTGAGAACAGCATCACTTTGAAAATTGGGTATCATACTTTGGAGGAGCAAATTAAACTTTTTGATGAGCATGATTTAATTGTGCTTCCCTATTTAGAAGTTTATCAAAGTGGTGTAATGATTCAGGCTATGAGTTACGGTTTGCCTGTGCTTGCAACTAAACTAAATTATTTTGTGCAAGAAATCATTCATGAAAATACAGGTTGGCTTTATTCTCAGAATTCAGTTTTAGAATTTGATCTTATTATAGCTACCATACTGAAACATCCGAATCTATTGCCAGTAGTTGCCAGTCAAGCTTTGACTGCAGTAAATTTGAATCATTCAATTAAATCCCTTACTCTTGCATTGAATGATTAAGGTTGCTCTTATAGGTTCGCGCGGTGCTCCAAACAATTACGGAGGGTTTGAATTTTTTGTAGAGCAGTTAGCGCCCCGTTTAGCTGACAAGGGAATAGATATTACCGTAGTAAACGAAAGGTCTAATAGAAATGTAAGTGATAAGTATAAAATTATTTTTTCTGATTATAATAAGGCCAATAATCCGTTTCGATTTTATATAAATAGTTTGAGTAAGGCTGTTCTGCTAAATGATATTTGTATCGTTTGTGGATTGGGTGCTGCTTGGGCTTATCCTCTGTACGCCAAACATGCTAAATTAATCACCATTACTGATGGGATAGAGGAACACCGAAAACGTTTTAATATCGTTAAGAAATTTTATATAAAGGGAGCTTATTTTTTTGCGCGGTTCTATAGTTCTAAGTTAATTGGTGATGCTAGGCAAATCACACAGTATTTGATTTTGAATAAAGGGTGTAGGCCTGAGTCTGTAGTTACCATACCGTATGCTCCTGCTGATATTTTTGATTTAAACGATTCCATCCTTTTAAAACTAAATTTGGAACCAAAGTCTTATGCTTTGGTCATCTCAAGATTAGTTCCTGAAAACAGTCTTAATTTGATGCTAAGCACATTGTCTAATTTGAATATTAAAACAGTCGTAGTGGGAGATTATAATCAATCAAGTTACAGTAGAAAGTTGTATCATCAGTATAAAGAAAATATCTTATTTACAGGAGCTAATTATGATGTAGCCATGGTTAATTCTTTACGTTCAAATTGTAAATATTATTTACATGGCCATACCGTGGGCGGTACTAATCCTGGATTGTTGGAAGCTATGAAGTTTAATTTATTGATTTTTGCTCATGATAATGAGTTTAATAGGGAAGTAACCGCTAATAGGGCTAGTTATTTTAGTGATGAGGAGAGCTTAAAGCAATTACTATTTTTAGACAATATTGATCCAGTAAATTATGTAGATTTATTGCAAAGTGTTTATAATTGGAATTTAATTACCGAAACTTACTACCAACTCATCCTAACAGTATATGGAGCTAATAGACCTTGATGAATCCTACTGTGGAAAGGTAGTTCAGTTTTTAAATCAAGAATTACCGAACATAGCAAATCATAATGAAATACTCCGATGGCAATTGCGTAATCCTTTAGCTCCCCCAATATATAAAATTGCATTAGATAAAGGCAAGGTAGTGGCGCAGTATTTATTATGGCCGGTACTGTATAGTTGTAATGGTGTTTCGGTTCAAGGTAGTTTATCCGTTAACACAATCACTGCACGCAGTCATAGGGGTAAGGGATTATTTATTCAATTGGCAAAGGAAGCTTATAATGATTGTTTGAAGAAAAAATTACTATTTACTATTGGCTTCCCAAATAAAAATTCGATCCATGGTTTTGTCAATAGATTGAATTTTAAAATTATAGATTCATTAAATTATTTCAACTTCATTAACTTCACATCACTTAATAAATTAGGTTTAAAGTACAGCACACATTTTCATGGTCCAGAATTTGTTCCTAGCCTGCCAGTAGTTAAGTGTTGTGAAATATTGCCAGCTGCTAGTTTCTCTTTTGATACTATGGTTAAGCTAGGGGCTTTTGATCATTTTCCCACCACCGATTGGTTTGACTGGCGGTATAAGCAATTTCCATCAAGAAATTATTATGTGTTTCAATCTGATTCAATAATTGCGGTGCTTCGGTTCAAGTATCATTATGGACTGCCCATTTGTTGGGTCGTTAAATTGTGGACAAAACACGATAGAGAATTAGGAAATCAAGATTTGTTAGGAATAAACTCCATTGCAAAGGCAAGTGGCAGTTTGCTCACTTTGACCATTTTGTCAGAGAAAAATGGGTTTGCGCATTTGGAAAATAGTTTTATTAAAAACCAACTTTTGAATAGGATAAAGCCCGTGCCCATTATTTATAAATGCCATTTTGAGCAGGTAAACATTTCTTCTGCTCATTTGATGCTTGGCAATTATGATGTAATTTAGCTGCATGCATTACTTAAGTATTGATTTAGAAGATTGGTTTCACATACTCGGTAATCCTACTACCAAATTTCCACATCAGTGGATTCACTTTGAAGATAGATTGGTGATCAATGCTGATAGGATATTAAAAATACTAGATAAATATCAAATTAAAACTACTTTTTTTGTTTTAGCATGGTGTGCTGAAAGACATCCAAGATTGGTGAAAGAGATCGTAGATGCGGGACATACAATTGGCACCCATTCTTATGCACATCAACTTTGGCAGGATATTTCGTTACCTGATTTTAGAACAGATCTAATGAAGTCAATTGATATATTGTCTACAATTACAGGTAAACCTGTTATTCACCATAGGGCGCCTGGTTTCTCAGTGAATGCAAAATTTGTGGACTATCTTTCTTGTTTGATAGAACAAGGAATTCAAATTGACTCATCTATTTTTTGTACTTGGAAGGTAAACGGTGGGTGGAAAGAGATCCAAAAAACTAAACCATTTATTATTAAAACTGATAGTGGGAGTTTGGTTGAGTTTCCAATAGTACCTTATAGAAAATTTGGCTGTTCATTGCCTTTCAGTGGTGGAGGCTATTTTCGATTATGGCCTAGATTTTTGCTCCAATATTTTTCTAAAAGTGCTCACTATGTAAATTGGTACTTTCATCCCAGAGATTTTGATGCTCAGCAGCCATTGTTGAAAGATTTAAAAAGCTATAGAAAGTTGATGAGTTATGTAGGCCTATCTAGGTCAGAGAAAAAATTTGAAAATTTACTTAGTAATTATTCTTTTGAAAATTATCCCAACGATTTGGCAAAAATTAATCGCATCAATTTGGAGGAGTTATATCTGCCTAGCATTGTTGATTAACCTAAACCCCTTGCCGTGAATATTGATGATATCAAGTGTAGGATCATCTTTTAAGTATTTGCGGAGTTTGGTTATAAATACATCCATACTACGGGCATTGAAATAGTTGTCATCACCCCAAATTTCTAATAATGCCTTTTGTCGAGGTAGTAACTCATTTAAGTGCAAAGCTAATAATCTTAATAAATCTGCTTCTTTGGGCGATAGTTTTACACTTTGCTGCTCACGTGAAACCGTTCGGTGGTTATAATTGAATTGGTAAGTGCCCAATAAAAATTCCTTTTGATGTGGATTCATATTCTTATCAGCACTGCGCTTTAGAATAGCTTTCAGTTTCATAAGCAATACTTCACTATCAAACGGTTTGGTAATGTAATCATCGGCACCGGCATTGAAACCTTTGATCATATCATCCTTCATAGTTTTGGCAGTTAAAAAGATAATGGGTACATGTGGATTTTTAGCACGAATTTCCTGGGCTAATGTAAAGCCATCTTTTTTAGGCATCATTACATCTAAAATACAAACATCATAGTGTGTCCGATTAAATTCGTCAATACCTGCTATTCCATCCGGACAAAGCTTCACTTCATAGTCGTTCAGTTCAAGATAGTTTTTTAACACTGATCCAAAGTTAGGATCATCCTCTACTAATATAATTTTTATCTTATCCATGTATTATTTGTTTAAAGGTAATATAACGGAAAAGGTACTTCCTTTATTCATTTCACTTTGTACAATTATAGTGCCACCATGTTCTTCAATAATTGCTTTTACATAGCTTAGTCCCAATCCAAATCCTTTCACATCATGTAAGTTTCCTTTAGTTGCTCGGTAAAATTTGTCGAATATTTTCTTCTGAGTGTCGCTATTCATTCCCATTCCTTTATCTACAACACTTATTTGTACTGTAGTGTTTGTAATGCTTATGATTATTTTTATTTCTGGGGTGCTGGGTGAATATTTTATTGCATTTTCTAATAAGTTTACAATTATATTGGTGAGGTGGGAATAATCGCCATATATTTCTACTTCTTGGTTGATGTTTTCCACTGTTATATGTCCATTACGACTTTGCAGTTGTAATTTAATCCGCTCTACCGCATCATTGATCAGTGATGGTAAGAGGATTATTACTTTATTAAGTGTAATCTCTCCTTTTTCAATTTGTGCCATTTGTAAAACATGCTCTACTTGAGCATTCATTCGTTTATTTTCTTCCTTTATAATTTCAGAGAAGTAGTTTAACTTTTGTTCATCCCTGCGTACCGTCTGAGTTTTGATGGCATCTACTGCTAGTGATATGGTGGCTATTGGTGTTTTAAATTCATGTGTCATGTTGTTGATAAAGTCACTTTTTATCTCTGACAGTTTCTTTTGACGATAGATTATTTTAATAGTATAACTAAAGCAAAATATGATAATGGCTGTAAATATACCGCTTCCCAATAGCATTAACCATACACTTGACAATACATATGCATTTTTGTGCGGGAAGTGCACCAATAAATAGTTGATATTGGATTGGTCTAAGTCGCTTTCTTGTGGAAATAGGGGTGTGCGGTAACCTGTATTTAGTAAAACTGAATTGAGCTTATGGTCGGTATTACAAAGAAGTTGATTGTTGGTTGAACAATAAACACCAAAGTCATAGGGCGTGGTGATGCCTCTATATTTTAATTCCATGTTTAAAATGGAATCTATCGTAGCTGGGTTAAGTTTGTCTGTAACTTCGCCTTCACTACCCACAAATTCTACCGCAAATTGCTCCATTACTTTATTTAGTTGATCCATCTTACTTTTAATCCGTTCTCTATTTTGTTTGATCACAATTTCATTGTTATTGTCAAATACACGGGTAATCTGCGATGAATTAATACTGCGTTCTGTTAATGAATCTTGCTTGATAAAATTCTTTTTTTGAAGTCTTAGATACGGTTGGTGACTTCCCGGTTTTTGAAATTCAATATTCACATCGCCACTTTCATGATCATTAAAAACCATGGGCAACTCATTGAATAGCGTGTTATACTGTTCATCTATTTTAAATACGCCCGAGGCTAGCGTATCATTCATTAATATTTTAATTAAATCTTTCTGATCAAAGTGTAACAGTTTATTTTTTAAATAATGAAAAACTTCGCGCGATTCTATTTTTTCTGCACTTGCATGAAGCGCTTGTGCCACTGACTGATCAAATTGTTGTTCCTTAAGAGATATATCATGTTTGATCCAATAGGCTTGCAAAAGGCCTATGCCCAACAGTGATACACTCATCAAGACGATCAACCATCTAATCTTACTGCTTTTCATTTTAACAAATATACCGGTTAATTTTTAGCTTATTACAGCTTTTAACCTTAGTTTAACAGTGTTTAACGCTCATTAACCATTGGATTTTTCGTAACTTAAATTTAATTTTTTCAATGCATTTGCTTAACTGTTCAAAGTGCAATGCACGGTATTTTTGAAAAAAATATTTTAAGAATGCTACGTACATTTCAGCAAAAATTTCTTACTAATCAAGCTACCTTACAAGATCCATTACTTGTTGAAAATCTTCATTTTACTGAGTATGGATGGTCAGTTAGCATGCATCCTAAAAAGTATAAACAAGGCTTTGTTAATTTATTAAGCAATTATTTAATGAAAATGGGCGTTTTGATCAAGCAAAATTTTTTTTTGTCATTGTTGCGTCTATATTTTTTAGGCTACTTTTTTTCTGCTAGTTTAAACTCCTTTATTTTTCGTATTTTCGCTTTGGGAAAAAAGAAAAATAATGGTTAAACCAAACGACATGCCTGCAAACAGCCGTGTGTGGATATATCAATCTGCAACGGAACTAACTGAAAAACAGGTTCAAGACATTTCAGAACAGCTTATAGAGTTCACCTCTTCTTGGAAAGCACATCAGCAACCACTTAAGGCTACTTTTGATATTCGATACTTTAGATTTATCATTTTAATGGTGGATGAACAGGATGCGGCTGCTAGTGGTTGCAGTATTGATAAGAGTGTGCAACTCATCAAAGAGCTTGAAGCTAAATTTAACCTTTCACTGCTAGATAGATCTCAGTTTGCCTTCAAAGATCATGATGAAGTTAAGCTTTTGCCTAAAGATCAATTTGAGCAAATGGTAAACCTTGGTGTTATTACAGGTGATACAATTGTTTTCAATAATTTAGTTCAAACCAAAGTAGATCTTGATCAACAATGGGAAATACATTTTTCAAGTAGTTGGCATGCCGATTTATTTGCCACGCAAAAGACTCCCTAAAGAAATTTTTTCATCAATTTTTTCAATAGTAAACTTCCTACCATAGAAACAAGCCATTTTACCTTTGGTTTCTCAAGCACTTCGGTAAGTTTGTTACTCCCAAATAATGCTGTAATTTTAGCTATGATATTACTACTTGATGCATCGTTATGCGTGCTAATTAAGGATTTGAAGAGTAGCCCACCTGCATTGTCTTTTAAATGGCGATACTGAATCATCAATAATTTTTCGTCTGTTTGGATGGCAGACTTCAATTCTTTTTTTGCGTTACGCAGCGATGTTAAAGAGTCAATCAATGGAGTTTTCATCACTCATCAGTTTTACAATGTTATTTTCTATTTTTACTTCTAGTTTTTCCTTTAACCAGATTTGATATATCACTATTAAGATCAGGTAAAAAAGTGCAATTGCACCAAAGCCTAGATAATTGGCACCCAAAAGTGTGCCCAGCCAATAGCCCAATGCAAGAAATAGAAATAAAAAAGCAAAAAAAGCTAAAAATATAATGATGATCTGGCTTATTAAATTGCCGCCTAATACAGCTGATTTTTCTATCAATTCATACTTGATCAGTTTGGCCCTGTTGGAAACATACCTACTTACTAACGCTTGTAAGTCTTCATTTTGAGGATTGTCCATAAAATTTAAATATTTGTAGTTTGATCCTTATCTGTAAAACTATTGATGATTTCATCAATACCTTCTTTTACTTTTTTTCCAGTATTTTTTATTTCTTCAGTAATTTCTTCGCCCTTATCACTGGTTAGTAAATAGGTTACTGCTGCACCAATGGCTGCTCCTATTATTAATCCTACTATAAGTTTATTGTTTTTTTCCATTTTCAATAATTTTTATTGCTTGCAAATTTATTATTTCCACTCATGGAAATGAAATATGATGAATATAAGCTGCTACTTTACCATTAAATAACGAATCTATTATGTTTTTAAGGCTGTCTTTTTGTCCGTCATAACTTCTATATCCTATAAAGTAGGTGTTGTTTATTGGAGTTTTCCTAGCTTGGCTTGAATTGTTCATGTTTATAGAAGAGTAAATAGTGTCTTCGGCTACTGTTATACGTTCAATGAATTCGGCTTTTATTTTTATTTTTAAATGAATAGGCAAATTTATAAAAGCACTGCTTTCATATAGTGAGTCTAATAATTTAGCACCATGAATGTAATGATGGCTCCTTCGATTGGCAGTTGATAATTGGTTCTTATATTTACGTACTTCATCGCTTTCATCACCATATTTTTGGATTAAAAATTGCATGGCTCCTAATTCGCCAATAGCACTTGCCAAATTTTCATTGTAGCTAACACTGCTGGGAAGGTATAGGGTAGTATGGGTTAATTCATGAATGATGAGTTCAGCCAACCTTCCTTGCGACCTATTCAACATTCCACTCAATACTGGATCTTTAAACCAACCCAATGTACTCCAGGCGCTTGTTGGTGATAAATCAGTATCGAAACCTTGATCTTTTAGCTTTTGTTCTTCCTTTAATGCCCTATTAAAATTGAAGAAACCTTTATAACTTACATCACCCACTATAGGAAAGTACCACTCATAAGGTTTTAATTTAAAAGGTTCACTAGCGGTGAGCACTTTTAGAATTGCTTGATCTTTTTGATCGTAGAAGGTAGTGTAATTTTTTTTTCCTTTTAGGTGCAGGCTCTCTACTGCAAATGTTTTTATTTCTTCTATGAGTTGAAGTTGCTCCTTCATTTTTAAGGATATGGTATTTTTTGCTACCACTTCATCAATGGGTTCTATATTGAAGATAATATTCAATTGACCCACCAATTGTTCACTGAGGTATGCCAAATTATCTACTTGTACTGTTAGCCCAAGTATTAAGAAGGCAAGTATTAAATCAGTGATAGTCTTTTTCATTTGCTATTGTAAATATACGCCTTACTTTAGATGTTCATTAATTTTCTGTGCTAATTTTTGTAAGTACAGATGAATAAAATTTACCTTCGTGGTTTATGAAATACCGATTTGTAGATGTTTTATTGCCCTTGCCACTCCCTCAATTGCTCACTTACAGCATACCGGAAGGATTGGATCAACTGCAGGTTGGGAGTAGGGTATTGGTTCCTTTTCGAAAATCAAAAATAATAACAGGATTGGTAGTAAATGAGCATCAAGTGCAGCCCGCTTTCGAGGCTAAAGAGCTCATTCAAATGGTTGATGGATCGGCCATTGTAGTAGAAGCCCAGTTTAAATTATGGCAGTGGATAGCATCTTATTATGCCTGCTCCCTGGGTGAGGTTATGGCAGCTGCACTCCCTGCTGGATTTAGGTTAGAAAGTGAAACCAAAGTAATACTTAATCCTGATTATGATAGTAATTTGGACTCGCTTAGTGATGCAGCATTTCTAATAGTGGAAGCATTGCAAATTAGAGAAAGCCTTACGATTAAAGAGGTCGAGAAAATTTTAAATCTAAAGAACGCGTGGGGATTGGTGAATAGATTGGTGGACTCCAATGTGCTGTTATTAGAAGAATCATTGAACGAACGGTATAAACAAAAGAAGGAACTTTATGTATCTTTTCCAGAAAGTTTTACTGAGGAGTCGATCAGTCAATTGGTGCAAACTTTAGAAAAAAGATCACCAAAACAGGTAGATGTATTGGTTGCGCTTTATGATTATTTAATCAAGCATAAGACTTCTAGTATTCGTAAAAGTTTATTGTTGGCTCATCAGGGCATTTCAGCTTCAGCAGTTCAAACGCTTATTAAGAATAATGTTTTATTGATGGAAGAGCGTTCTGTAGATCGGGTGGTTTACAATGGTGCTCCGGCAATGCCACTACCTGCCTTACAACAGTTTCAGCAAGAGGCATTAATAGAAATAGGTAGTGCGTTTGCTCAGCAGAAAACAGTACTCTTACATGGGGTAACAGGATCAGGAAAGACCGAAGTTTATCAGCATTTAATAGATAAGGCATTGGAGAAAGGTGAGCAGGTTTTAATGCTAATTCCAGAAATTGCCCTCACCACACAGCTCATACAGCGCATGCAGCGCTATTTTGCAAATAAGGTATTGGTATATCATTCAAAATATAGCAGTGCTGAAAGGGTAGAGGTTTATAATAAAATACTAAATCATAATCATAATTCTGGTGGCCAATTAATTATTGGTGCCCGATCTGCTGTAATGTTGCCATTTACAAAGATTGGATTGATTATAGTGGATGAGGAACACGATCAATCCTATAAACAGGCTGAACCTGCTCCCAGATACCATGCTCGTGATACTGCAGCTAAGCTTGCGCAATTACATCAGGCGCATTTGTTGCTGGGAAGTGCTACCCCTTCATTAGAATCGTATTACAGGTCTAAGCTTGGTGAAATTGTTACCATCAAAATGTTAACCAGATTTAATAATGTCCCTTTGCCTCAAATAAAAATAGTGGATATTAAAGATTTAGAGAAACGTAAATTAATGAAATCATGGTTTAGCCCAATGCTACTGGATGCCGTAGAATATGAATTGCAGCACCAGCGCCAAATTATGTTGTTTCAAAATAGAAGAGGCTATGCACCCTACTTAACTTGTAATTTGTGCGCATGGGTGCCACAGTGTAAAAAATGTGCTGTTAGCCTTACTTACCATAAAAATAAATCATTGCTGCTTTGCCATTATTGTGGATATACTGAACAATTACCTGAAGCATGCAAGGCATGTGCCAATCCTGGAATGGTATTAAAAGGATTGGGAACTGAAAAGTTAGAAGAAGAAATAAAAATATTTTTTCCAGATGCATTAGTGGCCAGACTTGATTTCGATAGTAGTAGAAGCAAGCATCATTACAAAACTATAATACAGGATTTTGAAGATCGAAAAATTAAAATATTGGTGGGTACTCAAATGATAACCAAGGGACTCGATTTTGATAATGTGGGACTATCATGCGTGCTTAATGCTGATATGCTGCTGCGTTATCCGGATTTTAGAGCTACTGAAAAAGCTTTTCAATTGATGTTGCAGCTGGCGGGCAGAGCGGGAAGAAAAAAATTGCAAGGAACGGTGGTTGTGCAAACGGGGATACCCTCACATCCTATTTTTCTATTTCTTACCAATGCCGATTACTATGGATTTGCCGAGGCTGAATTATTGGAACGTGAGCGATATGCCTATCCGCCTTATACCAGAATGTGTATAATTGAAGTGAAGCATAAAAACCGGATGCTGCTAAGCGATGCCGCCAATTATTTAACCAAATTATTAAAAAAAGATTTGGCCCATCGCATTATTGGTCCTGTGGAACCTACGATAAATCGTATCAATAATTATTATATCAATGAAATAGTCATGAAGGTTGAGCGAACAGCTTCTTCAAATAAAGCTAAGGAAATGGTTTTGCATCACATTAGGGTGCTCATGAATATCGAAAAGTTTGCAGGTCTTAAAATTAATTTGGATGTTGATCCGGCTTAGCATTAAAGTAATAATTTAATTTTCAAAACACTGCCATTATTCAGTACTAACTGTAGAAAATAAATTCCAGCTTTATATTCGGTGGTAGTAAGTTTAACCTCCCCATTTTGACATGGAATGACTGAGCGAAGTTGACCAGTTGCGTTATAGCAATGAGCTATGCCACCTTGTTTTTTTTCAAGTAAGAGGCTCAACGAATTATTAATTGGGTCATACAGCAGTTGGTAAGGTTCCTTGGCAGGGGTCCACAATCCAGTAGATTGATCATGCCATTTGGCTATAAAAATATCGGATGGGTAATTATTACTGCTGTTTGGATTGTAAACCATGATGCTATCAAAGGGTAAGGTGTCATTCATGTAAGTCCCTGTAATATAATAGCCATTATTGGTTGAGGTTACATGAAACTCTTTTCCATTAGCCGATAGTTGACTTAAAACTGTATCCTGATGGATGAATTGACCATTTGCATCATATCTATAAATGAAGAATCGAATGAATGAATTCAATACCCAGGTAGTGGTGCCTGATGGGTCGATGTCAAAATGAAAGGAAGGAAAAAAAGTAATGTTTAATGGACTATGCAATTCACTAATGATGGTGCCATCCAACTGTAAGCGGATGATCTTTGTGGTGTCAGCATTATTGGTAAAATCATTGATACCCCAGAAAAGTTGATGGCTAAATAATTTTAATTTGCTTTCTTCATCAAAGGTGATGTATTCTTTATTGATGAGCCATTGGGCCGTAAAGCTGCTATCATATTTGACTAAAAAATTTTGATAACTGAAATTTGGATTTGAGTTGAATGAATCGAATTGAGCAAAATTAGAACAAGTTCCGCTGAGGTAAACATTGCCATTGGTATCGGCTACTATTTTCGAAAAACTCCTAACTTGGTTTTGAGCAAGCTCTGACTTTATTATTTGCCCTGTCGCGCTCATTTGGTGGAAACTACAAAATGAACCGGTTCCCGAAGTGAGCGCAGTAAAATAGTATTGATCTGAAGGGCTAATAAATAGATCTACCGGCTCAAATTCAATAGCACCTGATAAAGTAATTGTGCTAACCATGGTAATGGACCCTGCCGAATCGATTTTTATTACTAAACCTTTTGATTGACCAGCAGTGGCGGTAAGTTGGGTAGTGTCTATTATCACAGTGTTTTTAAAATATCCTATGCAATAAATGGATCCCTGCAGATTAAATTCCATATCTGTAATTCTAATTTGGCCGGCAATGGTATGTTGCCAAAGTAGG
Source organism: Bacteroidota bacterium (assembly GCA_039806065.1). Classification (GTDB taxonomy): domain Bacteria; phylum Bacteroidota; class Bacteroidia; order AKYH767-A; family 2013-40CM-41-45; genus JBDKJS01. Next base: position 3,266 of record JBDKJS010000062.1, on the reverse strand, counting down.
TTGTTGGTCATGGATTGGTATTTACTTATGGTAGTATGGTGTGGTGTACTTACCGAATCAGTGTTATGACTCAGGTAAATATTTTGATACTGGTCTATGATTATGGCTGATGGGCGTGATCTCGCTTCAGTAGAGCAGCTGTAAGCCAATTCAAATTGCTGTGAATGCACAATCCTACTAGAGGATACTAGAAAAAGAAGCAGTAAGAAATGTTTCATTGTATGATGGTTGAATATAAAGTTATTCAAATTTAAGCAATACTTTTTAGTGTTGGTTAGCGATGGAACTACTTTTTAACTTTTTTTATATAATTTATGGAATTGTACCCATTTATTCATCTAGGTAGTAATAATTAGTGAAAGATTGGGGATTGTAAATATCAATGTATAAATTATTTATCATTTTTAATATAATTAAATTATGAAACTAGATCAAACATTTTGCCAGCTTACAGAGCTCACTTTTGAAAATAGAAATAAGCAATATGGCGCCTATTGGTTGCGAAAGCGCTATCATGCTCATCTTATAAAGTCCTTTGCCATAGCAATTGTAATTTGTGCATTGCCATTGGCTCTAATTGTGTTTAGCAATGATTACGCTTCTATACAAGCTAAGGCACCCGTAAAGGATAAGGTAATTTTAGTGGAGCAGGTTTATCAAATGAAGCCAAAGCCCGCCTTGCCACCAGCAGCAGCACCACCTGCATCGGTAAAAAGTAACCACAACCATTTGGTGGTGGTACATGATAGTGTAGTCTCGCCAAAAACAGATACCACTTTTACTACATTTCAAAAGGGATCTACTGCCGGTGCCACCACCGATGGCGACACCACTAAGGGAACAGCTACTGATACTACCAATAAGACAAATGGTGGCGATGGCTTATTGGCTTCGGGCGATTCTACTTTTTTAGGTGCGCTGGTGGATGAGGCTCCTAGCTTTCCTGGAGGGTTTGATGCATTGGAAGTTTACTGGGAGAAAAATATAAAATTCACTGCTTGTGCTATCGAAGAACGTGTCAGCGGTAGGGTTTATGTTTCATTTGTGGTGGATAAGGATGGAGCCATTAGTCAAGTAAAAGTGCTGAAGGGCATTGGCTGTGGTATGAATGAAGTGGTGGAAAATGCAATTAATAAAATGCCAAAATGGAAACCAGGTAAGGTGAAGAGCAAAGCAGTGGCAACATTGTTTACACTTCCTGTAAGATTTGATCTCAGGTAGCCACAATAGTGGCTGTGATGTTGCGTTGGTAAAGCTAACATGGCAATGTTTAAAAGGTACCTTGAATGCAGTATGCATAGCAAGGCTATTAAGTAACTTCGCTCCACGCTAAACTAAATTTTATCTTTCATATGTTAGGACTCCTCTTACAATTACAAGTAGCTGGCGATTCAGCTGCCAAAGCAATTAATCAACCAACAGAGCACAGCATTAGTCTTTGGGAAATGGCCTCCAAAGGTGGCCCTATTCTCATTCCTATTTTTTTGCTCAGTGTGTGGGCACTCTATATTTTCTTCGAGCGCTTGCTCACTATCCAAAAATTAAAAGTCGATAACAGGTTTATGCAACAAATTAGAGATCATGTATTTAATGGCAACATTGATGCAGCTAAAGCCTATTGCCGCCAAACGAATAGTCCTATAGCCCGTATGATTGAAAAAGGGTTGATGCGATTGGGTAAACCTATCAATGAAATAGAAAACGCTATTGAAAATGCCGGTAAGGTGGAAGTGTTTAAGCTCGAAAAAAACTTGGGCATTATGAGTACTATTGCAGGTCTCGCACCTATGTTTGGGTTTTTAGGAACCATGCTAGGGGTTATTAAAATATTTTATAACATGGCGCACCAGGCTAGCTTAGATCAAGGTATGATTGCCACCATTAGTGAGGGTTTGTATGTAAAAATGGTATCAAGTGCTGCCGGTTTGTTGGTGGGTATAATAGCTTACTCTGCTTACCACTACCTTAATCATAGGATAGAACGCGTTATTAATTCAATGGAAGTTACTGCTATTGAGTTCATGGATTTATTAGAAGAACCTGTAAAAAGTTAATACACATGAATCTTAGAAAAAGAAGCAAAGCCAGTGCCGAAGTATTTACTGCTTCGCTTAATGACATTATGTTTTTCTTACTCTTGTTTTTTTTAATGACCTATTCTGTAGCTGCCCCATCAGTAATGAATTTACTATTGCCCAATTCTAAAACAAGTGCCAAAAGTACCAAGCATCCGCTCACCATTACTGTGAATGAAAATTTAGAATATACCGTCAATAACGAACCCGTGACCAAGGATGGACTGGAAGCTGCTGTTAAGTCTGCTATTGCCACGCAAATGGATCCCACGGCATTGTTAAAAGTGGATAAAGCCATTCAAGTTCAAAATTTGGTTGACATACTTGATATAGGCGCAAGAAATAAAATTAAAATGGTGCTCGCCACAGAGACCACTCAAAAGTAATAGCATATGGAAAAGGCCATTAGAAGAAAATCTTTTTTGCTCACCTTAGCCATCCATGGATTGCTTTTGTTGGCTTTGATTTATTTGGTCATCTCATCGCCTATCCCTCCCTTTCCGGTAAGTGCCGGTGGAGGTGGGCTGGTGAATATAGGATATGTAGAAATGGCTTCGGGTATGGAACAGCCTATGAGTGAAAATACCACTGCCGATCCTGTATCTGCGGCCGATCCTTCAAAGGCGGGGGAAGAAGAATTAATTACTCAAGAAACAGAAGAAGCGGTGAGCTTGCCCACCAATGTGAAAAAAAATAATCAGTCTAATAAAGTTACTGCGCCAAGTAATAAAGTTAAAAATACTCCTAATGAGGTGCGCAAAGTGGATCAAAGGGCGCTGTTTCCGGGTGCTGCTAATAATAGTAAGTCGCAGGGGAGTGCTAGCACCGGTGCTGGCGATCAAGGCGATAAAGATGGCGACTTGAGTAAGTACTTTGGAAAAAATGGAGGGCAAGGTGGCAATGGAAGTGGTGGTGGTGAGGGGGATGGAATGGGAGCTGGTAAGGGACCCGGGGTGAGCTTTGATGTGAAGGGCCGAAGGATTTTGAGGTTGCCTAAGGTGGATGATCAAAGTCAGGAAACAGGAAGGGTAGTGGTGAGCATTACAGTAGATAAAAATGGTAATGTAATAGCAGCAGTACCTGGTGTAAAGGGGAGCACTACTAGTAGTAGTTATTTGTATGCCAAAAGCAAAGAGGCGGCTCTAAAAACTAAATTTGATGTGAAGGCAGATGCGGCCGAAATTCAAAAGG
>JBDKJS010000061.1:0-8049 GCA_039806065.1 Bacteroidota bacterium | reverse complement strand
GGTTCATTTGCAGTATGCTACTTTGCAAGAAAATGCCTTGCTGCAATTGATAGATATCAATGGCAAGGTAGTGCAGCAGCAATGGCTGCCTGCCTGGAGTCAGATGCAAAATATTAAACTCAACAATTTGAGTAGCGGCATCTATCTTCTAAAAATTTCAAACACAAGCTACAAAGGCACAGCCAAGGTTATTGTTCAAAATGAGTAAAAACTAAAATCAAAATGAATAAATTAAATATTCCATTGCTGTCCAGAAGAAGGTATTGAATGCATAGTAATAAAAGTGTAATGCGCACCTGGATGAAAATAGTGAGGTGATGGGTGCTAGGGTGATGAACTGCGGCCCGTGGGTGAGCGGATTAGCTGCTGCTAAAAAAAGTATTTTTTTTAGCAGCACTATGAGCGAACACCGGCACTGCGGGTGATAAGGTACGGTGGTGGTGATGCCGCCCATTGATAGTGGATACTGAGAAATAAAAAAAGCCATAGCTATGAGGCCATGGCACTTTTGTTTTAATTGTTTGTTGGTGGTAGTATTGTATAATTGGTTTATTAGGCTGGAAGACCCTGGCCGTGGCAATTCTTATATTTTTTTCCACTGCCGCAAGGGCATGCATCATTTCTATTGATTTTTTGCTCCTGGCGTACCACTTGCTGCACTTTGGGTGTGCTGTTTGGTTGGTGATAGGCTGGTGGGGTGCCAGCTGTACTATTTGATTGATAGGTATCTGGTTTGCTAGCTATGGTTTTTGGTTCTTGACGGGGTGTGGGCTTGGCTTCGCGCACTTGGTTGGGGTCTTCGGTAGGAAGGCCTGCCTTGAAGAGGAAAGATACGATGCTCTTGTTTACCCCATCTAGCATTTGCTTGAATAACTCAAATGATTCAAATTTATAAATCAAGAGGGGGTCTTTTTGTTCGTATACGGCATTTTGCACGCTTCGTTTTAAGTCATCCATTTCGCGGAGGTGCTCTTTCCACTCATCATCAATGATGGCACTGGTAATGCTGCGCTCAAATACATTGATGAGTTCTTGACCATGTGTGTCAACACATTTTTTTACGTTGGCTACTATTTGGATGCCCTTAATACCGTCAGATATGGGTACGGCTATGTTTTGAATGTTGTTGCCTTGTTGGGCCATTATTTGGCTTACGAAGGGGTATACTTTGGCAGCAATAGCATTGTTTTTATATTGATAAAATCGGTTGGCTTCGTCAAATATTTGTTGAGTGATTTGCTCTTGTTTGCCTTCTAGGAATTCTTTTTCATGCACTGGCGATTCTATGCTAAGTAGTCTTATAAGATCCATTTTAAAATCTTCGAAGCTTCTGGTTTCAAGATGTTGTGCTACAATGCTTTCGCACACATCGTATATCATGTTATTGATATCTAACGCCAGGCGTTCGCCAAAAATGGCATGCCTTCGTTTGGTATAGATTACTTCGCGCTGGGCATTCATTACATCATCATATTCAATCAACCTTTTTCTGATGCCAAAATTATTTTCTTCTACTTTGCGCTGTGCACGTTCTATGGAAGAGGTGATCATACCGGCTTGTATTACTTCTCCTTCTTCAAGACCTAGCTTATCCATAATTTTTGATATGCGGTCGCTGCCGAAGAGGCGCATTAAATCATCTTCGAGCGACACATAAAATTGTGACGATCCGGGATCGCCCTGCCGCCCGGCCCTTCCTCTTAATTGTCTATCAACCCTTCGCGATTCGTGTTTTTCTGTTCCAATAATGGCTAGGCCTCCGGCTTCTTTTACTCCAGGCCCTAACTTAATATCGGTACCACGGCCTGCCATATTAGTGGCTATGGTTACCGTTCCGGGCCTACCTGCTTCGGCTACGATCTCGGCTTCGCGCTGGTGCTGCTTGGCATTGAGTACATTGTGTTTTACACCTCTGAGCTTGAGCATGCGGCTCAATAGTTCTGATGTTTCTACTGAGGTGGTACCGACCAATACTGGTCGTCCGGCTTTTACCAGTTCTTCCACTTCAGCAATTACAGCATTGTATTTTTCTCTTTTTGTCTTATAAACTTTGTCGTCATGGTCTTTTCGTGCAATGGGCTTATTGGTAGGTATTACTACAACATCTAGTTTGTAGATGTCCCAAAATTCTTTTGCCTCGGTTTCGGCAGTTCCTGTCATACCTCCAAGCTTATGGTACATCCTAAAATAGTTTTGGAGGGTGATGGTGGCGTAAGTTTGTGTATCAGCTTCTACTTTTACATTTTCTTTGGCTTCGATGGCTTGGTGTAGTCCATCAGAATATCTTCTGCCATCTAGTACTCGCCCTGTTTGCTCATCTACTATTTTTATTTTGCCATCGGCAATGATGTATTCTACATCGGCCTCATAAAGTGTGTAAGCTCTCAGTAGTTGATTGATGGTGTGAATGCGTTCACTTTTAATGGCAAAGTCACGCATGAGTTCATCCTTTTTATTTCTTTTCTCATCATCGCTCAGTGCCGATTTTTCAATTTCGGCAATCACACTGCCCACATCGGGCATCACAAAAAAGTTTTTATCAGCTATGTTGGTACTTATGAGCTCAACTCCTTTTTCGGTAAGTTCTATGGTGTTGCTGCGTTCGTCAATTACAAAATAGAGTTCAGCATCTACCTTATGCATTTCTTTTTGTTGGTCTTGCATGTGGTAGTTCTCAGTAGTCTGCATAATGGCTTTTGCTCCTGTTTCGCCAAGGAGTTTAATGAGGGCTTTGTTTCTTGGTAAGCCTCGGTGTGCTCTTAAGAGGGGCATGCCCGCTTCTTTATCCTTTTTATCATCTATTAGTTTGCGAGCATCAGCAATGGCCATGTTAATATAGGAACGTTGGGCACTCACTAATTTTTCAATATAAGGTTTTAACTGATGAAACTCTTGGTTTTCGCCCTTTGGTGTGGGGCCTGATATGATCAAGGGTGTTCGGGCATCATCTACCAAAACGCTATCTACCTCATCTACTATGGCATAATGATGGCCACGCTGTACCATTTCTTCGGCAGTGCGCGCCATGTTGTCGCGCAGGTAATCAAATCCAAATTCATTGTTGGTGCCGTAGGTTATATCAGCTCTGTAGGCTTTAATTCTCTCTGAGCCATTGGGTTGGTGTTTGTCTATGCAATCTACTGTTAATCCTAAAAACTCAAAAAGTGGTCCGTTCCATTCGCTGTCGCGCTTGGCTAAGTAATCATTCACTGTAACCACATGCACGCCTTTGCCTGCTAGTGCATTTAAGTAGATGGGTAGGGTGCCCACTAACGTTTTTCCTTCACCGGTTCCCATCTCACTAATTTTGCCTTGGTGTAGTACGATGCCGCCTATTAACTGTACATCATAGTGTATCATGTTCCAAGTTACTTCATTGCCTGCCGCTTGCCAATTGTTATACCAAATGGCTTTTTCGCCTTCAATGGCCACATAGTCTTTTTTAGTGGCCAATGTTTGATCTAGTGGCGTGGCCATGACGGTGAGTGTGGGGTTGGAAGAAAGGCGCCTTGCTGTTTCTTTTACCACTGCAAAGGCCTCAGGAAGGATGATTTCTAATACCTCTTCAATGGCTTTATTTTCATCCTTGCGAAGGGTGTCAATTTTTTTATACAGCTGGTCCTTTTCCTGCATGTCTGCTGTGGCTTCCGCTTGCTGTTGGGTAGCTGCTATTTCTTCAGCAATGTTTTGTGTATGTGTGCTAATGCGTTGTTTAAACTCGTTGGTTTTGGCCCGTAACTCATCAGTGCTCAGTGAGGAGAATTGATCGCACCATTTATTTATTTCTTGAACCCTTGGATTCAGTCCTTTTAAATCTTTATCACTCTTGCTTCCAAAAAGTTTATTTAAAAATCCTAACATAATATTTTTTGTTTTACCATCTCGTCAATGCGAGCTTTTTTGCGATTGCGAATTTACGATAAAAACTCAGATTAGGTATCATTAATTTTTATGCATTCTCAGTTCAACTGCTTGATTATTAATGTTCAAATATTTAGTTAGAAGACGATTGTTTTTAATATAAATTGCAAAGAATTTTTTTTTGATGAATAGGGAAAATGAATCTGTAATGGCCTCACAAGTGCATGCCTATATCCAAAATCTAAAACCGAGCAACACTGCACAGATAATGCATGTGATTGATGGTGCCTTTATGGAATTGCCTGGAGTGGTTTCTAAATTATCTTTTAAGGTTCCTTTCTATTATAAACATTCGTGGATTTGCTATCTTAATCCTATGAAGCCCTATGGTGTGGAGTTGTGCTTTCTGCGCGCTAGAGAAATGAGCGATGAAGATAAATTGTTAAATTTTAAGGATAGAAAAATAGTAGGTGGAATAGCAATCAAAGAATTGGATGGTATCTTTATGAAAACCCTATTAGCGTATTTTCACGAAGCACTTTTAATTGATGAATGGGTTAAAAATGTAAAAAAGAAAAAATGATGACTCTGATTTTTCGTGTTCACAAAAGGAAGGGTAACTTGACCCTATTAAAATTGTTGCACACATTTATTAGCTGCCTTGTATTGTGCCTGTTGGCCTGTAGTGGCAATAGAAATATAGGTAGTGAAAACCTGAGTTCTGTTTATAAACATGCCGAAAAATATTATCACCCTGAATTTAACATCCATTTTGAGAACGATACCGTGGCATTGGTGGCTTTTAAGTTGAATGTAAATGAATTGCTAAAAGTGAAGCAGCCTGATGGCAACTATGCTTGCTTTCTTAAAATTGAATACCGCCTCATAGATAGTTATGATGATGCAGCAGTCAACGATACAGGAAAATATTTTTTTAAAATAATTCCCGATAATAAGTTGAGTGAATTCAAGATGTTTACCTTCCCAGTGATGGTGCGCAACAAGCATGCACAATTGCTTGATCTTGTATTGACCGACCAAAATAGAAAAGTGAGTGAAGCTTTTTTTGTTGGCGTTGATAATGTGAGTAACCAAGGTAGGCACCATTTTAGCGTAAAGTATGCCGTGGATAGCATGCCCCTTTTTAGAAAGTATTTACTTGATACAGATACCTTTTTTATAACGCATCATATAGTTACCGCAAATAGGGCACGCGTTGATTTTTATAGAAGGTCCTTTCCTTTAGCGCCCCCTCCATTTGCATTTGAGGAGCGCAGCGCCTTTGATTATTTACCAGACTCTATATTCTACATAGGCATCAATGATGGTACGGTATTTACATTTCAGGAGGAAGGGTTTTATCATGTAAGATTAGATAGCACTGTTAAAGAAGGACTAACCTTGTTTAGATTTTCTAAAGGATTCCCATCAGTGAAAACTGCTGCTGCCATGCTTGAACCAGCTCGATACCTCATTAGCCGTAAAGAATACGATGAAATGAAAGCTGATACTAATTCAAAGGCTGCCATTGAAAGATTTTGGCTAGAGAAAGGCAGTAATTCTGAAAGGGCACGAAGCCTGATTAAAACATTTTACAATCGGGTAGCCGAAGCCAATAAATTTTTTACCTCCTTCACTGAAGGCTGGCGAACTGATCGGGGGATGCTGTACTTGGTATTTGGTCAACCAAATGTGGTGTACAAGTCGGCTGATAGCGAAACTTGGGTTTATGGTCAAACCAACAATCCACTCTCACTCAATTTTTTCTTTACCAAAGTCAAAAATCCGTTTTCAGATAATGATTATCTACTTAATCGGTCGCCTATTTATGAGGCTTCATGGTATAGGGCGGTGGATACCTGGCGGCAGGGTAGAGCATATAATATGAATCCTTATTAACCGATGAAAACGAAAAAGGAGCCGGTACCGCAACCGACTCCTTAGCTTTGATCTAACCTAACATCTAACCGATCAAAAAAGTTAACTTTTACTATTTCGTAATTACAACGAATTACTAAACCCTATTAACAGCACAAATGTGCAAACAGTTTTTTAATTTTCAAAGGACTTAGTGTAATTTTTACACTAAGTCTGTTAACAAACTCTTTAAATGATATTTTTTATTGGATTTTTCCATAAAATGCTACTTTTGATCCCTTGTAAAACAATCATAAATCATTAATTTAACCCATTATGTTTAAAATAAAACAAATTTTGGCCACTGCCATCATGGTGAGCGCCACCTTAGGTGCACAAGCACAATCATTACCCATTCCACAGCCTAGCCCCACTGCTACCATTACACAAGCTTTTGCTACCGGCAATATCGAACTTAGCTATAGCCGGCCTAGTATGAAGGGGCGAAAAATATTTGGCGACCTGGTTCCTTTCGGTTCAGTATGGCGCACAGGTGCTAATGGCGCTACCACCATCGCATTTGGCGATACGGTAACTATCGGTGGCACTGTAATTCCAAAAGGAAAATATGGTTTGCTCAGCATTCCGGGCGAAACAGAGTGGACCATCATCATTAGCAAGGATGCTACTGTAAATGATCCTGCCAACAATTACAAACAAACCAATGACTTGGTAAGAGTTAAGGTAAAGCCTATCGCTTTAAGTGAAATTACTGAATCATTTACCATAGAGGTTAACAATATTAAAAGTACCAGTGCTGAAGTTTGCCTTCGTTGGGACAAAACAGCGGTGGCATTCACCGTTAATGCAAACATTGATGCTAAAATAATGACTGCTATCGATAAAGAAATGGCCATGGATAAACGCCCGTACTTCCAATCAGCTTCGTACTATTTTGAAAATGGAAAAGATTTAAACAAAGCATATGAATGGATAGGTGTTGCAGCCAAAAATCGCCCTGATGCCTATTGGGTTTTACTGTTAAAAGCAAAAATTGAAGCCAAGCTTGGTAAGTTGAATGATGCAGTAGCCACCGCTACCGAGTCAAGAAGACTTGCCGATGCAGATAAAGATCTTAGCTACGTAAAACAAAATGACGCCTTACTTGCCGAAATTAAGGCCAATCCCCTATACAAGGAATTGCCTGGCAAGAAGAAAAAGTAATGAATATCCATTTATAAATGAGCTGCCAAATTTTTTTGTACTAATACAATGAAGTTTGGCAGCTAATTTTTTAAAATAAGCTGAGCTGTTTTATGGTGTCTATGTTCCGCACACCTTCATGCGCCAGTAGCCATTGCTTTTTTTCCAAACCCCATGCATATCCGGTAAGGCGACCGTTCTTTCCAATAACTCTGTGGCAAGGAATAATTAGAGCATGTTTGTTTTCAGCATTCACTTTAGCTACAGCCCTAGTGTGCATGATCGTGTGGGTTTGTTCGGCCAACCGGCCATAATCAATGGTGTGGCCACTTGGTACATTGGCCATTAAATATTCATACACTTGTTTGCTAAAAGTGCTCCCTTCTAGGATCACAGGTGTTCTAAAGGCAACTTTACCTTTGGCGAAGTAAATGTCCAGTTCAAATTTAAATTGGCGGGTATGCTCATTGGTACCCATACTTTTAATAGCTAATTGTTGATGGAAACTTACAAAAGTTAGCCCACCATTATTAGCCCCCATGGTAATGGTGCCAATAGGGCTTTGATATTGATCTATATATTCATCATCCGTCATGTAAATTTAATTTTGTTATAAAATGGGTATCGCTCTGGGGAATAAAAGTACCTTAAGTTGCCTTAAAATAGTATCTTTGCGCATCATTTTTTTCAATAGAATTTATGTCGTTAATAAAATCAATATCAGGAATTAGAGGAACTATAGGCGGTCAACCTGGTGATGCGCTCACCCCATTGGATATCGTTAAATTTACAGCTGCATATGCCACTTGGCTGATGGAAAATCAGCCAAAGAAAAATACCAAAGCTACTGTGGTGATAGGGCGCGATGCTCGCATTAGCGGTGAAATGGTGCAAAATATAGTAGCTGGTACACTTAAAGGAATGGGCATAGATGTTATTTACTTGGGTTTATCTACTACACCAACGGTGGAAATGGCAGTTCCCGATTTACAAGCCGATGGTGGTATTATTTTAACAGCTAGTCATAATCCTAAGCAATGGAATGCCCTAAAGTTATTGAATGCTAAAGGCGAATTCATTTCGGCTGCTGATGGAGAAAGCATACTTAAATTAGCAGCGGAGGAGTCG
>JBDKJS010000060.1:0-3318 GCA_039806065.1 Bacteroidota bacterium | reverse complement strand
TCGAACCCAATGGAAAAAGATATGGTTGTGTGGCGCCAGTAAATCTTTGCAACCGGCCATTACCTGTGCTACTTATAAATCCTTGTACAGGTGTGGCATTAAATCCACCGGTACGGGTAATGGCATTCACTGCAGTGTTGGTCACTACCATGGTATTAATGCCGGTTGCCAGCTCTCTATCATTCAAAGCGAGTATTCTAATAACACGAGCGCTATTGCTCATTGTTTTAATGCCTGTTCCTGCTAAAGTCAATGAAGGAAAAAAGGTTTGTACCGTGCCACCAATATTTTGAGCAGCCCCATCAAGTATCAACTCTCCAGTGCTGGTACTTGTAAATCCATTAGAAGTAGCATTATTAGTCCAATCGCCACTTATCATCATTTGTCCATAGGTGTCTATGGTTCCTATATTTGCTGCATTGTCTCTATTTATAAATCCACCTTCGACTCTAACCACAGCTCCGGCTTGTATCTCTATTAACGATCCATCATTCACTATTAGTCCACTACCTGCAGCGGGGCATATTGATACATTTATTAAATTATTTAATGTTATACTGCTTGATCCAAATGCATTTGTTACCGTAAGCGTTACATTATATACTCCCGCAGTTGTATAATTTACCACAGGATTTTGAAGGTTGGAGGTGCCAGGTGTTCCTCCTGGGAATGTCCATGACCATCCTGTAACAAAACCTACACTTAGATCACTAAAAGTAACGTTTTGTGAAGTACAGATGGCAGTAGGATTGGCACCAAATTGGGCTACAGGTGCAGCACAGCTATTTACTGTTAGATAACTAACTTTGGTAAGCGTAGTACTTCCTTGCCCATTGCTAGCGGTTAAGATTACGTTATAGGTTCCCGGTGAATTATATTTCACCTTTGGATTTTGCAATAAACTAGTAGGGGGACTTCCACCTGGGAAAGTCCATTGCCAATAGGTAGGTGTGTTGGTGCTAAGATCCATAAAGGAAACACTGTCTGCCAAGCAAGCAGGATTAGGGGCGCCATCAAAATCAACTACTGGTGGCGGTGGACAATTATTAACCGTTATATATAGAGGAAAAGTGATGGTGTTAGTTCCATAGGCGTTCGTAGCCGTAAGACTTACATTGTAAGTGCCTGGGGTATTATAGGCTACAGTAGGATTTTGAATATTACTTATCGCTGGTGAACCGCCCGTAAAAGTCCATGCCCATGAGGTAGGTGTACCCGTTGATAAATCCGTAAATTGTATGATCTGTCCTTGACAGATGGTGGTAAAATTAGCATCGAAATTAGCTGTTGGAGGAGGGCAATTATTTACATTGATAAAATTAAGTCTGGTGAGGGTGTCATTCCCTGCGGCATTGTAGGCTATTAATTGTACAGTGTAGAGGCCTGGTCCAGGAAACGTAACAGTAGGATTTTGCAAGTTACTATTAGCCGGAAGCGTTGCAAACGGTCCGGTGAAATTCCATTGCCAAGCGGTTGGAGTGTTTAAACTTATATCGCTAAAGTTTACTGTAAGAGTATTACATCCAGTTTGTGAATTGGCACTGAAATTGGCGACAGGTGAACTTAAGGCACAGTTGCTTAAATCAAGTGCTATCATTTCTGAAGGTGTGCACACCGGAGGTAGTATGCTGCGTGCCATCACATCTAGACCACCAGCTGTTTCATTTGGAGGAGCAAGGGTTCGCCTATCAGTGGCCGGGCCAATAGCATAATTCATCACTGTAACGGGCGTAATAGTGTGGCCTATCTGGTGACTATGCCCCAATTCGTGTAGTGCTACTGATTCAAAATCATACGCACCCACGCCAGTAGCCCCAGGACCATAGTTCCAATTAATGCCTGCAGTACCATTAGTTCTAAATTTGATATCATTTTCATTTAAATACCAACGAGATGATCCACAGCGTGTGTAAAAGCTATAGGATGTGCCCAAGACTCCAGCAGGAAGTGCGCACGCCCCATCAAAAGTTACTACATTTAGTCCATCTAATGTTTGACATCCAACAGCTGTAGTTAAATTATTATTAAAATTTACAAAAGTATTGCAACGCCATGTCTGCACTGCTCTTTCAAATGATGCTACTGCAGGGGCGCTAGCATTAAAGGTATTGTTGTAAATGAAATTATAGCCACCCACAAGATTGTCATTCACCAAATCTGGCCGGTAATAGGTGCCTCCACTTACTACATTGGTAAGATTGTAATCTATATTTAAAATTATGGCTGAAATAGTACTTTCATTCAAATCATTCGTTACACGTATGCTCCCACTACCTGCCCCAGTAGGAATGTAAGCATCAATTACTGTATTGCTCCACGAAAGTATGTGATTGGCTGGTGCAGGAATAAAACTAATTCCCCCATTATCAGCATTACTAAATTCTAATGCACGTGAACCTATGAAAGGTCCCGCACCAAAATTATTTCCAGTAATTCTTACAGTAGAGAAAGTGCCAGCTGTACTGCTACCTGCTATAATATTAATGGTAGTTATGATTGGCGGAGCTGCTATGCCAATCCCCTGGTTTTTGTTAGGATTAATAAATGTTTGAATAATTGAAGGTTTGGTATGGGTAATAGCTATCAAGTCAGGAATAAGCGATTGAAAAGGTTGGCCATAGTTATTAAATACATCATATGCATCAGCCTCATTGTTTGAAAAATAAATGATTCCCTGTGGTCCGCCATACAATTGATAGCCATTGGATGTTTCATTTAAAAAAAATATTCCTTCTTGATGCAAATCTAAGGTTACTCCAGGATTAGTCAGCATCATCGTATCGCCCACTATTCCTCCCTCTACTAGTAGTGAAATGGTGTTTTCTTTATTGCTTCCTTTATAAATAGTGCCAATGGTTAAACCATAGGATGTGATAATTGTACCACTAGATGAGTCCCAAAAACTTTCTTTCGAATTTATCTTTCCAGAAATAACCAATGATGATTGCATTACTCTATCATTAAGGTTTAATTCTACCATCATGCATGATGAACTAGCCATCAATACTTGCATCTTGCTGAGCCAAAATACAAGGAAAAATGCTAAAGCAATCCAATTTTTATTTTTTTTAATGTTATTCACTAGTGATAATCGTTAAGCCAAATTTTTTTACTAAGGTAGTTCATTGTAGTACAAACTCATACATACTGCCCAAAATCTTTCCTTTAATAATTGTTAATTTCAAGGGCATTGCACTCTTTAGTACTGCTTATAAAGTTTTACCTTTGTAGTATGAATATTTTATCGGTTGAAAAGATTAGTAAGAGTTATGGTGATAAGCAATTGTTTAGTCAAATTAGTTTTGGACTTGCTGAAGG
>JBDKJS010000059.1:0-3218 GCA_039806065.1 Bacteroidota bacterium | reverse complement strand
TTTCCTATGATTACATCTTTTTGAATTTCCACAAATGGACCAATGAAAGTATTGTCGCCTATGCTGCAGCCATATATGTTTACTGGTTCCACTATCGTTACATTGGTACCTAATTTTACATTTTTAATCGCTACTGATTTTATGTTTGCTTGATTCATGATTTGTACGTTGCTGCGGTGTATATCTTATCAATTATCTCTACTGTTTTAAGCCCTTCAAAAGAATTGGTAGTGATGGATTTTCCGTCCTTTAAAACTGCTACCACATTTTCATACACTTTATCATGGTTACTCATGCTGCCCTGATATTGTCCATAATTATTGGCTTTGTTACCTTCTGGAAGGTCCTTTATTTCAAAGTTTTCTATATTTTGATATTCTAATTCATTTAGATATTGACCACCAATTTTTACAGATCCTTTTTCGCCAAATATGGTCAGTGAGCCTTCCATGTTTTTGCCATATGAATTTACTGTGTAATTGATCGTGCCTATAGCTCCTGAATAAAATTCTAGTATTACCACTCCAGTATCTTCAAATTCAATTACGCCTTGATGAGCATAGTTACCCATAAAGGCGTGAACATTTCTTACATCGCCAAACATAAAATATAATAAGTCAACAAAATGACTGAATTGGGTGTAGAGCGTTCCTCCATCAAGTGATTTGGTTCCCTTCCATGAATTGTGATAATAATCAAAATTACGATTCCAAAAACAACTTAGTTGAATACTATAAATTTTACCCAGTTTTCCTTCATCAATAATATTTTTGATGGCTGCCACCGGTGGATTAAATCGATTTTGTTTTATGGCAAACAACCTTTTGTTAGCCCGTTCAGCTGCTTTTATCATCTCACCACAATCTTGCACGCTAATGGCCATTGGTTTTTCGCACAATACATTAAAACCAGCATTTAAAGACTGAATGCTGTGAGTGGCATGCAGTCCATTGGGTGAACAGATGGAAACTACATCAATATCTTTTTCATTTTTAAGTAAATCTTCAATATTGTAATAGGCCCTGGCACCTGTTTTAGTGGCCATGTCATCAGCCTTGGCGGCCACATTATCACAACAGGCCACTAATATGCCGCTGTTTTGAATATGCTCAGCATGTCGTTGGGCTATTCTTCCACAGCCTATTATAGCAAACTTTATTTTTTCACTATTCATACTATTTATTTAGATTATAAATGTTTAACCATTTGGCAAATGAAACCATTTTCCAGAACTCACTCAATTGAGATGCGTTGGTTAGATCGGTTGTTACCATTTGCTGCATAAATTTTTTGTTGATCATGGCTGGCATGGGTGCTTCATTAATAAAGGTAATTAACTCTTGCTGCAATTCTTTTTTCCATTTATACTGTGGCGTTACAAATCCTTTTTTATCCTTGCGCCAAGTTACTTCTTTTGGTAGGCGCTTGTCAACAATTTTTCTTAATGCATATTTTGTCCATCCTTCTCTTAGCTTATATTTTTCAGGTAAAGCAAGTGTAAATTCCACCAGGCGATGGTCCAGAAAAGGAACTCGCGATTCTATACTGAATGCCATGCTATTACGATCTTCGTAACGCAATAACTCATGCATGCCATACTTCATAGCCTGGGTGCTCATGTGTAAATAATTATTTCCTACGGTGCTCTTATCTTTTATATTTGAAAAGGTTGATAAAAAGTCATCATTAATGAATCCTTTGCCTATTCGTTGTTTTGATCTCACGCTTGTTTTTATACTTTCAGGTAGCAAATTAAAAGCTGCTCGGCCTACTTCGTTCTTAATATTTACAGATCTATTGGCCTTAATGGCTTTACTTTCTTGCATAAACGTTCTGAATTGAAGCCTCTTGAGCAAGCTGAATAAATAAACTCCTGTAAATATACTGTAGCCTCCTATCGATTCATCAGCTCCTTGTCCATCTAAAAGTACCTTCATGCCGTGGTTGGATGCAAGTTTCATTACCTCCCATTGTGCAAACATACTGGTGCTGGCTATGGGCAAATCCTGATGCCAAATGAGTTTGTCTAGGTCATTCCAATAAGTTTGTGCATTGGGTTTGGTATAGTAGGGCTTTATATTAGGAAAGTGATCACTAACCATTTTAGCATACTTCGACTCATCAATGTTTTCTTCATCATAGATGGCTGTGAAAGTATTAAAGGGGGTATCGCGCAATTGAATTGCGGCAAAGGCTACTATAGCACTACTATCAAGACCTCCACTTAAGCAACTACCTACAGGCACATCACTTCTTAAATGCATATCAATACTTTGCTGAAAATATTTTTCATATTTTTTATAAGGGTGCTCTTTACTCCTTAATCTTCTTTGTTCGATGGCTTCCTCCAGCTTATAGTAACTCTTGATGGTAATTCTATCCTCATTCAGTGCATATACTAAGTTATATCCCACGGGTAGTTCAATGATATTTTCAAAAAGGGTTGCATAGGGGTCCTCTAGTTTCCCAAAACTTAAGTACTGGTAGGTGTTTGCCTCATTTAGTTTTGCCTTAACCGATGGATATGCTAGGATGGATTTTATCTCACTAGCAAATACCAATTCTTCATCCTGCATGTATAGGTAGAGAGGTTTTATTCCAAACCTATCGCGTGAAATAAAAAGCAGATTGGCTGTAGTATCATATATGGCAAAGGCCCACATCCCCATGAGTTTACTGGCACAACTTAACCCATATTCTTGGTAAGCTGCTAGAATTACTTCCGTATCACTTTCAGTAGTGAAGTGGTAACCTTTAAGTTTTAACTCATCGCGGAGTTCACGGTAATTGTATATTTCTCCATTGAATACTATATGGAATTTTTGCCCTAGATCAGTCATGGGTTGGTGGCCATGTTTGCTTAAATCTAGGATGCTTAACCTACGATGGACTAATCCGATAGTACAGAATTTTTCATTCCCTTGGTCACTAATATGCGGTAAATGGGAAAGTTCAGAAATGGTATCTTTACCCCTCAGGTGGGCAACATCTCCATGATCATTTACTGTTAGAAATCCTTCATCATCAGGACCTCTATGTCTAATAACGCCAGACATAAGGTTGAGTACCTCTTGCCTAAAACCATTTTTACTAACTGCTCCTGCTATACCGCACATAATTAGCTTATTTTAAAATAATATTTCTTTGTAAGTGCTATATAATTTTTTACCAAAGGCATCAAATCCAAATTTACTCTCTATATGTTCACTTATTTGTTG
>JBDKJS010000058.1:0-7440 GCA_039806065.1 Bacteroidota bacterium | reverse complement strand
ATCGGATGGTACACTACCATTAAAGTCTTTCAACAACATTTGAGACATGGCCACCAAATGTTTGCTTTTATTATTAGGGTAGGAGATACTTTTAATAAGCTTAAACACATCTTCTACCTTTGCAGCTGCCATGGCCTTAGCATCAGGGTAATGATTAAACAAACTTGGTGTGGTTTGATTTACTCTTACATCAGTACACTGGGCAGAAAGAATAACTGCCACCAATAACTGAAAGGGATTTTTAAATTCTAATTCCGTTTGAGCATCGGGATGATTGGCTTCAAAATAATTTAAAATATTTTGATACCTTTCTTTGCGTTTCATTGCCATGGCACTAAAATACTAGATTAGCAATGAAGAACGAACATATTTTAAATAAAAATAGCCGCAGCGCTTTCGCCACGACTATTCACCATGAAACTTGCCAATTATTAATGTTTATACTGATCTGCAAATTTCAAAATACGATCAACTGTTTGTTGAGAGGGGCATTGTTTGAAGCCATCAAGCAAGGCCAATGTTTGAAGAAGTTCAGCATAATCTTGAGCAATCAATGGATCACCATCAATAGCCACTTGCGTTTGATGACTTTCCGAAATATTCGCATCATTATATGCGTACTTAATCAATTCTTTAGTAGTAGTTTTACTCATGCATTATTGGTTTAGTACTCCAAATAACGCAGCCATTTTTACTTTATTTTACCAACCTTGACTTTTTCTAAATTTTCTTCAGCATGCATCAGTTCTCGCATCTTAAGCACAGCATAGTGCATCCGGCCCAAGGCCGTATTAATATTGATATTCAAATGATCTGCTATTTCTTTAAAAGACAACTCACCATAGTGGCGTAGCATTACTACCTCTCGCTGCTCAGCCGGCAGCATTTGAATGAGTTGCTTTACCTTGTTAATTCTTTCAGTATGAATTAACTGTTGTTCGGCATTTCGCTGCTCATTGGCCAGATAATCGAATACACTATAGGTTTCAGTATCATGCTGTAATGGCATGAGCTTATTTTTCCTAAAATAATCTATTACTAAATTATGAGAAATTCGCAGCGCCCATGGTAAAAACTTACCTTGATCATTATACCTATTGTCATTTATGCAAGTAATAATTTTTATAAAAACATCTTGAAACAAATCTTCAGCCAATTCTCTATCCTTTACTAAAAAGTAGATGGATGAAAAAATACGCTGTTTGTGGCGGTCAACAAGAATTTTAATGGATGATTGGCAACCACCTTTAAAGCGGCTTACGAGTTCGCTATCGCTAGCAAGTGCATGATTAGTCATAGTGTTAAACTTTAAAATTTAGGTTAGTAAATTTTTATGAAAGTAAAGTTTAGACTATAAGCTAATTGGTTTTAAGTTATTTATTATTTAAATGCCTTTGGGCCTTAATTGTTACACAAATATAACGCTTAATAGATCATTTTCAAATTCATATTGCATTTTAATCTTACTAAATTGTTCAGACCAGAAGGGGCAAATCAATTATTTTAGCCTTATTTATGGGTTTTTAAGTTTTTATTCAAGTTGCTTCAATAAAAAAAAATCCAAAGCGTTAAGCCGCCTTTTTAATTGATTTAAACTGTTTCTTTTTCGATTTTCCCATTCAGAATTTAAGCGTTAAACCCCGTTTCCATTTTTCCATATTCGCATAATGGCCTATATTCGTGCATTAGAAAAAAGAAAGCATGCAATTTTCGGCACAACAAATTAGTGATTTATTGCAAGGGAAAATAGAAGGCGATGCCAATGTTATGGTAAATGCACTTGCAAAAATAGAAGAAGGTAAAAAAGGTAGTCTTAGCTTTTTAGCCAACCCTAAGTACATTCCATTCATCTATGCAACCAATGCATCCATTGTTATCGTTGATGAAACATTTATACCCGAACAACCTATTACTCCAACATTAATTCGCGTAAAGGATGCCTACGGTAGTTTTGTCAAATTATTAGAAATCTATAATCAACTCCAACGAAATAAAATAGGCCGAGAAGAGCCTTCTTATATAAGCCATTCTGCCACTGTTGGAGCTGATTGTTATATAGGTGCATTCAGTTATATCGGTGAAAATGTAACTATTGGAAATAATGTGAAAATATATCCACAAGTATATATAGGTGACAATACTGTTATTGGAAATGATTGCACCCTATTTGCCGGAGCCAAAGTTTATTCTGACTGTGTGATAGGGAACCATGTAACCTTACATACTGGCGTGGTAGTAGGTGCTGATGGTTTTGGATTTGCTCCCAATGCTGCAAACAATTATAAAAAAGTACCTCAAATAGGTAATGTGATTATTGAAGACCATGTGGAAGTGGGAGCCAATACCACAATAGACCGAGCCACCTTAGGAAGCACCATCATAAGAAAAGGTGTTAAACTTGACAATTTGATTCAAATAGCCCATAATGTAGAGATAGGCGAAAATACAGTCATAGCCGCACAAACAGGAGTGGCCGGAAGCACAAGAATTGGACGAGATTGCATGATTGGCGGGCAAGTTGGAATAGTGGGCCATATCACTATAGGCGATGGCGCAAAAATAGCTGCTCAATCAGGCGTAGGAAGTAATTTACAACCTCAAGAAATAGTGCAAGGCTCACCAGCTTTTGCAATTGGCGATTATAAACGAACCTATGTGATGTTCCGCCAACTGCCTGCCTTAGAAAAAAGAATTAAAGAATTAGAGTTATATATAAGTGGTATGCAATCCAAGAGTTGATTCACTCTTGAAACAAATTGGGGAAATCGCTTGGCGGAATACGCTTTAGGTGTGCATAAGCTTTTGCTGTGACCTCGCGGCCTCTAGGTGTTCTCACTAGAAATCCCTCTTTGATTAAATAAGGCTCATACACTTCTTCTATAGTTCCTCCCTCCTCACCTACCGCAGTGGCTATAGTGGTTATACCCACAGGTCCTCCTTTAAATTTATCTATAATAGCTGTTAGAATTCTATTATCCATTTCATCAAGACCATACTGATCTACTTGAAGTGCCTCTAATCCATGTTTGGTTATGTCCAATTCAATGTTGCCATTACCTTTTATTTGAGCAAAGTCTCTAACTCTTCTTAATAGTGCATTGGCAATGCGAGGGGTACCTCTACTGCGTCTTGCTATTTCGTTTGCAGCTTGAAGTTCAATTTTGCAATTCAATATTTCAGCTGATCTAATAATTATTTTTTGCAATAGGGCTGCATCATAGTATTCTAAGCGAGCATTTATTCCAAACCTCGCACGCAATGGTGCTGTGAGCAACCCACTTCTGGTGGTAGCCCCAATGAGCGTAAATGGATTTACGTTTATCTGAACACTGCGGGCATTGGGACCTGTCTCAAT
Source organism: Bacteroidota bacterium (assembly GCA_039806065.1). Lineage (GTDB taxonomy): Bacteria > Bacteroidota > Bacteroidia > AKYH767-A > 2013-40CM-41-45 > JBDKJS01. Next base: position 4,085 of record JBDKJS010000058.1, on the reverse strand, counting down.
CATAATGTCTATCTTATAGTCCTCCATAGCGCTGTATAGATATTCCTCAACGAGTGGGCTCAACCTATGTATTTCATCAATAAAAAGTACATCATTAGGTTCTAAATTGGTAAGTAAGCCAGCCAAGTCACCAGGTTTATCAAGTACCGGGCCACTTGTAGTTTTAATATTTACTCCCAGTTCATTGGCAATAATATAAGCTAGTGTGGTTTTACCTAAACCTGGAGGCCCGTGAAGTAGCACATGGTCTAGTGCTTCGCTACGCTGAAGGGTAGCCATTACAAACACTTGAAGATTATCCATTACCTGCTGCTGACCAGTAAAATCTTTAAATGACACCGGTCTGAGTGCTTTCTCCAACTCACGTTCCTCGGGATTTATGTTTGGGCTTAGATTTGGATTCATCTGCTTTGTCAAAATTTAATGCCAGTCAAAAGTACTATAAATATTATAGGCCATGTAAATTATAGTTCAACATTTAACGTTATTTATGTACCTTCGTTTGTAGTCAATTTGTTTATGAATCTTAGAAAACATTACCTTCTTTTCTTTCTAGCTTTTTTCTCTTCTAATCTTGCCGTTAGAGCCCAGTTTCACAATGGCTATCAAATGACATTTGGAAAAAATAGGGTTCAATTTGATGAAAGATTTTGGTCTTTTATGAAGTTTAAAAATTTTGACACCTACTATTACCTTGGCGGATTAGAATTAGCTAAATATACAGGAATCATTGCCGACAGAGATCTGGCAGCCATCGAACAAACATTTGACTATACATTGGAAGGAAAAATTCAATTTATTATTTACAATAAACTAAGTGATGCAAAGCAAAGCAATATTGGATTAGAGACCGATGACAATACCAATAACATTGGTGGTGTTACTAAAATAGTGGGCAACAAAGTTTTCTTATACTTTGATGGCAATCATGAAAATTTTAGGCAGCAAATAAGGGCAGGAATTGCCAGGGTGCTTATCGATCAAATTATGTACGGTGGCGATATTCGTGATCGAATACAAAATGCAGCACTATTATCTCTTCCAGATTGGTATATTAATGGTTTGGTGGACTACATAGCTCGCCCATGGAATACCCAGTTAGATGATAAAATGCGCGATGGAATTTTAAGCGGACAATATTTTAAATTTAATCAACTCAATGGCAACGATGCTCTGGTTGCAGGCCATAGCCTTTGGAAATATATTACTGACCTATACACTGAAAAAGCAATCAGTAGCCTGTTGTACATGACACGTGTTAATAGAAATATTGAAAGTGGTTTTTTATACGTACTAGGTACAAGCAATAATGAATTAGCTCAAAATTGGCGAGATGCCATGTTACGCTACTACAGCGGATCTGACGATGGAACCCAGCCCATAGAAGCCAATATTTTTAAAAAAACTAAAAAGCATTTAATTTATAATCAAATAAAATTGAATGCTGATGCCAGCCACCTTAGCTATGTTACCAATGAGTTAGGCAAATACAAAGTTTATCTTAGAAAGCTTGATAAAAACAAAGGGAAGAAAAAAATTCTTAAAGGCGGATTCAAATCTTTCACCCAACAAACCGATGAATCTTACCCCATACTTGCATGGCACCCTAGCGGAAAACTATTGGCAATCATCAGAGAAAAAAAAGGCAAAATACTTTTAGGCTTTTACAATCTTGAAGAAAAAAAATATACACAAAGCCCTATTTTTAATTTTGAAAAAATACTTAGCGCAGCTTATGCTGATGATGGGCAAAGTCTATTGATGAGTGCTATTCAAAAAGGGCAAAGTGATATCTATATTTACAATTTACGCTCACGCACATATACCCAAATTACCAAAGATCTATTTGACGATTTGCAGCCTCGATTTGTCAACGGCATGAAAGGTATAGTATTCGCTAGCAATAGAACTAACGATACTCTTGGAGCCGATAGAAGAGAATTTCCAAGTATCAACGCTACTACAGATATTTTCTATTATGACCTTGCCAACAAATCCCCACTTTTAAAAAGAGTGAGCAATACACCCTATAGCAATGAATCTCTTCCAATGCCCTATAATGCAGATGGATTCTGCTATCTGAGTGATGAAAGCGGAATTAACAATAGATATTTCGGCAAAGTGGATAGCGCTCTTGCTTACATTGACACAGTAGAACATTATAGATTAATAATTACTACTGAACCGCTTAGCAATTACCCAAGAAACATTGTGGAGCAGGACATTAATTTTATCAATAATAAGATTAGCCAACTATTCAATTATAATGGAAAAACAGTGGTAAATATTATCGCATCCAATGAAATTAAACCCACCTCTTCAAAGATTAAACGGACAGACTATAGGATAAATATTGCGCAAAATGATACAATTAACCAAGGCACTACTAATAATTTAGAAACTGAACCTACAGTTAAAGATTCGTCTGAGATTAATATTGATAACTATGTATTTCAAACAGAATTTCCGAAATCAAAATCAAAAAAAGAAAAGAAAAAAAATGATCCTATTCCCTCGTCATCTACCATTCTTCCTAATGCCCTAAATGCCGATTCGGCTTTCGTATTCCCTAAACAACGAAATTATGAAACAGCCTTTGGTAGCAATTACTTGGTAAGTCAATTGGACAATACTCTTCTGAATGGCACCTACCAAGTTTTCACAGGAGGAGGTGCTGTATTTTTTAATCCAGGACTGAATGGCTTCTTTAAAATTGGAATCAGCGACCTCTTGGAGGATTATAGAATGACTGGTGGATTTAGACTGGCAGCCGATTTAAATAGCAATGAATACTTTGTAAGTTATGAAAACTTAAAACACCGACTCGATAAACAGCTCACTTTCTACCGTCAAGGCCGGTTGGTTGGCAATGGCTTTGTGAACGGAAAAATTCATACGCATGAATTGCGATACGCTAACAAGTGGCCTTTTAGCGATGTAGCCGCACTTAAGGGTTCTGTGTCCTATAGAAATGATCGGCTGGTTATTTTAGCAACTGATAATTTTTCGCTTCGTGAACCTAATCAACTACTGAATTGGGCGAGCGGCAGGTTGGAATACGTGGTGGATAATACCATTAACAAAGGACTCAATTTATACAATGGCACAAGAATGAAAATATTTGCCGAGTACTACCGCCAGGTGGATGAAAAAGTAAGTGGCTTGTATGTACTAGGCACTGATGTACGACACTATATAAAAATACACCGTGACATTATTTGGGCTAACAGGATAGCCGCTAGCGCTAGCTTTGGACAAGAAAAACTTATCTACTATTTAGGAGCAACAGATAATTGGCTGGTGCCTAGGTTTAATGAAGAAACTGTTATTGATCCAAATCAACCTTACGCTTACCAAGCACTGGCTACCAATCTCAGAGGTTTTGATCAAAACATTAGAAATGGAAGCAACTTTGCCTTAATTAATAGCGAATTAAGATTCCCAATATTTAAATACTTTATTAAACGCCCAATAAGAAGTGATTTTATAAGAAATTTTCAAGTAATAGGATTTGCTGATGTAGGCACTGCTTGGAATGGTTGGTCTCCTTACGATAGCACAAGCGCACTTAACAGGCGAATTATTTCCAATGGCACTTTTGATATAACCATCATTAGTCAGAATGAACCTATCGTTGGTGGATATGGTTTTGGATTGCGAAGCAGGCTATTGGGTTATTTTATAAGAGCTGATTGGGCTTATGGCATAGAAAATAGAGAGCGCAAAGCAAGAAAATTTTACTTGAGCTTCAGCTTAGATTTTTAATGGACAGGGGCCGTTTTTCAACTTAACTAATTTTCGTTTTAAAAATTATTTTTTTTACTTTTGAAATACTTTAATCATATAAAAACCTCTACTATGAAACTAACTAAAATTTTATTGGCAGCTGCCCTGTGCACCGTTGCCACATCTAAAGCAACAGCTCAAACGGAAGCTGAACAAAAAGCTTGGATGGAGTTTATGACCCCTTCAGCTATGCATAAATTACTAGCTGCAGATGACGGAACATGGAACACAACCGTAACCATGTGGATGGCACCAGGAACTGAACCTACCAAAGGAACTGGGTATTGTGTAAATAAAAT
>JBDKJS010000057.1:0-14925 GCA_039806065.1 Bacteroidota bacterium | reverse complement strand
ATCTGATGGCGGATTTATACTTAGTGGTGGGTCTGAGTCTGGCGGTTTTGGTGCTATGGACGGTTTGGTGATGAAGCTAGATGCCAGTGGCGATGCAGTATGGACTAAGTATTATGGAGGCTCACTTCCTGATGATTTTCATAGTATTAAAGCTACTGCTGATGGCAATTACGTAGTAAGTGGAACCAGTTCTAGTTGGGGTTCGCCAGAACCTAATATGTGGATGATGAAAATAAACCCCCTTGGCGATACACTTTGGAATAAAGTTTATGGAGGTGTTAACCACGATCATGGTTATGCGGCTGAACAAACCCCTGACGGAGGATATATAATGGGCGGCCATACAGGATCTTTTGGTTTTAATTACGAAGATGGGTATATCGTAAAAACTGATAGTAATGGCGATATATTTGAAGGGCTATATTATGAATCTCCATTTCAAATGGTGTCGCCAGCAAACAATGCATGTGGCAATGCTAATTCATCCATTCGAGTTATAGTTAGGAATTTTGGCAATGATACAATTAACAATTTAACTGTTAATTTAACCATATCTGGCTTTATCAATACCACTTTAACTGCCACTAGACCAGGTTTGTTCTATCCTACTGATGCAGATACCCTTACCTTTCCCACCACCATAAATACCACCGCTGGCGGTAGTTTAACTTTCAGCTTTATTACCGTTGATACCAATGATGTGGTGCCAGCGAACAACACGCTTGACTCCACAATTAGCGTAATTCCTTTTTCCACAGCGCCTTCTGCCATAAACAATTCACGATGTGGATCAGGTAGTGTGCAATTGGGAGCCACCGGGGGATTGCCTCTCACTTGGTTTACATTACCTACTGGAGGTTTTCCTGTAGGTTCTGGCACATCATTCAACACTCCGAATATTGCTACCACCACTACTTATTACGTTCAATCTGGTAGCACTTGCCCGAGCGGAAGAACTGCTGTAATTGCTACCATAAACAATGTGCCCGCTGTGCCCGCTGTAACCAACGGTAGCAGATGTGGAACGGGCTCGGTTACGCTCACTGCTTCTGGAACCTCAACCATTGAATGGTGGAGCGATGCAAGCGGTGGCACCCTCTTGGGCACAGGCACAAGCTTTGCTACCCCAAGCATTAGTGCTACCACTACTTATTATGCTGCCGTAAACAACGGCACATGTTCTAGTGCTAGAGTTGCGACCATTGCCACCATCAATACCCTACCTGCAAGTCCTACAACCCAAGGGGCAAATAGATGCGGTAATGGAACGGTAACGCTTTCAGCAAGCGGCAGTGGTACCATCGAATGGTGGAGCGCCTCTACAGGTGGTTCATTATTAGGAACAGGTAGTACTTTTACTACACCTAGCTTAGCCGTTACAACAAATTATTATGCAAGCAATAGCGATGGAACTTGTAGTAGCGACAGAACTGTGGCCACCGCTACTATCAACAACATACCAGCAGCTCCAAGCGCTGCAAATGCCTCTCGTTGTGGCACCGGCAGTGTAACACTTTCTGCAACCGGCAGTGCCACCATAGAATGGTGGGATGCAGCATCAGGAGGTAGTATATTAGCTACTGGCACTAGTTTCAACACTCCATCTCTGTCATCTACTACACAATATTTTATTTCATCCAACAATGGAACATGTAGTTCTAACAGAGTAGCCATTAGCGTTACGATTAATGCTGTTCCTGCTGTTCCTGCTACTACCGGTGCGCAAAGATGTGGTAGTGGAAGCGTAACGCTCACCGCATCTGGTGCAGTTACACTTGAATGGTGGAGTGCAGCTATTGGCGGAAGTTTACTTGCAAACGGAACTAGCTTCATAACCCCGTCACTTTCTAACACCACTCAGTATTATGTAGCTTCTAATAGTGGCGTTTGTAGCAGTGCTAGAATAGCAGCTACTGCAACAATCAATAGCATTCCAAATGCGCCAAACACAACTGCTGGATTTCGCTGTGGCACAGGAACTGTTTCTTTAAGTGCGTCAGGTGCAGCCACGCTTGAATGGTGGAGTGCAGCCACAGGTGGTGTTTTACTCACCACCGGAACTAGTTATACTACCCCAAGTATAAGCACCACCACCACTTATCATGTGGCCAGTAACAATGGGCTGTGCAGCAGTGCGCGCACTCCTGTGGTGGCCAGCATAGGCAGTGTTCCAGCTGCACCAAGCACCATAGGTGCTAGTAGATGCGGTAGCGGCACTTTAAATCTTAGTGCGAGTGGTACCGGTTTATTAGAATGGTATGATGCAACTTCAGGAGGCACACTACTATTTACCGGTGCTGCCTATACTACTCCAGTAATTAGTACCACCACCACCTACTACGTTCAAAGTAACAATAGTGGATGCATTAGTACCAACCGAACTAGTGTTGTGGCTACCATCAATAGCATTCCTACAGCGCCTAGTGCAACCAGTGCTTCAAGATGTGGCAGTGGCACCGTAGCACTTACTGCATCAGGATCAGGAACACTTGAATGGTTTAGTGTTGCCAACGGTGGTAGTGCTTTAGGAACCGGAAGTTCATTTAATACACCCACCATTGCCATTACCACAGTCTATTATGTTCAATCCAATATTGGAAATTGTGTGAGCACTAGAACACCCGTTACAGCTACAATTAATACCATATCTAGCCCGCCAACCACAACGGACACAAGTAGGTGCGGCCCTGGTACTGCTATTCTTGTGGCTTCTGCTACAGATCCTATAAGCTGGTTTACCAACTCATCTGGCGGAACTGCTATTGGTAGTGGCAGCACATTTAATTATTTTGTAAATAATACAAGTACCTATTATGCATCAGCGGGAACCCTTTGTCCTAGTGCTAGAGTTCCGCTATTGGTGACAATCGATGGGGCGGTACCACCCACCACCACTGGTGACAGCAGTTGTGGTGCTGCAGTGCTCACTCTTACGGCAGCATCTGCTGATCCTATAGAATGGTATGACGCTATTTCTGGTGGAAATTTAATTGCCACCGGAACCAGTTTAGTTACACCACTACTCAATTCCACAGTGACCTATTATGCACAAGCGATTAATACATGTCCTAGCAGCAGAGTTGCCACATTGGCTGAGATAAGAATTGTAGAAATTACCAACTTAACAAGTGATACTACTTGTGGTGTGGGTACAGTGTCGCTTTTAGCTTCCTCCAACTACCCCATCACTTGGTATGATGCAATTGGGGGAAATATTGTAGGAACAGGAAATACGCTAAATGTAAATATCAACAACACTACTACTTTCTATGCACAAGCGGGCGATGCATTTTGTAGCTCATCCATTGAGCCCACACAGGGTATTGTAGCCAATATACCAGCAGCCCCATCAACTGTAGGAGCATCGGGGTGTGGTGCTTCAAGCCTTATACTTAGTGGCACTGGTAGTGGTCAGGTTCAGTGGTATGAAACAGCTCTTGCAGACAGTGTCCTTGCGGTTGGGAATCAATTTACCACACCTCTATTAAATACAACAACTAATTATTATGTTGGAATTTTTGATGGAACATGTTTGAGTACATTAAGTATGGTAAGTGCCACCATTAACGCCATACCCGCTGATCCTGTAGCCAATAATTTTGAAAACTGTGGGCCTGGAAATATACTCATCAGCGCACAAGCTGTAGATTCGATAACATGGTTTGACACGCCCTCACCTTCTGGTGTTGTTGGGAGTGGCAGCACATTCACCACCCCGTTTCTAAACACCACTACCACCTTTTATGCCCAAACTAGCAATGGCAATTGTAATAGCAATTACGTACCTGTAATGGTGATTATTTATGCAGCCCCTATCATAAACTTAGGAGGCGATACCTTGGTAAGTGCCACTACCCCCGTGGTACTCAATGCTGGCGTAGGTTTTAATTCTTACAGTTGGACCACTGGCGACAGCACCAATGCTATCAACGTTTTTTCAGATGGTTCTTATTGTGTTACCATTACCGACAGCAATGATTGCACTGCCAGTGACTGTATCTATGTGAGGCTTACCACTTCCATTTCCAATATTGGAACTAATTATTTTGATTTGTATCCTAATCCAATTATTGACTTTGTAACCATTCGCTCTAATTCAGTTTTAAATACTAAAATACAACTCTTTAATAGCATAGGAATGTTAGTTTTGGATAATGTGATTTTAGAAAACTTCTTGAAGCTTGACCTTTCAGCTTTGGCCCGAGGAACCTATTATTTAAGACTTAGCAATCAAGCCTCTGTGCAAACCCAACGAATCATTCTGCAATAAGTTGAATTGTTAAAATAGAAGGCTGTTGGCTTATTGCTAACAGCCTTTTTTTATCCGCTCTCTGCATTTTAATATACTTGATTACGAACAAATTTTAGGTATCATTGCATCATGTTGGATATCATCAGAGTGTTCATATTAATTTCCTCCATGAGTATGTTGGGCTGCGGAATAGCAAGTGACGATGGAGTAAACCGAAATCTTTTAGATTCATCAAGCACTTCTGACAGACCAGTGTTCATACCTGAAAATATTGTTAACGAACCTGACCGGTGGAAGGGCACTTACAAGGGGTTAATTCCTTGCGCTATTTGTAATGGTATCCACGTTTCGCTTACGCTTAAAGAAAATTTTACTTATGAATTAAAGTCCAGATATCTTGGCAAAGAAGAATTAAATAATATTCAAAGAGGCAAGTTTCAATTTACTGAACGACCTAACACCATAGCTCTTGAAGGAACTGCTGATTCCATATTAATTTATGTTATTGGAGATAATTTTTTGACTCAATTAGATGCCAAACAGCAATTACTAAATGATGCCATAATAGATGATTATAAACTATTAAAATCACTCGTGTTGCACGAGCCTATAAGAGTAACCAGCATTGAAGGGGTAAAGTGGAGGGTCAGAGAATTTAGCAATGGTGTAACCAGTGCTGAAAATTCATATATATTACTTGATAGTACAAATAATACAATTAAAGGAGACTGTGGCTGTAGTCAAATGGGGGGCACCTATACCCTCTTAGCAGACCATGGAATTGCATTTTACCCAAAACGGGAGAGTAGAAAAAACTGCGGCACACTAGATGATAGCCTGTGCGCCATGTTTATTAGTTCATTAGAATTAGCCGACAATTGGGGGATAAATGAAGACAGATTGGTCCTAAACAAATCTCGCACAAGGCCCTTGGTAAGGCTAGTGGCAGTAGATTAGGGTGTGAATAATAGCTACCTTTGCAGCATGCTAGGATTAAAATTAAAAACAGACCCGTTTTGGGCCCAACTGGCTGAAGAGAATTTAGAAGCTGCCATGGTAGACCATGCTTGGTGCGAACAAAAAGCAGCAACCAATGCCATTACACTTATTGTAAACAATTGTGAGCACCATGATTTGGTAGTAGCCATGATAGATCTCGCTACAGAAGAACTGTCTCACTTTAAATTGGTGTATGAAAAACTCACAGCCAGAGGTTTTAAATTAACTCCTGAAACAAAAAACAACTATGTGAATGAACTACTTCAGTTTGTTCGCAGAGGACATGCTAGGCATATTGTACTAATAGATCGATTGCTTTTTGCGGCCATGATTGAAGCTCGCAGTTGTGAACGTTTCAAAACTTTAAGTGAAAACGTAAAAGACCCTGAACTGAAACAATTTTATAAAGATTTAATGATTAGTGAGGCCAACCATTACACCACCTTTATCAAGTTTGCACGAAGGTACAGCCAGGGAGAAGATGTAGATGCGCGTTGGGAAGCATTCTTAGCTTATGAAGCATCGGTAATAGTAAAATACGGGTTAAAAGAAAATATTCACGGTTAAAGCGCAATCTCTTTTTCGAATATGGATTGGAAAATAGGTCTTCCATCTTCATTTGCTAATGTTTCGAAAACTGCTCGCTCTGGGTGAGGCATAAGTCCAAATACATTTTTTTGTTCATTACATACACCCGCAATGTTATTGATTGATCCATTGGGGTTGGCTTCCTTGGTAATATTCCCATTTTCATCACAATACCTAAATATAACTTGATTGCTTTTTTCCATGGCTAGAAGTTGTTCTGGTGGTGCAAAAAACCGGCCTTCGCCATGAGCAATAGGAATCTTTAATGCTGTAGCTTGATCCAGGCTTTTAGTGAGCATTGTACTTGTATTCTCAGGCTTAATAAATACATTTTTGCAAATAAATTTAGAATTATCGTTATGTAGTAACGCGCCTGGAAGTAATCCGGCTTCGCATAATATTTGAAAACCATTGCAAACACCAAGCAGCAACTTGCCAGCCTCAGCATGAGCAATTACCGCTTGCATTATAGGAGAAAACCTAGCAATGGCACCACTTCTTAGGTAATCACCATAAGAAAAGCCACCAGGCAATACTACTAAATCAAAGCCTTCAAGCGATGTTTTTTTATGCCATACCTTTTCAACCTTAGCTCCTGTAAATTGTTTTAGAGCATGCACCATGTCATCATCACAATTGCTCCCTGGAAAAATTATTACTGCAGACTTCATCATTTAAACTTAAGTCACAAAGGTAAAATATTCTCTTAGTTAACATAAAAAGAAAGCACCGAGAATATTTTACATTTCGGTGCTTTTTACTAACCATAAAAACCAAATTCTTACTATGATGCTAAAAAGGATTTATTGGTGCCATAAGCTGCCAGTTTTTTTTGCAGCTCATGTCTAGCATTGTGTATTCTTACCTTTACAGTGCCTAGAGGCAATTTTAAATGATCCGCTATTTCTTCATACTTATAACCAGTATAGCTCATCATGAATGGGGTGCTCAAGTTTTCAGAAATACTAGCGATTGCCCTTTTTATTTCTTGCATTACCATTTTGCCCTCACCTCCATTTTTCATTGAAGTGGCCGCATTGTTTATATAATATTGGTTATCTGTATCATCAGTTACAATATTACTCTTGCGAGCTCTTCGATATTTATTAATAAAGATGTTTTTCATTATGGTATAAAGCCACCCCTTTAAATTGGTACCATCTTGAAATTTATCTCTATTCATAAATGCCTTTAACATGGTATCTTGTACCAGGTCTTCGGCATCATCCGTATTTTGTGTAAGTCTAAAGGCATAGCCCTTAAGCGGTCGCGATTCGCGCGAAACTTTGTGATTAAATTCTAATTGTGTCATAACGTTTGTTGTTTAACTTTTAACTGAAAATGTTGAACAAAGGTAGGGATACTTTTGACCTCTGCAACAATTGTGTTTATTTTTTTATATGACAAATTAAACAATAAATTGCACTTTTCTAATATTTAAACTTATTTTAGAAATATGTGTTTAACACATTGTCAAACCCCTTAAACATACAATATGAAATTTAATGACCTTATAGCCAACCAGCATGTTCATGAAAAAAAGCATGTGAATTCAAGTAACTTCAACAATGCTATTCGAGAGGATGCCTTTGACATAAGCACAGAAGAAAAAATTGAAACAATTAGCAAACATTTTAAATCTATCTTGCACACCTTGGGTATGGATTTAAATGATGAGAGCCTACGTGACACACCATCGCGTGTAGCAAAAATGTATGTAAATGAAATTTTCGGTGGCTTACTCCCTGAAAACTTTCCCGACATTACCCTTTTTGAAAACCAATATCAATACAATCAGGTATTGATAGAAAAAAACATTACGCTTTATTCCACTTGTGAACACCACTTGGTTCCTATAATAGGTAAGGCACACGTAGGATACATTAGCAATGGGAAGGTAATAGGTTTATCAAAAATAAATAGAATTGTGCAGTATTTTGGAAGGAGACCCCAGGTACAAGAGCGACTTACTGTTCAAATAGCGGAATGTTTACAGCGAATTTTAGACACGCCCCACATTGCAGTGGTTATAGAGGCTGATCATCTTTGTGTTGCTTCGAGAGGAATTAAAGACACATCTAGCACAACCATAACTAGCCATTTCATTGGAAAATTTTTGAATGACAACAATAGAAACGCTTTTATGTCAGCAATTAAATAATTAGACAATACTGTTTTAGTGTAAATAAAAAAGGCGGGAAATCCCGCCTTTTGTTTTATAATAAATTTAACAAGTCCTCTTCTTTTTCAAGCTTCATGACTCTGCTAGGTAGTTTTTTCAAATGGTGAATAATGTAGTTTCCTGTAATCACCAAAAAAGATTTTTGAAAATGGTTCAATAAATTTTCTATTAAACTATTAATATTATAGTTGGAAGGTGGCATGGTTATGCTAGTAAAGATATAGTCTGCAGGAAATTTCTCGTAAACCTTTTCTAAATCATCAAATGGCAGATTTTGCCCCAGGTATAACACATTGTGGCCCTTAGACTTGATAATATAATGTGCATAAAGCAATCCTATTTCATGGCTTTCGCCTTGAGGGAGAAAAAGAATAAATTTTTTGGGATTTGTGGCGGGCTCCACATCAATGCTGTCTATCGCAACCAAGATTTTCATTCGAATAAGGTTGGTCATAAAATGTTCGTACGCGGGATTAATGCTACCTGACTGCCACAGTTGCCCAACAGTTCTTAAAAAAGGAAAGAGCACGTTTACTATTGTTTTCTCCAATCCCATCTTAAGAATGCTTTGTCCCAATGTTCGTTCAAATGAACGTTCATCTAAATTAAGCATTGCAAATATCAACGCTTGAATTTGAAGGTCTTGCTGCTGGTCTTGCCTTTGAAGCGTTTCTTCTTTGGCATAATTGGCAACTTTTTCCAACATTTCAGTTCTTGAGAATCTGGTAATGTCTGAAATTTTGTGTCCATACCTGTTGAGCATGGAAATATTGAGCAGAAGCTTCAAATCTTCATCGTCATAAAACCTAATATTGGTATCGGTGCGCTTTGGCTTGGGTAAGTTATACCGTTGTTCCCAGATGCGCAATGTGTGGGCTTTTATACCGGTAAGCCGCTCAATGTCTCTTATAGAAAACTGGCTCATTTTCTTGTCCTCCTTTTACCTGATTAATAACAATTTATTAATGCCGATAGTTTTTGCTAATGTAATATTTTTAATTCGTATGCAATAGCGAATGGCGTTTCAAATAAAAAATGCCCCAAAAATACTGGGGCATTTACATCGAAAACCAAAAAAACCAAAGTCTATTTTGTAATAATTACCTTTTGTATTTGGGTAGCACCGTTATTTTGAAGGCGTAAGAAATAAGTTCCTGGTGCTATATTATTTAAGTTAATCTCACTATTGCTGTTAATTACTGCATTGTAAACACTTGCACCTGCAATGTCAAGTAAACTAACGGCCACATCACCTTTGGAATCAAGAATTACATTTAATTTATCTGTAGCAGGGTTCGGGAATATTCTATCAGCAACTATTGAGCTTTCATTTACTCCAGTTACATTGCTGAAAGGCACCACGGTTCCATTAGCCAATGCAGCGAACAGTCCAAATGCCAGTCCGTTTTGATTAGCAGTTGGATCTAAAAATCCTGAAGCAAAAACTACTGCTGCACCACCAGCTAAACCACTCAATGGAGCGGTAAAAGAAGCTACAACAGGTGAGCCTGCGGCCGGTGTTATATCTAATAAATAATCAGCGGCAGGTACTGAAAGATAAGGGGTGATATCACCATAAGCTGCATTATCTACCAATGTTAAGGCACCATTCGCAATAACATCTACTGTAGGAGCATCAGTAGCACCATGTAACACTATAAAATCAACATTCGAAGGGTTGGTACCGCTTTCTCTAACGCTTTGAGAAAGGAATAATGTAAAATCTGTATTTCTTCCATCAGGATTAGCTGCAAAACCGGGGGCCACTAAACCATTGGCAACCGCCACATAGGTTTGTCCGTTTGCTAATGTAACTTGGAAGTTTTTAAGTGTATCGGCTGCAGAAGTAGAGGTAGCAGGTGCAACTCCAATGTTTAACAACACGCCTGCAGGTGCATCTATGAAAGGTGTGGCTGCACGGAAAGCAAAGTCGTTTAATAAAATAGCCCCATTTAAATATACATCAACTGATGAAGCTGCAGGATCGGCTGCATTGTGAATAACCTGAAGTCGAGCAGTACTAACTGTATTTAATTGCAATACTGTACCATTGCTTAAAGCTACAAATAGTCCGAAAGCTGGTCCATTTTGATTAGCTGTAGGATCTAAGAAACCACTTGCAAAAACCACAGCTGAACCACCCGCCAACCCTGATAAATCAGCTTGGTAAGAAACGATAATGGTAGAATTATCATTGGCAGGCGTAATATCTAATGTGTAATTAGCTGACGGAACTGAAAGGTATCCTGTAAAATCAGTGTAAAGTGCATTGTCTACTAAGGTAGCAACACCTCTAGCAATAACGTCAACACCTGGGGCATCAGTAGCACCGTGCAATACCCTGAAATCAGTATTAGCACCATTATCGGCAGCTTCCTTCATTCCATCGCTCAGTATTAGGGTAAAATCGGTATTTCTTCCATCAGGATTAGAAACAAAACCTGGAGCTACAAGGCCATTGGCGATAGCCACATAGGTTTTACCATTCTGAAGTGTAACATTGAAATTTTTAATTGTGTCAGCCACGGAGTTGGATGTTGAAGGTGCTATACCAATAGCAATATTTACATCAGCCGGAACATCAATGTAAGGAGTTGCCGTGCGGAAAGAAAAATTATCTAACGCCAATATTCCATTTAGGTAAACATCTACAGATGCAGCCGCTGGATCGGCAGCGTTATGGATAACTTGTAATCGTGCTTGTGAAATAGAAGAAAGCGGAAGCACTGCACCCGAAGGAGTGGCTACATATAAACCAAAGGCTTGACCGTTTTGGTTGGCAGCGGGATTTAAGAATCCGCTAGCAAAAACAACAGAGCCTGTTCCAGCCAATGCTGAAAGTGGAGCTTCAAATGAAGCAACGATTGTGCTGTTATCATTTGCTGGAGTGATATCTAAAATATAATCTGAAGCAGGCACAGTAAGTGTAGGGGTAATGTCTCCATATAGCGCATTATCCACTAACGCTCCTACTCCACGAGCAATTACATCTACACCTGGAGCATCGGTAGAGCCATGCACCACTCTAATGCTTGCATCACTTGGACCGGAAGTAGTTTCGATATCGCTTTGAAGCAAGAGTGTAAAGCCTGTGGCACGGCCATCAGGGTTGGCAGCAAAAGCTGGAGGTGACAATAAGCCACTAGCTACTGCCACATAGCTTTCACCTGCAGCTAGCGTAACTGGAAATGTGGCCAATGCATCAAGAACAGATGATGAGTTGCCTAGAGCAACTGCAATGTCTAAGTTCACTCCAGAGGGAAGTGGCAGAATTGGTGTAGCAGTTAAATATTGAAAGTCATCAAGCGTTAAAGTACCATTGACATACACATCCACCACGGATGCAGCTGGATCGGCACAATTGTGAATTACTTGAAGTGTTGCCTGACTGTAGGCTGATAAGCTGAGCAGCGAAGCGCATGCTGCTGTAAGTAGAAATTTTGTTTTCATTGTAAATTAATTGGGTTTAAAGTTTGATTTCTAGAATAAACAGCCCCAAACATTGTTTGTTTAACGGTTTTGCATAAAAGATAAACAAAGTGTTGCTTTAATCAATTAAATCATTGATATTAAGCAAAATAATTTTAATCGAAAAAGGTTAAAAAATCTAAACACCAACATCCTTTCCTAAATATAAGGGTGGTTAACGATTTACAAGACGATTTAAAATTGTTTTAAATCGAGCAACTGTGGATAAGTGGTAATCACCTGTGGCAGGTCCATTAAAGCCGGAATGAATAGCCATTACCGCTCCTGAAGCATCAATGAAAATGGTGGTAGGAAAGGCTACAAAGTTTTCGAGGCCCAAAACAACCGAAGGCACCAAGGCCTTGTTAGCCAATCCGCCAAAAAGAATAGGATACTTTATATTTAAGCGTTTGGTTAATTTTATAATGCTTGATTTAGCATATTGGAAATCGTTTTTCCTTTCAAAATCTATTCCAATAAACTTTACACCAAGATTACTATATTGATCATACAATTGATTGATTGTTTTTATTTCATCCAAACAGTTGGGGCACCAAGTGCCCATGAGCTGAATTACCAGAGGCTTGCCCTTGTATTCACTGTCCATGATTGAGCGCTTAATTCCGTTGGTATCTGGTAAGCTAAATGAAATAACTGTATTTTCTGATTTTAATTGAGTTAAAGCATATTCATCCACCAGCTTAAATTGGTCGTTTCTAATGGCTCGCCATTTTTCTTGGTGGTTAGTGCCACTGTAAAAATTTCCAATTAATGTATCGCTACTTTGTAATTCGGCCGTGAAAACAAACAAATGGCTTGCATCAAACGCCCACATGTATAATTGATCGCCATCTACATAGCCTTCGATAAACCTAAAGTCGCCAGTTGGGGTTAGAAAAGTAGCGGTAACTTTATTATCTATTTGATTTAATATCGCTACTGCGCTATTCATAATGGAATCGTCAGTAAAATGCGCCTCCCACTTTCCATTAAATTGCCCAATGTGAAATTGGCTCGGTGCCAAAAGTGGAATGCCTTTTTTAGCCCAGCAAGGGACGCTTTGCTGTTTCGCTCTCGAGTTGTTATAAAAAAATCCAATTAGTGAATCGTTTCTTTCCAACACAGAAATGTGCGCATCAAAGTTTTGGAAATAAAAATGAGTGCTATCAATTGTTTTTTCTACAGTGGCTGGTGAGGTGTCTGTGGAGCAAATAAAAAAAGCAGCGTCATTATTGGTGTAAAATCGTATGGGTAATGAGATGCTGTCATTGAGCCATAGTGCACCATGCCAGTTTACCTGAGATGACCACCCGTCATGGCTGATTAGCAATAATAAAAACAAAAAAAATTTACTTAACTGCATTTTTTTCTGGAAACACTTTATTCCATATTAAATGATTGGTTACTTTGGTTCCTTCCTCATAACTATCATCAAATTTATACCGTAAATAATCATCTGGAAAATCGTAAGTATATTCCATGGTACCGTTTTTACTAATTACAGCACTGGTTTTAGTGCTGCTTCCTGTTTCAATAAAGTTGTTTTTATATAAAAAGACACCTTGAACTTCGGTAGGTAAAAATTCAACATTATAACTTTCTCCCGTAAGATTAAAGGAGTCGTATTTGCCATTGCGTTTAATTATTGCCACTTTGGCCGCTTTAGGGTATTTTCTTTCTTCATAAAGTGTATCATATCTAAAAAATTGCTGCTCAGTATTCACATTCCAAATACCTTCAATGTGGTCAAGACTGTCAATATGTGTTATAAAATATTGCTTAAACATTTCTTCATTGTTAAGCTTTTGAGCTATCAATGAATTAAAACACATTAGTATAAGAATACATACAATAGCAGATAATTTTTTTTTCATGTTGTTCATTGTTTTTTTATTCTTCTGGTTCGGTGGCCACATCTATAATAAGTGCATCTTTTTTATTAGCCAAGTCCCAAAGTGTATGATAAACCAAAGCCGTTCTTTTTTGCAGCAAGGTATAATTTATTTTTTCAGCTGTATCGGTTGGTTTGTGATAATCAGCGTGAACACCGCTAAAATAAAATATTGCCGGTATTCCATTTTTTATAAAATTATAATGGTCGCTTCTATAATAATACCTGTTGGGATCATCTGTTGCATTGTATTTATAATCTAAAAATAGTTTTGCGCTTCTTTTGTTGGCGGCCTCGCTGGTGTAATGAAGGTCGGTGCTCAATTTATCAGATCCAATAATGTAGACATAATTACTTATGTCAATAGAATCGTGGCGTGGATCGGTGCGGCCAATCATGTCTATATTTAAATTGCACATGGTGTTTTCCAAAGGAATAATGGGATGCTCTACATAGTATTTAGATCCAAGGAGTCCGCGCTCTTCGCCACTTACACACATAAAAACAATGCTCCTTCTAGGTTGGTATCCCGCTAAAGCTGCAGTAGTCATTGTTTTGGCTATTTGCATTACTGCTGCTGTTCCAGTAGCGTTATCATCGGCACCAGGAAACCAGGTAGTATCATTGGCCCCTAGATGGTCGTAGTGCGCAGTAACAAAAATTACCTCTTCTTTGGCATCACTCCCTTCTAAATACCCAATTACATTATCACCTGTTAGTGTTTCAGTGTTAGTAAACAGCCTAACAGTGCTATTGACAACTACATTTTGAGACTGGGGTTTTAATTTATTACATCTGTTTATCAAAGCCTCTAATTCATGTTCTTGACCTTCCCCAAAAAAAGCTTGCGCCATTTCATAGGAAATATAGATAAAAGGAACAGGAGAAATATTGGCATGGTAAATATCACGTGGAACCACATCAGTATAATTCAATGAATCTATCATTCGTGTTACATCTGTAATAATAAACACCGCAGCTGGTTTTTTTTCTGCTATTTTATTTAATTTATAGTTGTAACTATTTGACCAAATACTCCATTGATTCCACGACTTGGTAATTTTTGATTTTCCAAAATCATTATGAGGTTCTGTGTCAAAAATTAAAATTGCCTTATCTTCAATGGTTATTTTTTCAAAATCATTATATAATCCAATGCTATCAATACCGTATCCACAAAATAAAATTTGATCTAAAACTATTGTGGTATCATTAAATCCTGGGATGTAAAAATAATCTTTTAAAAAAATAAATTCTTTGCCATTAATTAAGATGGCTTTTTTTTTTGAAATTTTTTTACTCAAAGCATGCGATTGGTAATAAGACTGATGAACTATAGGAGCTAGCCCTATTTGAGAAAAAAAGTTTGCTATATAAGCTGCAGCTTTTTTTTGACCCGGTTCAGCTGTATTCCTTCCTTCAAATTCAGTTCCGGCCAAGTCATACACTTTTTGTCTTAGCTGGTTACTATCAATTAGGTGGCTAAAATTATCAGCAGGATGCTGACCTGATACAAATTGAGCCATTAGTAAAAGCGCTACTATT